>NZ_CP172404.1:0-313750 GCF_048213115.1 Niveibacterium terrae | reverse complement strand
GGAACTCCTGAACCCAGCCTTCGAGCGCGGCCTTCTGGAAGTCGCGCAGCCGGGAACCGAAGGACTGATAGGCCTGCATGTACTCGTGGGCCATCGTGCCGATCGGCGTCAGCTTGAAGAGGCGGGCCTGGTGCACGTTCGACGTGCCGCGGAAGAACTCGGGCACCTCGCGCGCGAAAGTGCGGACAACTTCGTCATGCCAGGGGCCCGAATAGCGGCGGCGCAGCCCGAAGTCCGAGAAGGTGAAGGACCACTCGGGGTCGGCGCAGAGCTCCGGCGTCACCTGCTTGAGCAAGGCGACCTTGGCCTGGAGCCGGCGTCTGGCCTCGCCGAGGATCTCCGGCCCCGTCGGCAGGCGGCGGAAATACAGCTCGTTGACGATGTAGAGCATGTAGATCTCGAAGCCCATCACATGCACCAGCGGGCCGCGCGCGTGGATCTGCAGCCGCTCGCCATCGGTCGAGACTTCGACGAAGCGGCGCTGGAAGCGGAACACGGTCAGGAAGTCGACGAAATCGCTCTTGATGAAGCGCAGGCCGCTCAGATAGTCGAGCTCATCCTGGGTGAAGCTGAGCGTGCAGAGGTGGTCGAGTTCGCGTTCGACCTCGTCCTTGAGCTCGGCGAGCGGAAACACCGTCTCGTTGCGGCACAGGAAGGAGTATTCGACCTGGGCTCCGGGATGGCTGTGCAGCAGAGCCTGCCACATCGTGAACTTGTACAGATCGGTTTCGAGCAGGCTGCGCACGATCGGCGCTTCAGTGACACCCATTTGCATTTCCTTCAACGGCCGGCCGCGGCCAGCAACTCCCCGGTGGCTTCCTCGCTGGAGAGGATGCGCGCACCGAGCGACTTCATTGCGGCGAGGAAGTCGCGTTGCTGCGCTTCAAAGCCGGCGACGGGACTCATCCCGTCCTCGATCAGAACCAGACGCCGGAGCTCGGGCGGCGAAAACGCCTCGGCGAGGTGTTCGACCGTCGCCTTGACGCAGTGGCTGCCCGCCTCTCCGGCCACATAGAGGACATCGGCTTCGCGCAAACGTTCGAGCAAAACCGCATTGCCCTGAGTGGCCTGATCGTCCGGGTCGGGCACTTCGGCGCGGATCGCGCTGTAGTGCTCGGTCCAGGGATTGAGCCCCTTCGCGACGGTCGCGACGTTGCACTGCGTCGCGGCCGACCATTCGTCGCAGGCGGCGAGCAGATCGGCATGGACGCCCTGCCCCCAGCTGCCGACCCGGCAGTGCACGGGCCAGACCATGTGCTGGTAGCGGCCCGCCGCTTCGAGCGCGTCGAGATAGGCCAGAACCCTGTCCCGGTCGGCGATTCTACGCGGCAGGAAGTCTCCTTCGCGCAGCGCCGCGGCGCTGATCGCCGTGAAAGGCGGCACCGCGGCTCCGTCGCCCTTGCGCCAGAATCCAGGATGGCCGATGTCCAGAAAGTGATGGGAATCGAGCGTCAGCGTGATGCCGGACAAGGCCTCGCCAACCCGGCGGATCAGCGTCGCGATCCGCTTCAGGTCGGCGTCGGCGCCCGGGACGGGAAGAGCCGGTGAAAAAGGCACATCGGTGAGGTCGCAGAAATCGTTCTGCGGATCGATGATCAGCAAGTGGGTTCGGGACATGAGGACTCCGCAGACGACGCACGCCAAGCGCGCACAGAAGTGCAAGTCTATCCGTCCACGACGCAAGAACCCCGCGGAGGTGACGCGAAAACCCCGAAAGCCCCGTTCACGCTATCGTTTCACGATGCCCCACATCGCCCGCGCCCTCCATCACCGAAATTACCGCCTCTATTTCAGCGGCCAGCTGGTCTCGCTGGCCGGCACCTGGATGCAGCAGATCGCGATGGGCTGGCTCACCTACCGGATCACGAACTCGGCCTGGCTGCTCGGCGTCGTCGCGTTCGCGAGCCAGATCCCGATGCTGGTCCTGGGTCCGCTGGGCGGGCTGTGGTCGGACCGCTTCGATCGCCGCAAGCTGCTGATCGCGATCCAGATCCTCGCGATGCTCCAGGCCACAGCGCTCGCCATTTTTTGCTTCACCGGCAGCATAGAGATCTGGCACCTGATCGGCTTCGCGCTGCTGCTCGGCTGCATCAACGCCGTCGACATGCCGACGCGGCAGGCGCTTGCGACCGAGCTGGTCGACGACCCGCAGGATCTGCCCAACGCGATCGCGCTCAATTCCTTCATGATGAACGCGGGGCGGATGATCGGCCCGTCGCTCGCCGGCATCGCGGTCGCGATGTTCGGCGAAGGCTTCTGTTTCGTCATCAACGCGGCCTCCTACCTCGCGGTGATCTGCGCACTCGCCGCGATCCGCACCCGGCCGCGCCCGCGCGCAGTCGCCGCGACGCTCAAGGCGCTGCACGAAGGCTTCCGCCATGCCTGGCACGACGCACGGATCCGCGATGCGCTGATGCTGGTCTCGGGCATCAGCTTCTTCGGCACGTCCTATACGGTGCTGCTGCCGGTCTTCGCCCGCGACATCCACGGCGGAGGCCCGCAGACCTACGGCCTGCTGATGGCCTGCTCGGGCCTCGGGGCGGTCGGAGGCGCGATCTTCCTCGCCAGCCAGCGAGGCGCGGCGGCGCTGCCGAGGATCATCGCCGGAGTCTCCCCTCTGGTCGGAGCGGCGGTCGCTCTGTTCGGCTTCAGCACGACGCTGTGGACCGCGGCCCCGGCCCTCGCGCTGGCCGGCTTCGCGGCCATCACCAGCTTCGTCGCGAGCAACACCTTGATCCAGACCCTGGTGCCCGATTCGCTGCGCGGCCGGGTCATGTCCCTCTATTCGATGTGCCTGGTGGGCGTCTCGCCCTTGGGCAGCCTCGTCGCCGGCGCCAGCGCCGAGCGTTTCGGGGTCCGCACGACTCTGGGGATCAGCGCGGCGCTGGTCTTCCTCGCCGCGCTCCACTTCGGACGGGATCTGCGCCGCCGCGCAGCCTAACTTCCGACCTGAGCCAAGCCCAGCGCCTTGCGGATCGCGACGAGGTCGATGAACAGCCGGCTCGTGCTCTCCACCTCGTCGCGCTGGGCCTGCAGCAGCGTGCGCCGCGCATCGAGTTCGACCAGCGAGTCGGCAAGACCGCTCGCGGTGCGGGCGCGCGCCAGCGCATAGGCTTCCCGGCTGCTGCGCGTCTTCGCAACGAGCTGGGCATGGCGCAGCAACTCGGCCGAATAGGCGTTCAGGCTGTCATCGACTTCGTGCCAGGCGCGCAACACGGTCTTCTGCAGCGCGACCGCGGCTTCCTGCTGCTGAAGTTCGCGCAGCCGGATCGTCGCGCGCCGCCGCCCCTGATCGAAGAGCGGCAGCGACAGGCTGGGGCCGACCGACCACTGAGAGCTTCCCCACTCGCCAAACTTGTTCGAAGTCGTCGATTCGAGCCCGAAGCTCGCGCCGAGCACAACCCGTGGATATAGGTCCGCAGTGGCGACGCCGACGCTGGCGACCGCCGAGTGCAGTTCGGCTTCGGCGCGGCGGATGTCGGGGCGCCGGCGGGCGAGTTCGCCGGGCAGGCCCAGCTTCAGCTCGGGCAGAGCCTCGACGCTGGCCGGCTTGTCGACGTCGGCGAGCTCGGCCTTCAGCGAACCGGGCCTCTTCCCCAGCAGCAGCGTGATCTGGTTGCTCGCCTGCGCCTCTTGGGCTTCGAGCTGAGGCAGGCGGGAGCGCTGATCGGCGAGCAAAGCTTCCTGCTGGCTCAGGGTCAGCGCGTTGACGAGGCCGCTCTTCTGCTGCGCACGGACCATGCTCAGAGTCTCCTCGCTCGCCGCGATCTGTTCGCGGGCGAGGCGCAGCTGCTCTTGGGCAGCACGCAGCTCGAAGTAGTGGCGGGCCAGCTCCGCGCCGAGCGCAAGCTTCACTTCGGCCAGGCTCGCCTCGTTCGCCGCGACGCTGGCATCGGCCGCCTCGACCGAGCGCCTGACCCGGCCCCACAGGTCGATCTCCCAGGACGCGTCGAAGCCCGCCTGATACAGCGAATAGGGATCGGCGAGCTTCTCGGCCAGCGCGTCGCGGCTCCCTGGCGCGATGACCGCGAGCGAGCGCGTCGAGTTGCCGTTCTCGCTGATCTTCTGGCGCGTCGCGCCGCCGCGGGCATCGAGTTTGGGCCCTCGCTGCGCCGTCACCGTGAGCCTCTGGGCACGGCTCTGCGCAAAGCGCAGCGAAGCGCTGACAAGGTCGGGCGTACCACGTTCGAGCTCATCGAGCAGACGATCCAGCACAGGGTCGCCGAAGCCCTTCCAGTCGGGCAGCTCGGCGGAGCCCTGGCGGGCCGGCAACTCGCTCAGAGCCCCGGCTCCGCCGTGCCAACTCTTCCAGTCAGCCGGCGCGACGAGTTCGGGCGCCTTGTAATCGGGGCCGACGGCGCAGGCGCCGAGCAGCACGAGCAGGGCCGTACAGAGGCCTTTTTTTGCAATCAGTTCAGAGCTGAACATGGGAATCCCATTCAGACGAGACGGTGACGGAAAAGCCAGGCCGCGGCCGGCAGTGTGAGACAGGCCATCAGCGCGAGCGGCCACAGATCGGGCAGGATCGTCGCGAGGCCGACGCCCTCCAGATAGACGCGCTGCACCAGATCGACGGCGTAGCGCAGCGGGTCGAGGCGAGTCAGCGCCTGCATCGCGGCGGGCATGTTGCCGATTGGCGTGGTCAGCCCCGAGAGCAGCGAGAGCGGCATCACCAGCACAAACGTATAGAGCATCGCCTGCTGCATGCTGGTCGAGAAGGCCGAGATCGCGAGGCCGACGCCGACGCAAGCGGTCGTGAAGATCAGCAGGCCCAGGTAGAGCGTGGCCAGCGATCCGGCAAACGGGATCGCAAACCAGAAGCGCGCGACGACGAAGACGATGCTGGCCTGGACGAGACCGACCAGCACCGGCGGAATCGCCTTGCCGATCATGATCTGGGTAGGCCTCAGCGGCGTCACCAGCAGCTGGTCGAAAGTGCCCTGTTCGCGCTCGCGGGCGACCGACAGCGCGGTCAGCATCAGGGTCTGCAGCATGCTCAGCATCGCGATGATGCCGGGCAGCATGTTCCAGCGCGTCTCGAGGTTCGGGTTGTACCAGGCCCGGGTATCGATCGACAGAGCCGACGCGCTACCGCCGTGCTCCTTCGCCCAGTCGCGGTTGAAAGCCTCGGCGACGGTGCCGACATAGCCCGCCGCGATGCCCGCCGTGTTCGAGTTGCGCGCATCGAGGATCAGCTGCAGCGCGCTTGCCTCGCCCGCTTCGAGCTGGACCGCGAAGCGGGGCGGGATCTGCAGCACCAGCAGCGCCTTCTGCTCGTCGACGAGCGGTGCGATCTCGGTCGGGCTGGCGAGGGTCGCGACCCGCTGGAACAGCCCCCCTCCTTCGAGCCGGGAGACGAAACGGACGGACGCCGCCGAGTGGCTCTGGTCGAGCAAGGCATAGGGAACAGCCTTCAGATCGTAGCTCGCCGCATAGCCGAACAGCAGCGACTGGACCAGCACCGGCATCAGCAGGATCACCCGGCTCGACGGATCCTTGAGGATCGCCAGCAGCTCCTTGCGGCACAGAAAGAGGATCGCACGCAGAAATTCGGTCATGACACCCTCAGTGCAGTTTCTTTTTCGTCATCGCCACCGCGGCGCCGAGCAGCAGCGTCGCGTGCAGCGTCAGGATCGCGCAGTCCTTCGCGATCAGCGGCCAGACGTTGCCGGCCAGGAACAGCGTTTTCAACAGCTCTATGTAATAGGTCGCCGGCAGCAGCTGGCCGATGACACGGACCACAACCGGCACGCTGCGCAGATCGAACAGGAAGCCCGAGAGCATCAGCGCCGGCATGAAGCTCAGCACCAGCGCGAGCTGGCTGGCGAGGAACTGGCTCCGCGTCGCAGCCGAGATCACGAGGCCCATGCCCAGCGCGACCAGCAGATAGAGCATCGACACGGCGAGGATCAGCGCGAGCGAGCCCTGCATCGGCACGGCGAAGAGCAGGCGAGCGGCCACGAGGCACAGCAGCAGGCCCACGAGGCCCAGTGCGAAGTAGGGAATCAGCTTGCCGAGCAGGATCTCGAGCGGGCGCACCGGTGTCACGAACAGCGCTTCGAGCGTGCCCCGCTCCCATTCGCGCGCCATCACCAGCGCGGTCAGGAAAGCGCCGACCAGGGTCATGATCAGCACGATCAGGCCGGGCACCAGGAACCAGGTGCTGGTGTTCGCGGAGTTGAACCACAGCCTCTGCTCGATTGCGATCAGCCCGGCGGCGGGTTTGCCGGTCTGGTCCGCCGCGCGGCGCGCCGACTGCGCGAGCGCGTTCTGCACATAGCCCGTCACGATCCGCGCGCGGTTCGCATCGCCGCCGTGGACCAGGAGCTGGACATGGGCGTCGCCGGCGGCGAGCCGGCGCGAGAAGTCGGAAGGCAGGCGCAGGATGCCGTCGACGCGGCGTTCACGCATCAGCGTTTCGGCGTCGCGCATCGCCGGCAGCAGCACCGGCGCCAGGTAGGGCGACAGAGCGAGGCCGGAGACCGCCTCATGGGCCTGAGGAGACGCGTCCTCGAGCACGACCGCCAGCGGCGCGTTGCGCACGTCGAGCGACAGGCCGTAGCCGAAGAGCAGGATCAGGATGATGGGCAGCACGATGCCGATCGCGAGGTTGCCCGGATCGCGCAGCAATTGCCGGAATTCCTTCGCGACCAGCGCGGCGAGGCGGCGCCGGAAACCTCCGCTCAGTGCGTCGCTCATGCTGCGGCCCTCTCGTTCTGGGCGCGGTTGCGCTCGACGATCGCGATGAATGCGGCGTCCATGTCCGCCCCGCCGACCTCCGCCCTCACTTCGCGCGGCGTCCCCAGCGCGAGCAGGCTGCCCGCGTCCTGGATCACGATGCGGTCGCAGTACTCCGCCTCTTCCATGAAGTGAGTGGTCACGATCACGGTCGTTCCGGCATCGGCGAGCGTCGTGATCCGCCGCCAGAACTCGCGCCGCGCGAGCGGATCGGCACCGCTGGTCGGCTCGTCGAGGAAGAGGATCTCGGGTTCGTGCAGCAGCGCCGCGGCCATCGACAGCCTCTGCTTGAAGCCACCGGGGAGCTGACCGCTCGTCGTCGCGAGCTGGTCGCCGAGTTCGAACTCTTCGGCCACCGCGGCGATCCGGTCGGCGAGCCGCCTGCCGTACAGACCATAGGCTCCGCCGAAGAATTGCAGGTTCTCGGCGACCGACAGATTGCCGTAGAGCGCGAACTTCTGCGACACATAGCCGATCCGCCGCCTCGCTTCGGCGCGCGCATGGCGCAGATCGACGCCGGCGACCCGGAGATGGCCGCTGCTCGCCGGCAGCAGACCGCAGAGCATCCGGAAAGTCGTCGTCTTGCCGGCGCCGTTCGGCCCCAGCAGGCCGAAGATCTCGCCACGGTGCACCGAGAACGAAGTGCTGTTGACGGCGGTGAAGTCGCCGAAGCGGCGCACCAGGTCCTTCACTTCGATGACGGTCTCGCTGCGCTCGACGCTCCGCGCGCCGCCCCTATCCGGAACGGCGAGGCGGGCCGGCCGGAGCGAGCGCAGCAGAGTCATGAAGCCGTCTTCGAGGCGCGCGGGCACGGCCCGGACCGCGGCGCCGGCGAGCAGCGCCTCGGGCGCGGGAGCCGCGCGGATGAAGCGCACTTCGCCGCCCTGGGGCACGGCATCGACGGTGCCTTCCTCGTCGATCAACCTGGCCTGAAGGCTGCGCGCGGGCTCTCCGGCGGCCGGCGTCGCGACGAAGACCATTCCCTGGGCCCGGGCGAGGATCTCCTCCGGGCGGCCCTCGTCGATCAAGCGGCCTTCGTGCAGCACGAAAACCTTGGCGCAGCGCTCGGCCTCGTCCAGATAAGAGGTGCTGACGATCACGCTGAGCTGCTCGGCATCGACCAGTTGCTGGACGATCTGCCAGAGTTCGCGGCGCGACAGCGGATCGACGCCGACCGTCGGTTCGTCGAGCAGCAGCAGCTCGGGCGAGCGGACCAGCGTGCAGGCGAGGCCCAGCTTCTGTTTCATGCCGCCGGAGAGCTTGCCGGCCAGACGGGACGTGAAGCGCGCGAGGTCGGTCATCTCGAGCAGCCGCGCATAGCGTTCGCGGCGCAGCTCGGGCGGCACGCCGTGCAGGTCGGCGTAGAGGTCGAGGTTCTCCTGGATCGACAGATCCTCGTAGAGGCCGAAGCGCTGGGGCATGTAGCTGATCCGGTTCTGGATCTGCTGAGCCTCGCTCGCCGCTGCGAAGCCTAGCACCGTCAGCTCGCCCGAGTCGGCCTGATAGAGCCCGGCCGCGAGCCTCAGCAGAGTCGTCTTGCCGGCGCCGTCCGGGCCGACCAGCGCGGAGAGTTCGCCCCGGCGAACCGCGAGCGACACGTCATCGAGCGCCGTCGTCGCGCCGAATGATTTGCGCACGCCCCGCGCGAGCAGGGCCAGCTCGGCGCTCATCACTTGTCCGTCCGCGCGATGCGCACCGTCGCCGGCATACCCAGGCGCAGTTGATCGCGGGCGTCCTCGACGAAGACGCGCACCTCATAGACGAGGCTCGTTCTGAGCTCCTCGGTCTGCACGGTCTTGGGCGTGAATTCGGCGACCGACGAGATGTAGCCGACGCGACCGCTGATCGGTTGCTCGGGGTGGCTGTCGGTGCTGACCTGGGCCGCCATGCCGGACTTGATCCGGCCCAGATCCGCCTCGGCGACATAAGCCCTGACCCATTTCGGGTTCAGCAGCGCGAGCGCCAGAACCGGCTTCTGCGGGCTGGCCATGTCGCCCGGTTCGAGCAGACGGCTGCGGACGAGGCCATCGACCGGTGCGCGCAGATGCGCTTCATCGCGGTTGTGTTCGAGCAGCGCGAGCTGGGCCCGGCTCGCCTCGACCCTGGCGCGGGCTTCGGCAATCTCTTCCTTGCGCGGCCCGGCTTCGAGCAGCGCGAGCGCTTTCGCGGTGCTGTCCAGATTCGCCTTCGCGACTTTCAGTTTCGCTGCGCCGGAGTCGGCGTCCAGGGAGCTGACGGCCCGCCCTTCGGTGCTCGCGTTCGCAGAATGGATGCGCGCGAGCTGGGCGCTCGCATTGTCGAAATCGGCCTGGCTCGCGGCGAGCTTCGCTCTCGCCTGGGCGATCTCCTCAGGGCGGGAGCCGTTGCGCAATTTCAGCAGGACCTGTTCGCCGGCATCGAGCTGGGCTTTGGCCTGAGCGATTTCGAGTTCCAGGGTCTTCGTGTCGAGCACGCCCAGCTCTTGCCCGGCCTTGACCCGATCGCCCTCCGTGGCGGCGAGCGCCTTGATCCGCCCGCTGCCGTTGAAAGCCAGCGAAACCTGGCGCAGATCGACATTGCCGTAGAGGACCAGGCCAGAGTCGTCGGCGCCACGCTGCGTGACTTTCCAGGTCAGGGCGGCCGCAACCAGGGCCAGCAGAACGAGCGCGAAGAGGACTTTCTTCTTCATCAGAGACATCCTTCGAGTGGCAGCGGAGCGGGGTGCTCTCTCGCTTGAGTCAAATTCTAATTTGAATTTGAATTTGGAGTCAAGCTAGAATCCGGACATGGACAGCAAAGAGAAAACCCCACCGGCTCGCACCCGCCGCCAGGACGGAGAGACGACGCGCGCGAACATCCTGGAGACGGCGGGAGGGCTGTTCGCGGAACTCGGCTACGAAGCGACGACGGCCAAAGAGATCTGCCTGAAGGCGGGCTGCAACCTGGCTTCGGTGAACTACCATTTCGGAGGCCGCGACGGCCTTTACGCGGAAGTGCTGAAGGAGGCGCACAACCGCTTCATCAGCCTGGATCTGCTGACCGAAGTCGCGAACAGCCCGCTCGACGCGCGCGGCAAGCTCGGCCGCATCATCGACGGCATGCTCGATGGCCTGCACAGCGAGGGCTGGCATCTGCGCGTATTCATGCGCGAGATCGTCGCGCCTTCGGCGATGTTCGACCAGGTCTTCAACACCCGGATCTCACCCAAGCTCGCGATCATCCGCGGGCTGCTCAGCGAGATCACCGGCATCTCGACTGACGATCAGGCGCTCGCCCGCTGCTTCCTGAGCACCTTCGCACCCTGCACGATGCTGCTGGTCGCGAACCGGCACATGGTCAGCCGGGTCATGGCCGACTTCTGGACCGCGGAGGGCGAACTCGACTTCGAGGACCTGAAGACGCACATCAAGACCTTCGCCTTCGCGGGTCTCGATGCGGTCGCCGCGGCGCGGCGCGCGAAGGGCAGAAATTAGTTCAGCGCAAACTCGACCGCGGCCAGCGCGTGCAGCGTCGTCGTGTCGAAGACCGGGATCTCGACGTCGTCGGCGGAGAGGATCAAGGGCAGCTCGGTGCAGCCGAGCACGACCCCCTGGGCTCCGCGCGCGGCGAGATCCGCAACGATGACCTTGAGCGCCGCACGCGAGGAATCCTTGAAGATGCCGCGGCACAGCTCATCGAAGATGATTCGGTGGATCTCGGCGCGCTGCGCCTCATCCGGGATCACGCATTCGACGCCCTTGCTGTTCAGCCGCTCGACGTAAAAGCCCTGCTCCATCGTGAAGCGGGTTCCCATCAGGCCGACCGTCCTGCAGCCGGCCTTGACGATCGCGTCGGCGGTCACGTCGGCGATGTGCAGCAGCGGCACATCGACCGAGGCCTGAACCTCGGGCGCGACCTTGTGCATCGTGTTCGTGCCGATCAGCACGCAGTCGGCGCCGGCGCGCACCAGCGATCTGGCCGCAGCGGACAGCATCGCCGCCATCCCTTCCCAGTCGCCCTGCTTCTGCCGCGAAGCGATCTCTTCGAAGTCGACGCTGAGCATCGCGAGCGGCGCCGAACGCAGCCCGCCCAGACGGCGGCCGACTTCGCGATTGATGACCTGGTAGTACATGACCGTGGATTCCCAGCTCATGCCGCCGATCAGACCGATGGACTTCATCGAAGAACTCCTCAAATTCAGTAGGAAAGCGCTTCATTCTAGGAGCGAAGAGCGAGGGCGGATTTGCGTTTTTTGCTCGACATAGCGAGACTTGGGCAAGTTGGCTCCCCGGATTCATAAAAAAGTGAAACTCGATTCTAAGGACAAGCTAATCCTCGAAGAGCTGCAGAAGAATGCCGAGCAGCAGATCAGCGAGCTGGCCGCGAAGGTCAATCTGTCCACGACCCCCTGCTGGCGACGCATCCAGCGCCTCAAGGAAGAAGGGGTGATCACCCGCCAGGTCGCGCTGCTCGACCCGCACAAGATCAGGGTCGGCGTCACGGTCTTCGTGTCGGTGCGCACCCGCCATCACTCTCAGGACTGGTTCGAGACCTTCCGCGCGACGATCGACGCGATCCCCGAAGTCGTCGAGTTCTACCGGATGAGCGGCGACATCGACTATCTGCTGCGCGTCGTCGTGCCCGACATCGCTGCCTATGACGCGGTCTATAAGCGCCTGATCCGCAGCGACGAGCTCTCCGACGTCAGCTCCAGCTTCGCGCTCGAAGAGATCAAGTTCACGACCGCGCTGCCGCTCGATTACGCCGATTGATCTTCCCGGAGCGGCACCCAGTTGGACGAATCCGTCCGGCTGGGCGCACAACTGAACGGAAGTACAGCTTTGTCCGGCTTTTGCTACCATTGCCCAAAGCCGTTTTGAAGTCCAGACATGACCTACAACGAATCCTCCTTCCGCGTCCTCAAGGGACTGGAGCCGGTGCGCTCGCGCCCCGGCATGTACACCCGCACCGACTCGCCCGCCCACATCATCCAGGAAGTCATAGACAACGCCGCCGACGAAGCGCTGGCCGGCTTTGCGAAGAAGATCCAGGTCACGATGTATCGCGACGGATCGGTCGCGGTCGGCGACGACGGGCGCGGAATCCCGGTTGGCCTGCACCCGGTCGAGAAAGTGCCGGTCGTCGTGCTCGCCTACACGGTGCTGCACGCGGGCGGCAAGTTCGACAAGACTTCGGGCGCCTCGGCCTATGCGTTCTCGGGCGGCCTGCACGGAGTCGGCGTCGCGGTCACGACCGCGCTTTCCTCGCGCGTCGAGGTCGAGGTCAAACGCGAAGGCAAGGTTCATCAGGTCCAGTTCAACAACGGCGGACGCGAGATCGGCGAGATCGCCGAGACCGGCAGCTGCGGCCGGCAGAGCGGAACCCGGGTGCGGGTCTGGCCCGACCCGAAGTACTTCGATACGCCGAAAGTGCCGCTCGCCGAGATCGAACGCCTGTTGCGCTCGAAGGCGGTGCTGCTGCCCGGCGTCACGGTGACTCTGGAAGTCGAGCAGACCGACGGCAGCCTCGCGAAGAGCGAGTGGCATTACGCGGAGGGTCTGACCGGCTATCTGCGCGAGATGGCCGCCGGCGCCGAGCCTCTGGTGCCGATCCTCGCCGGCGAGAGCTACGCACAGGCGCACGAGGACTTCGCCGAGGGCGAAGGCGCAGCCTGGGCTTTCTGCTGGTTCGACGGCTTCGCGGCCAGCGAGAGCTATGTGAACCTGATCCCGACCGTCAACGGCGGCATGCACGAATCGGGACTGCGCGGCGGGATCTTCGAAGCGCTCAAATCCTTTGTCGACCTGCACGCGCTGCTGCCGCGCGGCGTCAAGCTGCAACAGGATGACGTCTGCGGCAAGATGAGCTTTTTGCTGTCGGCCCGCCTGCTCGATCCGCAGTTCCAGGGCCAGGTCAAAGAGAAGCTGAACTCGCGCGAAGCGGTCAAACTCGTCTCGACGATGGTGATGCCGCAGTTCGAAGCCTGGCTGAACCAGAACGTCGAGATGGGCAAGACGATCGCCGAGCTCGCGATCAGCCAGGCGCAGAGCCGGCTCAAGAGCGCCAAGAAGGTCGAGAAAAAGAAATCCTCGGGCGTCTCGGTGCTGCCGGGCAAGCTCGCCGACTGCGAGAGCGAGAACATCGTCGACAACGAGCTCTACCTCGTCGAGGGCGATTCGGCCGGCGGTTCGGCCAAGCTCGCGCGCAACCGCGAGACCCAGGCCATATTGCCGCTGCGCGGCAAGGTCCAGAACGCCTGGGAGATCGATACCGACCGGCTGTTCGCGAACGCCGAAATCCACGACATCTCGGTCGCTCTGGGCGTAGACCCTCACCCGGTGGACGCGCCCGAATCAGTGCTTGATCACCTGCGCTACGGCAAGGTCGTCATCATGGCCGATGCCGACGTCGACGGCTCGCACATCCAGACCCTGCTGCTGACGCTCTTCCTGCGCCACTTCCCGCTCCTGGTCGCGCACAGCCATGTCCATGTCGCGCTGCCGCCGCTCTACCGCGTCGACGTTCCGGCCTCAGGCAAGAAGCGCCCCGCCCGTCGCCTGTACTGTCTCGACGAACGGGAACTCGCCGCGGTGCGCGAGCGCCTCGCGAAGGAAGGGATCAAACCCGAAGCGCTCGAGATCGGCCGCTTCAAAGGCCTGGGCGAGATGAACCCGGAACAGCTGCGCGAGACCGCGATGGATCCGGCAACCCGCCGCGTGCTGCCGATCACGATGGACGACATCGCACTCGAAGACACGAAGGAGCTGTTCTGCCTGCTGATGGGCAAGGGCGAAGCCTCGGGCCGCCGCGCCTGGATGGAAGCGAAGGGCAACCTGGTCGAGGCGGATCTGTAAGAACCACCCGGGCGGGGCGGCACGCCCCGCGCCTACTGTTCCCGGGCGTGGACGCAGCTGACCGGGCCTTTGCGCCCCCGCTGGAAAACGGACAAGCCCGAGCAGAGTCTTTCGCTCTCCGGCACCGTGACGCCCCAGTAGATCAAGCGGTACTCGCGCTCGGACGGATCGCCCTTGGCGAAGCTGATATAGGCAACGTGAGTCGGCTGGTTGTCGAACAAAATCGCATAGCGCGGCGCCAAATCGGCCTTGCACTCGCTGGTCACGTTTACCTTGCAGGTCGGACAGACTTTCGGCGACTGCTCCTCGATCTGGCGGGTCAGCGTCTCGATGTTCTTCTGGCAGTCCGCCTGATCGACGGTCTTGCCGAGCATCACGCCTTCGATGTCCCGCCCCTGGACATTCATCTTCACGCGGGCCTCGGCATAGACCGGATTGGCGAGCACTTCGGGAGCCTGGACCTTCTGGTGATTCTGCTTCCACAGATAGCCAGCGGCGGCAAGGATGACCAGCACTACAAGGATGTTCTTCATCAGCGGATACTCGTCGGATCTTGAAGGGCAGGCAGGACGCCTGCGGCGGAGGGGGCAAAGCCCGGACATATTACAAAATAATTCAGAGGGCCGCGCACTTCTGTCTCCTGACGCCAGTGCCTCCGGAAACGGCACGGCCGACCGCAGCTGCATACAGCGCGAGGAAAGTTCTCCTCGCCTCCTCTTCGCCAAGCGAACAGAATCGGGGGCTTGACCCGTCCCTAAGGGCAGGGCTCAATCTTCACAGCGGTCCCGACCCCGGGGCTCATCAGATTCCGGACGACAAAGTGCTGACCATAGGACGTATCGCTCGCCTCTTCGGTATCACCGCAAAGACTCTGCGCCACTACGAGGGGCTTGGCCTCTTCGTGCCGGCCCGGGTCGATGCCTGGAGCGCCTATCGCTACTACACGCCGGAGCAGCTGCCCCAGTTGGCGAACATCCTGCGCCTGCGCTCGATCGGGATGCCGCTCGAAGCGATCCGCGAACTCGGCGACATGAAGTCCGCCGGATTCGCAGAACGCCTCACCGCAGCCCTGACCGAGCACTCCGAACGCCTGAAGCGGCAACTCGAAGAGGACAGGTCGGCGCTCGCGGCGACCGAGGATCTGATGCTGAACCTGACGCAAAGGAATTTCGCGATGATGAAAACCAGAGTGGTTGAGCTTCCCGCTTTCCGCCTGATCGGGCTTGAACTCGAGGACGGCAAGATCGAATCGATCGGCCCGATGTGGGATCGCTTCTGTTCCCGCTGCGCCGAGATCGTCGGCAACGAGGCGGGCGTCGCCTACGGCGCCTGCATCGGCGAACCGGGCGGCAAGTTCCGCTACCTCGCCGGAGTGCGGGTCGCCGAGGATGCGCCGGTGCCCGACGGCATGACTTCGTGGGTTGTCCCCGCGCAGAAGTATGCGATCTTCGTGCACCGCGGCCCGTACAAGGACATGGGCAACACGGTTCGCGACGTCTACGCGAAGGGCCTGCCCGAGAACGGCCTGACGACAGTCGAAGGAATCGATCTCGAGCGCTACGAATTCGCCCGCTGCCCGATGCCCGACGGCCCCGAGACCGAAGTCGACCTCTACGCGCCCGTCGCCTGACCCCCCTCTCCCCTGCCCCTCTCCCGCGAGCGGGAGAGGGTTTCAATGAGTTCTGTGATGGAAAAGATCGATCTCAAGAAAGAGCTGAAGTCCCTCTACCTTCCTTCCGCGAAAGCGGTCAGCGAAATCGAGGTCCCGCAGATGAACTATCTGATGGTCGACGGCGAAGGCGACCCGAACACTACGCCCGCCTACGCGGAGGCGATCGAGGCGTTGTTCGCGGTCTCCTACGCGGTCAAGTTCATGGTCAAGAAGGGCGAGACGGGGATCGACTATGGGGTCATGCCGCTCGAAGGCTTGTGGTGGGCAGAAGATCCCGCGGCCTTCATGGGCTCGGACAAGTCGGGCTGGCAATGGACGATGATGATCGCCCAGCCTGCCTTCGTTCCCGCGGAGCTGATCGCGCGCGCGATAGCCGAAGTCAGGACGAAGAAGAATCCGCCCGCGCTGTCGCGGCTGAGGCTGGAGCCGCTCGAGGAGGGCCGATGCGCGCAGATCCTGCACATCGGCCCGTTCAGCGAGGAAGGGGCCAGCGTCGCGAAACTGCACCAGTACATCGCCGATCACGGCGAGATGCGCGGCAAACACCACGAGATCTATCTGAGCGACATCCGCAAAGCGGCTCCCGAGAAATGGAAGACCGTGATCCGCCAGCCGATGCGCTGATCAGCGCCTGAGCTGCGCAAAAGCCGCGGGCTCCCAGCCCAACCGGCTCGCGATCAGCAGGCTGGCCCCGTGTTTGCGGGCAAGCGGCTCCGTCAGGCACTCTTCGTGCAGCTCGGCGAAACGCTTCCTGAGCTTCGCGATCTGTGCCGCGAGCTCTTCGAGAGCAGAGCCCGTGAGCATGCCGTGGACAAAAGCCAGCCGTTCGCCATCCGCGGAAAAGGAACTGGCGAGAAAATCGCCCAGCCCCTGATCACTGAAGAAGCGGCGGATCGGACCGTCCGCGCGCCAGTCGAAATCGCGCGCGATCAACAGGCGGATCCGGTTGCCAGGCAGCAGCGCGATCAGACCGAGCCGATCCAGATGCAGCAGGCACTGCAGGCATTCGGCCTCGCTCAGCGCATAGGCCGAGACGATGTCGGCCATCGCCCAGTGATTCAGCGCGCAGACCGCGACCAGCAGCAGCTTCATGTCCGAAACCAGCACAGCCTCCTCGCCCTCGCTGAGGATCCGGACAGGCTGGGCGCTCGTCTGCGCCTCGCGGGTCAGCTCGGCCAGCGAAAAACCCAGCAGCGCGGCGATCTGCGCGAGGCGTTCCAGCGTCATGTGCCCGGAAGAAAAGATCCGTTTGACGCTTGCCTCGGAGAGCGAGAGCGCCTGTCCGACATCCCGATAGCTCAGACCCTGACGCTTGAGCAGCCGCTTGACCGTCGCGAGCAGCGAGCCGATTTCGTTCATGAAGTAGCGGATTTCAATACCGGACAGCCAGTCTATCAGGACTTAGCGCGAAGAAATTCCACCGATCGACACTTCCTGCCAGCATCAGAGCCTCTGAACCCGGAAGCGAGCCATCGTGAAAAAACTGAGCGCCGTCTCTTTGCTGCTGTGTCTGATGCTGGGCTGCGCCCAGGCAGACGAATCGCCGTCCCCCGCCCCCAATCCGACCGAAAGCATCAAGCGGCTCGACGAAGCCCTTGCGGTCGGCGACGTCGTCTTCATCCACGTCGCACCGCTGCCGTTCCGGAAAGTCTCGGAGGCGACGCAGAGCTGGGTCAACCATGTCGGCATCGTCACCGACGTGTCGGGCGCCGAACCGGTCATCGCGGAGAGCGCCTTCCCCTTTTCGCGGACGACGGTTCTGAGCCGTTTCGTCGCACGTTCGAAAGGCGGCCGGGTCGCGGTCGCGCGGTTGGGTCAGGGGCTGAGCGAAACCCAGCGCCAGGCCCTTGTGCGCGCCAGCGAGCGGCGCATGGGGATCCTCTACGACACCGGTTTCAACCTGAAATCGCGCCGGGAGTTCTGCTCACGCTTCGTTCGCGAAGTGCTGATCGACGCAACCGGCATCGCGGTCGGAGAACCCGAGAGCTTCCGCACGCTGCTCGCGCGCAATCCCGACACCCGACTGGGTTTCTGGCGCGTCTGGTACTTCGGGAACATCCCGTGGGACAGGCAGACCGTGACGCCGGCCAGTCTCTATCACAGCGACAAGCTGCAGCGGGTCTTCGACGGTTTCGCGAGCTGAGCCCCCGCGGCAGAATCACTCCGAAGCCGGCTTCGCGAGCAGGTGGCGCACGGCGATGTCGGCGAGGACCAGCCCGGAAGCACCGAGCGCGATCAGGAACTGAACGCGCGAATCCAGATTCGAGTTGAACAGCCCGATCGCAGATCCGGCCATGAAGACGATGGCGACGATCGCCATCGCAAGATCAACAGCTTTGCTCATCAAGCCCTCATGCAGTACGAGCCGGCAAGGCCCGAGCCATGCATTTTGCATGAAAACACCGCATGGGGCAAAGACCCGCTCAGGTTCCGCTGCGGCGCACGTAGCGGCTCAGCTTCACATCGACGGTCAAGCCGAGTCCGGTCAGCGCGGCGGCACGGGCCCGGCCTTCGGGCGTTGCGCGGTGCAGATGCGGCGTCATCGCCAACAGATCGGCGAGCAGAGCGGCACCGGCGACCTCGACCCCAAAGCGGACCGCCTCGACGCCGAGCAGTTCAAAACCCTCGGGGCACGCGGCTTCGTGCACCTTCTCCGGCTTCAGGCTGGGGTAGATGATCTCGCGCAGCTCGCGCAGGTGATCCGGGCCGGCATCAACCATCAACAGCTGACCACCCGGCTTCAAGACCCGCGCAAACTCCGGATAGACCGGGAAACCGAACAGGCACAACACCCTGTCCAGCGTGCCGGAGAGCACCGGCAGGGTCGCGTTGCTGCCGACGACCCAAGCGGCACGCTTTTCCCGTTTTGCGGCGGACTGCACCGCCCACTTCGAGATGTCCAGGCCGAGCAGTGAAAGGCGGTGCCCCTCGGGAACGGCACCGGCGAGCTGACGCAGGTAATAGCCTTCGCCGCTGCCGGCGTCGAGGCAGGCGGCGTCAACGGGCAGATCGGTCAGCGCCGCTTCGGCCAAGGCCGCGGCAATCCGGTGATAGAAGCCGGCCTCGAGGAAACGCCGCCGCGCCGCGACCATCTCGCGGCTGTCGCCCGGATCGCGCGAGCGCTTGTTCTGGACCGGCAGCAGGTTGATGTAGCCCTGACTCGCGACGTCGAACGAGTGGCCGGAAGCACAGCGCCAGCAGCCCGCCTGCGGATGGAGCGGCGCGCCATCCAGAGGGCAGGCGAGCGACGAGAAGGGGGTGATGCTCACGGCGGTGCCGCCGCTCAGGCTTCGTGGACCAGCGCGAGGATCTTTTCGAGCTCCTCGGCATCGACTTCGTCGAAGTTGCCCGGCACATCGCTGTCGATGTCGAGCACTGCGATCACGGCGCCGCTGGCATCGCGCAAGGGCACGCAGATCTCGGACTTGCTGCGGCTGTCGCAGGCGATGTGGCCGGGAAAGAGTTCGACGTCGGGCACGACGACGGTCTTTCCGCCGTTGATCGCCGCCCAGCACACTCCGGTGTCCTTCTGCAGCTCCATGCAGGCAATCGGGCCTTGATACATCTTGACGACCAGCCGCCCCTCCCTGAGACCGTAAAAGCCGGTCCAGAAGAAGTGGCTCATCTTGTGGTGCAGCAGCGCGACGACCGAGGCCATCCGCGCCTCGGCATCCGGGCTCTTGGCCAGCAGGCTCTTCAACTGGGTCTGGATGCGGCCGTAGGCGGCCCTCTTCTTCGTGCTATCCATGCTTGGTCCGTCCGACGAATTCCTAAACTTCGCATTCTGCCACGCACGCGAAGCTGCCCGAGGCCCCGCCTCTGCGATATCCTCCCCCCCCATGACTCGACCCAAACCTTTTTCGATGATCCGCGAGTTCCAGCTCGCAGACTGGTTCACGCTCGGCAATGCCGTCTGTGGTGTCAGCGCCCTCTTCGCCGTGATGTCCTATCTGCAGAGCCTGGACATCATCCACGTCTATTTCGCGTGCGCGCTGATCCCGCTGGCCCTGATCTTCGACGTGCTCGACGGGCGCATTGCACGCTGGCGGCAGAAGAGCTCGGCGATGGGCCGCGAGCTCGACTCGCTGGCCGACGTGATCTCGTTCGGCGTCGCGCCGGCCGCGATCGCCTACGGCTGCGGCGCACAGGGTTTCTACGACCGCATCGTGCTGGTTTTCTTCGTCGCCTGCGGCGTCTCGCGCCTCGCCCGCTACAACATCACCGCCGACAGGCTCTCCGAGGGCGGAGACAAGGTCAAATACTTCGAAGGCACGCCGATTCCGACTTCGATGTTCCTGGTTCTGCTGCTCGGCTTCGCCAGCTCCCAGGGCGCGGTCGGCCTGGCCCTGTGGGGCGGAGCGCTGGAAGTCGCCGGCGCGACGCTGCACCCGATCGTGCTGCTGTTCGCGATCTCGGGCGCGCTGATGATCAGCCGGATCCGGATCCCGAAGCTCTAGGCCCGAGCCGCGAGTCCGGCCAACATGTGGCGGACGAAGGCGAGGCTGTTGAGGCTCGCGCGCGGCAGGATCTGCTCGTAGTCCGCGACCGCGTCGCCGTCGGCCATGTCCGAGATCGTCCGCGCGACCAGGAAGGGCAAGCCATTCAGGGAGCAGACCAGAGCGACGGCAGCGCCTTCCATCTCGACCGCGTCGCCATCGAGCTCGTCGTGCAGATGGGCGTGGCTGGCCAGCTCGCGGTGGGTGATGAACTGATCCCCGGTGCAGATCCGCCCCAGATGGAGCCGGCCTTCGGCGGGCTGATAACGGGCCGCGATGTCGAGCAGCTGCGCGTCGGGCTCGACGAAGCGGATGTCCGAGAACGGGATCTGACCGCGCGGCACGCCCAGCGCGGCGCTCTCGAGGTCGTGCTGGACCAGATCGCGCCCCAGCACCGTGTCGCCGATCCGGATGTCCCGCTTCAGGCTCCCGGCGAGGCCGGTGAACAGCAGCGCTTTCGGCCCGACCCTGTCGATGAAGTGCTGGGCGCGCATCGCCGCCATGACCTTGCCCACTCCGGTCTTGCTGACCAGAACGGGATGGCCGTCCAACATGCCGCGGTGCTCTTCGATGCCCTGCCACTGCGCCGTCTCGCGCCCTTCCATGACCGACAGGAATTCGGCGATCTCGGTGTCCATCGCGCCCAGGATAACGATCATTGAAACCTCCTCAAGGAGGGCCGATTATCCCGCGAATCCCGAGCCCCCAACCAGCGCCGCCCGCTCTGACACATGTCGGACACATTTTGTGGCTACGGGCGTTCCAGAATGACGCTTTACCTCCAGGAGATCCCCGATGCGAATTCGTCCTCTCGCTCTGGCCACCAGCCTCGCGCTCGCCAGCCTGATCGTCCCGCCGGCGTTTGCCGCCGGAAGCCCTTCGGCCTCCGCCCGCGCAGTGATCTCCGAGGGTGATTCGATACGCATCGGTTTCGAGAAGATCCGCCTCGCCAACGGGCTCGAAGTGATCCTCGCTGAGGATCACCGCCTGCCTCTGGTCACTTTCGACCTGTGGATCCACGCCGGACCGCGCAACGAGACCGCGGGTCTGACCGGCTTCGCCCACCTGTTCGAGCACCTGATGTTCGCCGGCACCCGCCACATTCCGCGCGGCCAGGCCGACCGCATCCTCGACACGGCCGGCGTCAGCGATTCGAACGGCAGCACCGATTTCGACCGCACCAACTATTTCTTCACCCTGCCTTCGAACCAGCTCGAACTGGGCATGTGGATCAAGTCCGACATGCTCGGCTACATGATCGACCAGGTCGACGGCACCGCGCTCGCGAACCAGCAGGACGTGGTCCGCAACGAGCGCCGCCAGAACGTCGAGAACCGCCCCTACGGCATCGTCGAGGAGGCGCTCTACAACGAGCTGTACCCGGCGGGCCACCCCTATCATGCGATGGTGATGGGCACCCACGCCGACATCCAGAACGCGAAGCTCGCGGACGTGAAGCGCTTCGCGCGCACCTTCTACCGCCCGAACAACGCGACCCTGGTCCTGGTCGGCGACTTCAAACCGGCCGAAGCAAAGAAGCTGCTCGACAAATACTTCGCACCGCTCAAGGCCGGCGAGGCCGTGCCTGCCGTCGTCGTACCGCCGGTCAGGATCACGGCCGAGAAGCGCATCACAGTGACCGACCACGTCGAGCTGCCCAAGGTCTATATGGGCTGGGTCACGTCGCCGGTGTTCAAGCCGGGCGACGCCGAGCTGGGCGTCGCCAGCCAAATCCTCGCCGGCGGAAAATCGAGCCGGCTCTACAAGAGCCTCGTCTATGATCGGCAGATCGCCCAGTCGGTCAACGCCAGCCAGTACCCGCTGTCACTCGGCTCAACCTTCTCGATCGAAGCAACCGCGCGCCCCGGCCACAGCGCCGAAGAGCTCGAAAAGGCGATCGACGAGGAGCTCACGAAACTCGCGACGACCCCTCCCGACGCAGACGAACTCGCCCGCGCCCGCACCACGATCAAGACCCAGATGCTGAGCGGCCTGGAGAAGGGCATCGGCATCGCCGAGCAGCTGAACTATTACAACCAACATGCGGGCGACCCGGGCTATCTGCCCCAGGATCTGGCCAAGCTGGACGCGATCACGCCGGCCGACATCCAGCGCGAAGTCGCCAGCCAGCTCCGGCGCGACGCCCGCGTCGTCGTCTATGGCCTACCGGGCGAACAAAAGCTCGCGCCGGAAGTGCCGACGCCTCCCGCGCCAACCGGCGCCAAGGCAGCCGAACGCGAGAGCCTCAATGCCGATGTCGCGTGGCGCAAGAGCCAGCCGAAGGCGGGCGCCGCCCGTCCGCTGAGCCTGCCCGCCGCGACCACGGTCAAGCTCGCGAACGGCCTGACCCTGATCCATGTGCCGAACCCGGGCGTGCCTCTGGTCAGCGCCGAGCTGAAGCTCGCCTCCGGCGCGAACGCGAATACCACCCCCGGCCTCGCGAGCTTCACCGCCGCGATGCTGCAGGAAGGCACGAAAACGCGCAGCGCGCCGCAGATCGCCGACGACGCCGCGGCGCTGGGCGCAACGCTCGCCACGTCGGCGGCCGCCGAGAGCAGCTCGGCACAGATCACGGCGCTGAAGGACAAGTTCCCGCAGGCGCTCGCGCTGCTCGCCGACGCGGTGCGCAACCCGGCCTTCGCGGACGAGGAGATCACCCGCAGCAAGAAGGCAAGGAGCGCGGCACTCGCCCAGCAGCGTGAGAACGCGCAGGCGACCGCGGCCGTCGTCGCAAGAGCGGCGCTGTTCGGCGAAGATCACCCTTTGGGCCAGGGCGAGCTCGGCGACGAAGCGGCGATCGAGGCGACCAGCAAGGCCAGCTTGCTCGCCTACTGGCAGGCGAACTACCGCCCCGACAACGCGGCGCTGATCGTCTCAGGCAGTCTGAGCCTCGCCGAAGCGAAAGCGCTCGCCGAGCGGAACTTCGGTGACTGGAAGGGCGAAGGCACGGCGCACACCGCAAAGCTGCCGCCCGCGAAACCGACGGCTGCGCGCATCGTCATCGTCGACAAGCCCGGCGCGCCGCAGACCGCACTGCGGGTGGTCCGCTCCGCGCCGAAGGCGGGCGTGTCCGACGAAGCCGCGCTCGAAGTGATGAACGCGGCGATGGGAGGGCTCTTCACGAGCCGGATCAACACGGTGCTGCGCGAAGAGAAGGGCTATACGTATGGAGTCTATTCGCGCTACCAGCTCGGCCGTGAGTTCGGCACCTTCACGAGCCTCGGCGGTGTCCGCACCGACGTGACCGGCGCGGCGCTCAAGGATCTGTTCCACGAAGTCGACGGCATGCGCGCGAAGCCTCTGCCCGCCGCAGAGCTCGCGAAGGCGCGCAACGCGGAACTGCTGAGCCTGCCCGGCAAGTTCGACACGAACGCGGCGATCGTTTCGAGCTTCGCTCAGGGCTGGTCGCTGGGCCTGGGCACGGACTATGTGACGAGTCTGCCGAAGCGGCTCGCCGCCGTCGATGCCGCCGCCGCGTTCAAAGCTGCGAAGAAGTACGCCGACTCGAACGCGCTGACCGTGATCGCGGTCGGCGACCGCGCGAAGATCGCACCCCAGCTCGACGCGCTGGGGAGAGCCCCGATCGAAGTGCGCGGCCCGGATGGCAAGCTGCTCAAGTAAATCGCCACCACCCTCGCGGAGCGCTCTTGACGCTCGCTCCGCGAGGGGCTAGTCGTAAACGCTGGTCCATCACCCGCTTCGATCATGGCCTGGCTGAGCCGTCTCTTCGCCCTCTTCCGCCCCCCTCCTCAACGCTCCCAGCGCGCCGCGCCAGCCGCAGCCACGCCCGGCGAACCTGAGACCCAGCCGCCCCAGCCCGCCGTCGAATCGGCCCCGCTGCCAGAAGAAGCGGCCTGGCGCCGCAGCGAAGTGTTCGACCGCGAGCGCCGCTTCCTCGCCGACCTGATCGGCGCGAATTGCTGCCCGCACGACGGCTTCGACCCGGCGTCCCCGCGGATCAGGCGCACGCTCGACGCGCTGCTGATCGAGAAACTGCTGGCGCTGGTGCCGCACTGGCCGGCAGGCCGTGCGATCCTGCTCAGGCTGGACATGGCCAGCCTGAGCCACCCCGGGCTGGAGCGGCTGCGCGCGCTGAATCCAACCCTGGTACTGGCCACTCGCCGCCCCGAGATGCCGCCTTCGCCGAAACGGCTGGCCCTGATCGAGGAGTTGCGCCGCCAGGGCTTGCGTCTAGCGATCGAGATCCGCCCGGACACGCCCTGGTTTTCCGCCCTGGCCGATCTCGCCGACGAGTTCGTGCTGAACTTCGCCGAACTGGATCCGGCCGGCCTGCATCGCTCGGGCAAGCTGCTCGCGCACCGCTTTCCGCGCACGCCCCGCCTGGCCACGGGACTAGGCAGTCCGGAAGCCTTCGAGTTCGCGCAGAGGCTGGGCTGCACGGCTTTCGAGGGCGATTTCGCCCGCCTCTTCGGCCCCTGGAAAGGGCGGCGCGTTACCCCCCGCTACCTGCGCCTTGCGCGGCTGATGACCGAGATCGACAAGCAGCGCGACAACCACGAGATCGTCGGCGTGCTCAAACAGGATCTGGCGCTGTCCTACCGACTGCTGCGTCACGTCAATTCGGCAGCGCTGGCGCTGGACACTCCGGTCGCGACGGTCCAGCACGCGCTGATCGTGATGGGCCAGACCCAGCTCTACCGCTGGCTGTCCCTGCTGCTTTTCGCGAGCAACGCCCAGCGCGGCCCTCGGGATCCGATGTTCGAGAAAGCCCAGGTCCGAGCCAGGATGATGGAGCAACTGGGGCGAGACAAGCCCGAACTCGATCCGGACGAGCTCTTCGTGACCGGCCTCTTCTCGCTGCTGGACAGGCTTCTGCAAGTGCCGGCCGAGATCGCGCTGACTCCGCTGCGTCTGCCCGAGCACGCACAGGCGGCACTGCTCAGGCGCGAAGGCCCGCTCTCCCCCTACCTCGCCTGCGCCGAGAGCTGCGAGAACGGCGATCTGCCAACTCTGCTCATGGCGAGCCGGGCGATAGGCAGCCGCCCCATCTTGGTCAGCCAACGCCATTTCGAAGCGCTCGCCTGGGCCCAGACGATGGCGAGCGAAGAACCCGGTTGAAAGTCGGGGCGGTCGCCCCCCCATTCAGCAGCCCGAAAAGCGGGCAATAAAAAAGCGCCGCGGGTCGCGGCGCGGGTTCCGGTCCGAGCCGATCGCTCGAACCTGCCTCAAGGGCTGACCCGACGTCCGGGCGCTTGTGGCGCGACGGACGCGGTGGCGCTCGGTGCGCGGCGGATCACGCCGTGGCCGAGCGGGTTTCAGAAAAGAAAGCCGGATTGCCGGCTCCGGCACGGGCGACCGCGCTGACCAGGGCCAGGATCGCCGCGGTCGTCACGCTGCCGTGCAGGCCGGCGCCGAACACGGTTCCGGGGACACCGTCGACCGCGATCTCGACAAAGGCCGCGGCGCGCGCGTCCGAACCGGGCGAGACCGATCTCTCCTCGAAGGACGCGACCCGGACCGGCAGGCCCAGGGCCTGGACCGCCGCTTCGAGCGGGCCGTTGCCCCGCCCTTCGCGCGTCGTCTCGACTCCGTCCCGGCGCACCGTCAGCCGGATGCCCTGCTGCTCGCCGGCCTCGAAGAGCTGGTGCGCGACATAGGCGGGAGCGGAAGTCTCCAGATAGGTCTCGCAGAAGATCTTCCACAGATGAGCTGCGTCGAGTTCGCTGCCGCTCGCATCGAGCCGCTTCTGCACTTCGGCCGCGAATTCGACCTGCATCCGCCGCGGCAGGCTGATCCCGTAGTGGGTCTCCAACATCCACGCGATGCCGCCCTTGCCCGACTGGCTGTTCACGCGGATCACCGATTCGTAGCTGCGCCCGAGATCGCGCGGGTCGATCGGCAGATAAGGCACCTCCCAGAAGCCGTCGGGGTCCTGGACCGCGAAGCCCTTGCGGATCGCGTCCTGGTGAGAGCCGGAAAAGGCCGTGAACACCAGATCGCCGACATAGGGATGACGGGGATGGACGGGAAGCTGGGTCAGCTCCTCGACGGTGCGCGCGACCGCGCTGATGTCCGAGAAGTCGAGCTTCGGATCGACCCCCTGCGTGTAGAGGTTCAGCGCGACCGTGACGAGATCGACGTTGCCGGTGCGCTCGCCGTTGCCGAACAGACAACCTTCGACGCGGTCGGCTCCGGCCATCAACGCGAGCTCGGTCGCCGCGACCGCCGAGCCGCGGTCGTTGTGCGGATGCACGCTCAGCACGATGCCGTCGCGACGCGCCAGATTCCGGTCCATCCACTCGATCTGGTCCGCATAGATGTTGGCCGTCGCGCCCTCGATCGTCGCCGGCAGATTGATGATGACCGGGTGCTCGGCGCTCGCCTGCCAGATCCCGGTCACCGCATCGACGACTTCCTTCGCGAAGTCGAGTTCGGTCGCCGAGAACACTTCGGGGCTGTATTCGAACATCCATTCGGTGCCGGGACGCTTCAAGGCTTCGCGCTTGAGCAGCATTGCGGCCTCGACCGCCAGCGCCTTCGTGCCCTCGCGGTCGGCGCCGAAGACGATCTTGCGGAAAGCCGGTGCGACCGCGTTATAGACGTGAACGATCGCCCGCTTCGCGCCGGCCAGCGAGTCGAAAGTGCGCTCGACCAGGTGTTCGCGCGCCTGGGTCAGCACCGAGATCGTCACGTCGTCGGGGATGTGGCCACCTTCGATCAGCTGACGGACGAAGTCGAAGTCGGTCTGCGATGCGGACGGGAAGGCGACTTCGATCTCCTTGAAACCGATCGCGACCAGAGTCTTGAAGAGTTTGAGCTTAGCGGCAGGCGACATCGGCTCGAACAGAGCCTGATTGCCGTCGCGCAGGTCGGTCGAAAGCCAGACGGGCGCTTGCGAAATCGTCCGGCCCGGCCAGCGCCGGTCGGCGAGATCAATCGGAGGAAAGGGGCGGTACTTGACTGCGGGCTGCTTCAACATCGTTTTCTCCTGGCGGATCGGGGATGAATCGCGGCGTGGCAAAGGCTGTCAGGCTGCCGCGACGTGGCGGAACGCACGGCCTGACAGCCGATCGGCAGTCGTAGCAGGGACAGATTCAGCAGCAGATTCATCGCAAAACTCCGGGAGACGGAAAGGATTCGGCCATGCAGCAGCCCCGCTTGGGCGGGACGGGCAAAACCAACAGGAGGGGGGAAGGATTAGCTGCGCGCGGGGCGCAGCAGTCGGCCCAGACCCAGCAGGGTCAGGGAGGGCAGGCTCAGCAGGAGCGAGAGGGCCGAATGCGAATGCATGGTGCCCACCTTAAACTCGGTTGCGCCCCGGAGTCAAGCGCGCGGCCCCTGCGTTAGACTGGGGCCGTCCGAAAAAGGAGATTCGATGAGACTCGCGCAGAGCTTCGCCGCGCTGGCCCTGCTGGCGCCTCTGGCCACCCTCGCCGCGACCGACGCCGATCTGGCCAGGATGCGCGGCTGCTTCACCTGCCACACGCTGGAAGGCAAGGCGATCGGCCCGTCCTTCAAGGACATCGCTCGCCGCTACAAGGCCGACAAGGGCGCCGAATCACGCCTCGCCGTCCGGATCAGGAACGGCGGCAGCGGCGCCTGGGGAAAGCTCCCGATGCCGGCCAGTCCGCTCACCGAAGCCGAAGCGCGGCAGCTCGCGCGCTGGACGATGGGGCGCTGAGGCCGGAGAGAACTCATGATGCAAAGATTGCCGGCACCCTATTCCACGATCAGGCGGGCAGATTCAGACCTCGCTCGAAAAGGGTGTCGATGGATGTCTCTTCGACCATCGTTCTGGAGAACATGAAGCCCAGGCGGCGAACCACGGCGATGGATGCAAAGTTGCGCTGATCAATTTGGGCCTGTGCCCTATCGATGTCGCCGCGCCGACCGATTTCGCTTATCAACCAGCTCAGGGCTTCTGTGGCATAGCCTCGACCCCAATGCAGTGGCGACAACACGTAGGCAACTTCCGCCAAGCGCAGGCTTGGCATCAGCGTGGCCTGAACATAGCCGATCGGTGTGGGCAAATCGTGACGGAACACGATGAAGTTCCACCAAAGCTCTTCGGGCGACAGAGAACCCCTTTCCAGCCGCCGGTAGCGCTCTTGCAATGCTTCGACGCTCACGTAGCGGACGTCCGGGATATAGGCGTAGAGGCGCTCATCCGATAACACAGGGAACATCGCGGACGCGTGGGCCTCCGACAAAGTTTCCAGGCGCAAACGGCTCGTGTGAGCGATCATGGCGCCTCCCCCAAACCCATTGGCTCTTGCATTCAATCATTTTGACGGATGGCAGACAGCTTGCTGCAAGTGGAGTGCCTCCGCGTCACTTCTCTGCCGTGGTCGCCAGCTTCTAAGCGCCACCCGGCCTATTTACTGAAACTTCTCCCCGAAGTTTTCCTTAACCTGCTCGCCGCATTCCTGGCAGACGACATAGCGGTCCGTCAGCTCGATCCAGGCCAGGCCGCCGCTCCCCCAGCCGGAGAAGAATCCGCTGAAAAAGGCTTTCATTTTTTCCTTCCGGCTGGTCCCGAACTTCGAGGGCTTCTGTCTGACGATCTCGCGATGCTCGGTGTTCTTCTTGCAGTGCTCGCAGTATCTTTTTGTCATCTCTGATTCCTGACACGGGAATCGGGGCCCGCCCGTCCCGCTCGATTCATCCCGGTCAGCGCCCGCTGGCCGGGTCTGCCGTCACTTCTTCGCCGGCGTCGCCTGCTTCTGGAGCTCGACCGTGGCCTCCCTGCCCAGCTCCATCATCTTCGGCAGCACTCCCTGAATCTGCCCCTGCATCTCCTTCATCGAGATCGCTGCGAGCTTGGGCTGACTCTCCAGCATCTTCTGGCCCAGAGGCGTCTTGTAGAAGACGATCAGCTCGCGGATCTCGGCTTCCGAGTAGGTCTGTGTGTAAACCGCGATCTGAAAGGCCTTCATCTTCGGCCAGGACAGCGTCTCACCGATCAGATCCGACGTCCCCCTGACGAAGCGCTGCATCGTCTCCTTCTGGGCTTCGTTGAGCCCTTCTTTGGCAGAGCTGGCTTTCATCTGGGTCACGAACTGCGCGATGACCTGTTCGCGGACTCCACTGACCAGGCTCTCGGCATGGATCGTGTCGAGCAGATCCTCCACCGCTTTCCTGTGGCTGGCCTCGTCGGCATGGGCGAGGCTGGCAAAACACAGCAGCGCGGCGGCGAGCAGGGCAGGCAATTTCATCTTCGACTCCGGTTTGAGGGAATCCGTGCAGCATAGCGCAGCCTTGGCCTGGGCAGCCATCTGCAGCTTGCGATAGATGAAATCACGGTGAGGTGAGAAGGCCAGGCTGGCTGAGCGCCGGCGGGAATTGGCCCTCTCCCTGAGCCCTCCCCCAGAGGGGGAGGGAATCAGAAGCTCTGCGCGAGCTCAGTTCTTGGCTTTTTTCGCGCTCTTCGTGGCCTTCTTGGCCGACTTGGCGGCCTTGGGCGCGTCTTCGGTCTTGGCGGCTTCGTCTGCCTGGGCAGCTCCTTCGGCGGCGGCCTTTTCCGGCCCGGCCAGCTCGGCGATCATCTTCTGTGCGATCTGTTCGAGTTCGGGCATCAGCGACTGCATGTCGGTGCGGATCTCGTCGGTCGAGGCAGCAACGATGGCGGGCATCTGGGTCAGCATCTTCTGGCCGACCGGAGTCGCGTAGAAAGTGTTCAGAGCCTGGATTTCCTGCTCGGTGAAAGCCTTCTGGTAGGCGGCGACCTGGACGGTCCTGATCTTGTCCCAGGCGAGGTGCTTGCCGAACAGATCGGTCGCTTCCTTCGTATAGCGCGCAACGGCCGCCTTCTGGACTTCGTTCAGTTCGCCCTGGGCCTGCTGACCGGCGATCTCGGAGAGCTGAGTCAGCATGTGCTCGCGGATGCCGTTGATCTGGGCTTCGGCATGCGTGATTTCGAGCAGCTTCTCGATCGCCTTCTGCTGGCTGGCATCGTCGGCGTGGGCAAAGCAGGAGGCCGACAGCAGAGCCGCGGCACAGAGGATACGGGTACGCATGAAAACTCCACAGAGGGTAAAACGCGCAAGCATACCCGTCGGCGCCAGGCTAGGCGACCTGATAGCTCGCCAACGCCTCTTCGAGTTCCTGAAAACGTTGTCCGACATCCCTGATGCGCTCCGCCAGCGACGTGATCTGGGCGTTGCTGCGGTGAGTGTCGGAATCGATCGCATCGACATCCGCGCCGATCGACCCGACCGCGGCGATGTGCTCGTTCGAGTCGGCAAGCATCCTCTGCAACACGCCTCTCGCCTCGCCAGCGCTTCGTTCCAGGCCACGGCTTGCCTCGCGAATCCCGGCCGCCCCGCCTATCGCCTGGTCGGCGGTGGCGAGAGCGGACCGGGTCTGCGCGCGCAAGGCCTTCAGGTTCTCGATCAGACTGGACGTCACGTCGCGGATCTCCCGGGTTGCCTGCTGGCTGTGCTCGGACAAGGTGCGCACTTCGTCGGCAACGACAGAGAAGCCTCGCCCGTATTCGCCGGCCCGGGCGGCCTCGATCGCCGCGTTCAGCGACAGAAGCCGGGTGCGCTGGGCGACTCCGTCGATCAACTGCGAGGACTGGTCCACCCGCTGCATCGCCAGATCGACCGACGAGAGCACCTGAATCACCTCGCGGACGGTCGCCGACAAGGACTCCAGGTGGGAGAGCGTCTCGACCGACGAGGAGGCCGCCTGTTCCATCGAAGCGAGCGCGGCATGAACCGCCGCCGAGGACTGCGCATTGCGTTCATTCATCTGCGCGACCTTGTCCCGCACCAGATCGAGGTCTTCCTTGGTCCGGGAAATCCGCTGCTGCTGGGACAGGGCGCCCTGCTGAGTCCGCTCGGCGATCATCCCGACCTCGTCGACGACGCGCCCGATGTCGCCGCCCAGATCCTTCCAGCGGGCAACCGACTGCTTGACCTGGTGCTGCATGCCGGCAAAGGACGCCCCCAGGCTTGCCGGATAGCGTTCGTCGAACTCGAACTGAACGCGCAGATCGCCAGCCGCGATGTCGCGCGCGGCCCGGGCAAGCGCTGCGGGTTCCCCCCCGACAACGGCGATAATCCGCCGCGACAGGCGCAGATTGACCGCGAACAGCGCGCCGGCGCCCAGCAAAGTCAGCAATGCGCTGCCGAATCCCATCAGACGAAGGGTCTGCGCATAGCGCTGCTGCTGAGCCACGGCCTCAAGCGCGACTTCGGCGTTCAGCTTTTCGGCGTTGGCCTGAACCCGGCCTATCGTCAGCTGCAGCGTCGGCAGCATGAACTGGGCGGCTTCCTGCTGCCCTCTGCGGACCGCGGGAATCAGATCGCGCTCGATCTTCTCGAACATCTCGCTGCTGGCCTTGATCTGGGCATCGAGGAGGCTGCGCAGCGCAGCGGATCCGGCGACCGGACTCGTGCGCCACTGTCTGGCGGCCAGGTAGAAAGCTTTCTTGTTGGCCTCATAGCGACTGACGATCGGACTGACGTCACCGCTGGATTCAACCAGCACATAGGCGGCATTGATCGCTTCGAGCGGATAGAGCGGCGGGGGCGTGATCGCGGCCGCGAACTCCCTGACTTCAGCGATCGAGGAATGAGCCGTCTGAGCGCGCAGCAGCGTTGCGACAAAGATCGCAAACGCAAGGGCCAGGGCAAGAATGGAAACGATCGTCAGAGTCAGCAAGGCCCGGCGAAGCGGCAGAGCCTGTTCCTCGCGCTGACGGTTTATCTGGGGGAAGGCGAGCATGTGAACACTGGGTGGTGGCTACCCTCACACGATCGAGCAGATCTGTTTCAGTTCTTGCCGCGGACCATGAACTTTTGTCACAGCCCGGGCAAGACGAGGAGATCAGGCCTTGACGAGCTCAGTCTTGACGCGGCTCTTGGATTTGAGCTCGTTGCAGGCATTGCACCACCAGTTGCTGGCGCCGCAGGCGGCGAGGTGTTCGAGCTCGGCGCCGCAGTCGCCGCACAGACCGCGGATCCGGTAATCGGCGTCGCATTCGGCGCAGTGCCAGAGCTTGCCGCGCGAAGCGAGCGCCGTTCCGTGGATCGGGCACAGGCGTTCCATAGCCCCTCCTTCAGTTGAACTGCAGGTTGTCGGCAAAGCTGACCGAGGAGACCAGCGCCTGCCTGACCGTGTCCGGATTGAGCCTGAGCTTGGCGATCTGTTCCTGCATCGCCGAAGGGTCGAGGCGCTCGCAGGCGATCGCGAGATCCAGGAAAGGCTTGTACATGCCTTCGCCGTGCAGCAACGCGTCGGTGATCGCCTCAGGCAGGTTCATCTCGGCGAGAACCGCTTCGATCGAAGTGCCGAGCAGGATGTGGATCAGCGAGAAGGCGCCGGTGATGAAGAGGTTGTCCACGTCGCGCTTGTCGACGAACTGGGCGCCGACCAGCTCCATGAAGCGGCCGCGGGCAATCGCGGTCTGCATCAGCGCCGGCGCGCCGGGGTCCTTGCTCGCCGACACCAACAGAAGCGACAGCCACTTGTTCAGCTTCTCCATGCCCAGGATCGTCACCGCATGGCGGAAAGACTGAACCTCGACCATCAGGCCGAAGCCGGGCGAATTGATGTAGCGGAGCAGCTTGTAGGACAAGGCCACGTCGAGCTTCAGCGCCGCTTCGATCTCGCGCGTCTCCGCTTCGTTGCGCACGAGGTTCAGCAGCCGGATGATCTGGGCATGGGACGCCGAAAGCTCCTTGGCCGGCGGCACGCCGTGCAGGAAGAACCACCCCGAAGCGCCGTCATAGCCGTTGCGCACGGCCGGAGTGAAGGCCGGCAGATCGGCCAGTCCGGTCGCGATCGAGATTCCGTGCAGGCCGGCAGGCTGGGGCAGCTTGCCCGCATCGGCGAGCACGAAGCGGAAATCGATTCCGGGCGGGATCTCGATTCCCGGCTGGTACCAGGACAGGCACAGGTTGATGCCGGCGGCCTGCAGCTGCGGAATCAGCGCGCGGGTCTGCTCGAAGCGCAGCGCGGGCGCCGGAATCTCGACCATCGTGTTGGGCGGCGGCTCCCAGCTCATCAGCTCGGCGGTCGGCACGAGCCGCCCCAGGCTCAGCAGCACCGTATGGGCGCTGGGCCACTGATCCTTCAGGCCATTGAGCGCCTCGACGGCGTCGGCGACGCTCGCGGCATGAACGAAGAGGCGGTTCGCGGTGATCGCACGCTGTTTGTTGACGACCGGCTCGCGGGTAATCAGGACGGCTTGATTCATGAACGACAACCTTTTGCGTCAGGAAGCACTGTCGGCGGCGAAGCTGAAAGTATCAGCGAAAAAACCGGTCTCGGGCAAAGCGCACTGCGCGGCAAGGTCGGCCCTCGCCGCGTCGACCATCGCCGGAGCGCCGCAGACATAGACTTCGTGGGCGGAGAGATCGGGAAAGTCCTCGACGACCGCGCGGTGGACGAGGCCGGTGCGGCCGGACCAGGAGGCATCGGAAGAGTCAGACAGCACGGGCACATAGCGGAAATCGGGCAAAACCCCTTCCCAGGAGCGGGCGAGCGCGTCGAGGTAGAGGCCGGAGAGATCCCGCGCGCCCCAGTACAGAGCGACCGGACGGCGGATTCCGGAGGCGATCATGTGCTCGACGATGCTCTTGATCGGCGCGAAACCGGTTCCCCCGGCGATCAGCACAATCGGCTTGTCGCCCTCGCGCAGATAGAAGCTGCCCAGCGGACCTTCGAAGCGGAGCAGGTCGCGCACCTTCAGCGAATCGAAAATCTGTCCGGTGAACTCCCCTCCGGGAATGCGGCGGATATGCAGCTCGAGTTCGCCGGCATGTTCGGGCGCGCTGGCGATCGAGAAGCTGCGGCGGCGTCCCCCGGCGATCAGGAAGTCGAGGTACTGCCCGGCCTGGAAGCGAAAGTTCTCGCTGGGCGGCAGCTTGATCTTCAGCACGATCACGTCGTCGGCGACCCGCTCGATCAGCTGAACCCGGCTGGGTAGCTTGACGATCGGGAAGTCGGTGTTGCGGGAGGCTTCGCGCACTTCGATCAGCAGATCCGAACGGGGCTGGGCGCAGCAGAGCAGAGCGTAGCCTTCGTCGCGTTCGGCCGCACTCAGGCTCGTCTCGGGCGCATCGCCCAGGTCGACCTCGCCCTCGACAACCCGGCCCTTGCAGGCTCCGCAGGAACCGTTGCGGCAACCGTAGGGAAGGTTCAGCCCGGCGTTGAGCGCGGACTGGAGAAGGTTTTCGGCCTCATCGGCGGGATACTGGAGACCGGAAGGCTGGACTTTGACCTGAAACGACATGACGATGGTTTTGGCGTATAGCGATGCGATAATCCAGCGATGTTAGCCCAACCGATTCCCGAACGCAGGCGCGGCGCCGTCAAAAGCCGCATTCTGATCGTCGGCAGCGGCGATCTCGCCCGCCGCACGATCCCGCGCCTCGCCCGTCGCGCCACGGTTTTTGCGCTGTACCGCCGCCCCGAAGCCGCGGTCGGGCTGCGCGCGCTCGGAGCCATTCCGGTTCCCGGCGACCTGGACCGGCCCGGGAGCCTGAAGCGCCTCGCCGGCCTTGCCGACGCGGTGTTGCACTTCGCGCCTCCGCCGCCGGAAGGCGAGGCGGACCGCCGCACCGCCCGTCTGCTCGCCGCGCTCGCGCGCGGCGGCCGCTCTCCGGGGACGCTCGTCTACGTCAGCACTTCGGGCGTCTATGGCGACTGCGCGGGCGAACTCGTCGCCGAGACCCACCCGCTGAACCCGACGACGCCCAGAGCCCGCCGCCGCGTCGACGCCGAAACCCGGCTGCGCCGTTTCGCCCCCCGCCGCGGCTGCCGCCTCGCGATCCTCAGGGCGCCGGGCATCCACGCCGCCGACCGCCTGCCCGCCGAGCGGCTCGTGCGCGGCGACCCGGTCCTCGTCGAAGGCGAGGACGTATTCACGAACCACGTCGATGCCGACGCACTGGCCGGCCTCGCCATCACGGCCTTGCACCGGGTGAGAGGGCTTCGCGTCTACAATGCCTGCGATGGCGTGCATCGGAAGATGGGCGACTACCTGGACGCGGTCGCCGATTTCCTGGGCTTGCCCCGGCCGCCGCGCCTCTCCCGCAGCGAGATCACCAACAGGCTCTCGCCGCTGAGCCTGTCCTTCCTGTCCGAGTCGCGCCGGCTCGATGCGGGCAGGATAGTCCGCGAGCTGCGCTGCCCGCCCCCGGCCGATTTTCTGGCCCGCCCCGAACACAGAGAGACCCACGATGACTGAACACTTCTTCTCCCCCTGCCCGCGCGGCCTCGAGACCTTTCTGGTCGATGAACTCAAGGCGCTGGGCGCCGACAATGTCGCCGATGTCCCCGGCGGGGTCTCGTTCTCGGGCGACTGGGCGCTGTGCTGGCGCGCGAACCTGGAGAGCCGGATCGCGACCCGCGTGCTGTGGAAGGCCGGCGAGGACTGGTATCGCAGCGAGGACGACGTCTATCAGCTCGCCCACCGGCTCCCGTGGGAACGCTGGTTTTCCAAGGACATGAAGCTGAGGATCTATGTGACGGCGAGCCGCTCGCCGCTGAAGAGCCTGAACTTCGTGACGCTGAGGATCAAGGACGGAGTCTGCGACCGCTTCCGCGAGGAGCGCGGCACCCGCCCGTCGATCGACACGCGCCAGCCAGACGTGCGCATCCACGCCTTCCTGACCGCCGACCGCGCGACGCTCTACCTCGACACTTCGGGCGAAGCGCTGACCCGCCGCGGCTTCAAGCGCGCGAAGGTCGAAGCGCCGCTGAAGGAGAACCTCGCCGCCGGCATCCTGAAACTTTCCGGTTGGGAACCGGGCCAGACCCTGCTCGATCCGATGTGCGGCAGCGGCACTTTCGCGCTCGAAGCGGCGATGATGGCGCTGGACATCGCTCCGGGAATCGGCCGCAACTTCGGCTTCGAGAAGCTGACGAGCTTCGATGCCAGGCAGTGGAACCGGATCCGGACGATGGCCGAACAGCGCCGCCGCCGCACTCCGGAACTGAACATCTACGCGTCCGACATCGATCCGCAGCAGGTCGCCAATGCCCGCGCCAACCTCGCCGCCGCCGGGCTCGAAGAGCTCGTGCACTTCGACGAAGGCGATTTCGTGACGCTCGAAGCACCCGCCGCCGAGGGCGTGATCGTGACCAACCCACCCTATGGCGTGCGGCTCGGCGACGAAGAGGAACTTCAGGCCTGGTACCCGCAGGTCGGCGACCACCTGAAGCGCGCTTTCGCCGGATGGCGGGCCTACCTCTTCACCGGCGACCCGGCGCTGCCCAAGCGCATCGGTCTGAAGGCGAGCCGCCGCACGCCGCTGATGAACGGCGACATCGAGTGCCGGCTGCTCGAATACCGGATCGTCGCCGGCAGCAACCGCGACCGGCAGTGAGTTGCCCCCCTCTCCCTAGATAGAGAGGAAAGGTAGGGTGGATTCGCCCCGAAGGGGCAATCCGCCACAACGGTGCGTGGCGGTGGTTTGCCTGCGGCGAAACCACCCTAAGGCCGGGAGAGGAAGCGAGCACCACGCAACGCGGCAGAGGATCGCCGCAGTAGTTTTACGCCACCCTGTCAATCCCCGAACAGGCAGCGCACCTTGCCCTCCTGTTCGGCAAACTGGGTCAGCAGCTCCTGCTGGTGCGCGAGGTTGCGGGTTTCGACTTCGAGCACGACTTCGCACTGACCGACCGGGACATGCAGCTCGCCGCGCCGGTGTTCGACGTGACGGACGTTGATACCCAGAGCCGCGACGTTCCTGAGCAGGTTCAGCAGATGGCCGGGGCTGTCCGGAATCGTCACGCCGACGCTCATCAAGCGTCCGCTCGACGCGAGACCGTAGTCGATCGAGCGGCCAACCAGAGGCATGTCGACGTTGCCACCGGAGACCACGACGACCGCGTGATCCTCGGACGAAAGCTTGACCTTGCCGTGCATCAGCGCGGCGAGTCCCACCGCGCCGGCCCCCTCGGAGATCGTCCGGGTGCGCTCCAGCGTCGCGACGATCGCTTCGGCGATCGCGTTGTCGTCTACGGTGACGATCTCGTCGACATAGCGGGCAATCACCGCTGAACTCAGCCGCCCGGGTGCCTTGACCTTGATCCCGTCGGCGATCGTGTGCGCGCCGGCCGCGACCGCGGCGTAAGTACCGTCCTTCAGGAAGGAGCGGAAAGGCGAGACGTTCTCGGCCTGGACGCCGATCACACGGATGTCCGGCCGCTGCAGTTTGAGCGCCAGCGCGATGCCCGAGAGCAGACCGCCCCCGCCCAGAGGAACGATCGCAACGCTCATCTGCGGGCAGTCTTCGAGCATCTCGATGCCGCAGGAAGCCTGGCCGGCGATCACATTCCAGTCGTCGTAGGGGTGGAGGAATGCGTAGCCGCGCTCCTCCGCGATCCGGTCGGCCTCAAGCTTCGCCTGCTCTATCGTCTCGCCCGAGAGCACGACTTCGGCCCCCATCCTGCGGCAGGACTCGATCTTGGTCAGCGGCGCACTGAGCGGCATCACGACCGTCGCGGCAATGCCGACCCGGGAGGCGGCACGCGCGACGCCCTGGGCGTGGTTGCCGGCCGACAGCGCGACGACGCCGGGCAGATCGGTCCGGGTTTCGAGCAAGCGGCGCAGCACATTGGTCGCGCCGCGGACCTTGAACGAACCGGTCCGTTGCAGGTTTTCCATCTTCAGCGAAACCTGTGCGCCGAGCTCATCGGACAGCACTTCATTGCGCCACAGCGGCGTGCGCAACACGGAATCGGCGATGTCGCGGGCGACCGCGCGCAGGCGGTCGAGGTCGGGGATATCCCCGGACCACAAAGGAGATTGGGCTTGGCTCATGGCGGCTCTTCAGGACGGCGGGAACCGGATCACGGCGACCACCGCAGGGGGAAAGCTCACGATTGTCAGGCTGCCGGGCCTCGCCGACAAGTCAGCGATGCGACAAGGCCTTATAGTGGCGGGCTTTTCCGAACTACACGCCCCAAGATGAGTCCCATCCCCTCACCTGATCCGCTCGCCGGTGGCCGCCGCCACCGCTGGGCCGCCGCGCTGCTGAAGCTGGCCGGCTGGCAGATCGAGATGACGCCACCGCCAGTGCCGCGCTCGCTTTTGCTTCTCTATCCCCACACCTCGTACTGGGACTTCGCGATCGCGATCCTCGTCAAATGGAGTATTGGCTGGCCGGCGAGCTGGATCGCCAAGCACACGGTCTTCCGCGGGCCGCTCGCCCGGATCCTGCGCAGCTGGGGCGGCATCCCGGTCAACCGCCGGGCGCCGGGAGGCTTCGTCCGCGAAGTCGCGGAAAAACTGACGGCACGCGAGACCGTGATCCTGGTCATCGCCCCGGAAGGCACCCGCCGCTACCAGCCGCACTGGAAGGCCGGCTTCATGAGGATTGCACTGACCGCCAACATGCCGGTCGGCCTGATGGCGATCGATTACAAGACGCGCCGCATCACGCTCAGCGAATACCTGTGGATGACCGGCGATGAAGAAGCCGACATGGCCCGGATCGCGGCCGGCTATGAAGGGGTCGTCGGTCGCAACCCGTCCCTGGCCAGCCCCATCCGCCTGAACTAACCCGCCAGCACCTCGCGCAGTCTATCCAGGCTGCGCGTCAGCGTCTCCGTCTGCATCCGGCAGGCCGGCACGTCGCCTTCGCGCGCCGCATTCTCGAGTTCGAAAGCCGCATCGCCGACGCGCTCGAAGCCCGCGCTGCGAGCCCCCCCCTTGATCCGGTGGGCGAGAAAACGCACCGTTTCAAGATTCCGGGTATCGAGCCCGGAGCGCAGCTCGGAGAGGTCGTCGAGCGAAGCATCGATGAAGCCGTCGGCGATCCCGCGCGCCCGCTCGACCGACCCGACCAGTCCGGCCAGATAGGCCAGAAGCGCCGCACTGTCGCCCTCCTCCTCGCCGACTTCGACCAGCTCGTGCTCGGGCGGCTCTTCCGGTTCGCAGCCGAGCAGCCTGAGCACCTCGTACAGCGCGTCCAGCGTCATCGGCTTGAGCATGACCCGGTCCATCCCGGCCAGCAGGCAGGCGCTGGTCGCGACCTCGCTCGCATCGGCGGTGACGCCGACGATCGGCGTCGCCGCCAGGCCCCGGTTGCGCTCACGCAACCTCATCCGCGCCGCGAGGCTGACCCCGTCTTCGCCGGGCATTCGGTAGTCGAGCAGGACCGCCGCGAAGGCATCGATGCAGAAAGCCTCGAAACCGGCCTGCGATTCGCCGACCGTGATCGCGTCGAACCCGAGCAGAGCCAGAAGCTCTTTCGCGACACGCAGATTCAAGGGTTCGTCATCGATGACCAGTACCCGGCGCCGGGGGGGCTCTTCCTTGGCATCGGCAGCGGGGAGGCTCTCGGACGCGGGGGCGAGCGCACGCTCCAGCGCGTGGCGCAGACGCGTCGGCAGCAGAGGCAGCGCGCCCAGCCTGACCCACCCGTTCCGGTCGCGCGCGAGACCAGGCTCGCGCTGCAGGATCACCCCGCATCCCCCGGACTCGGGAGCGCCATCGGTCAGCGTCAGTCGCTCGCCTTCTTCGACGACCAGGGCGCCCCATGAATGCAGCCAGGCCAGGCACTCGGAACGCCAGAACGGATCGCTGACCCGGCAACGGACCGCGATTCCTGAAAACGGCTCGGAGCTGGACTGAGAGGGCAGACATTCCGCGTCGAGCGTGAAGCGAAAACGACTCCCCTGTCCAACGACGCTGTCCAGCGTTATCTGCCCCCCCATCACATCGGAGAGCGCCCGGCAGACCGCCAGCCCCAAGCCTGTGCCGGGCGAGCCCGGTCCCCCCAGCGACTCGAAGGGACGGAAAACCCGGCTCTTCTCATCGGGAGCGATACCATGGCCGCTATCCTCGACGTCGATCACCAGCTTCCAGCGCTGCGGCGAGAGCGCGAAACCATCGATGCGCAGGCGCACGAAGCCCTTCTCCGTATAGCGGATCGCATTGGTGATGAAGTTGGCGAGGATCTGCCTGAGCCGCAGCGAATCGAGGGAAAGCAGCGGCAGATCGGGCGCGACCGCCAGTTCGAAGGCGAGGCCGCGCTCGGCAGCCAGCGGCGCGAACATCGACGCCAGATCCTCGGCGGTCGCCAGCGGATCGCTGGGCTGAAGATTCAGGCGCAGCCGGCCCGCCTCGGCGCGGGCAAAGTCCAGCGCGTTGTTCAGGATCGCCAGCGACATCCGCGCCGAACGCGCGACAACGCCGAGCTGGTAACGCTGATCCTCGGCGAGCCGGGAGTGGGTCAGCGAGTCCACGAGGCCGATCACGCCGTTCATCGGCGTGCGGATCTCGTGGCTCAAGGCCGCGAAAAAAGCCGCCCGGTCTTCGGCGGCCTGGAGCGCCCGATCCCGGGCATCGATCAGCGCGACCTCGGCACGCTCGCGGCGCGCGACTTCAGCTTTGAGCAGGCGGTTGGCGAGCACCATCCAGACGATCACCAGCACACAGAGGGTCAGCAGAGGCCAGCCATAGCCGAGCATGAACATGACGAAACCGCTCGAAGCGTCCGCTTCCCAGGCTCGCGCCTGGCCGTCCGCGAGCCACAGAGTGCAACAGGCGACAGCGGCAGCAAGGACGATGATTCGACGCGACAAGGGAGTTCTCCGATCCGTTCGACGACACTGCGCAACAGTGCCGGGCGGATGATAACGCCATAGTCAGCCCGGGCAGAGCACGGGGCACGGAGGGCTGAGCTAGAATTGCAGACTTTGTCACACGGCAGAACGCGCTCGTCCGCCGTCCGCCCAGAGGAGCTGAGATCGTGAGTGTTCTGTCCCCGATTACCGAAATCATCGAAGAGATCCGCGCCGGCCGCATCGTCGTGCTGGTCGACGAGGAAGACCGCGAGAATGAAGGCGATCTCGTCCTCGCCGCCGAGCACGTCACGCCCGAAGCAATCAACTTCATGGCCCGCTATGGCCGCGGCCTGATCTGCCTGACCCTGTCGCAGACCCGCTGCAAGCAGCTGGGCCTCGAACTGATGGTCAAGGACAACCGCTCGCAGTTCGCGACCGCCTTCACGACCTCGATCGAAGCAGCCGAAGGCGTGACCACCGGCATTTCGGCCCAGGACCGCTCGCGGACCGTGGCCGCCGCGGTGGCCCGCAACGCGACCGCCGACGACATCGTCCAGCCCGGTCACATCTTCCCGCTGATGGCTCAGCCCGGAGGCGTTCTGATCCGCGCCGGCCACACCGAGGCGGGCTGCGACCTCGCCCAGCTCGCCGGTCTGGAGCCGGCATCGGTGATCTGCGAGATCCTGAAGGACGATGGCACGATGGCCCGCCTGCCGGATCTGCTCGAATTCGCCCGCGAACACGGACTCAAGATCGGCGCGATCCGCGACCTGATCCAGTACCGCGCCCACTCCGAAGCGCTGATCGAACAGGTTGCCGAGAAGCCGCTGGCGACCGCTCACGGTCTGTTCCAGCTCCACGCCTTCGCCGACAAGGTCTCTGGCGAAGTGCATCTGGCCCTGGCCCATGGCAAGATAGAGGCCGGCCAGGAGGCTCTGGTCCGCGTCCACGAGCCGGTCTCGGCGCTGGACTTCCTCGATCCGGCCGGCAGCCCGCACAGCTTCGGCATCGACGATTCGCTCGCCCGGATCGCCGCGCACGGCAACGGCGTGCTGATCCTGCTGCGCCGTCACGAGAGCCGCGACGACATCGCCGAGCGGATCCGCTCGGGCGAGCGCAAGCCGGCAGCGAAGTGGGATCCGCGCATCTTCGGTATCGGCGCGCAGATCCTGCGCCGGCTCGGCGTCGGCAAGATGAAGCTGCTCGCGAACCCGCGCAAGATGCCCAGCATGGCCGGCTTCGGACTCGAAGTGACCGGCTATGTGAGCCCCGATCAAAAATGATTTGCTCGCACCGGAGCGCGCGTTCGACGCGTGGTTCGGTGCAACACCGCAAAGGCACTCAAGTGCCCGCAACAAGGAGGCAAAAATGCCCCGCTTTGAAAACATCCCTGAGTTCGAACCTTCGCTCGACGGCAAAGGCCTGCGCGTCGGCGTCGTGATGAGCCGTTTCAACATCGACATCTGCGAAGGCCTGCTCTCGGCCTGCGTCGGTGAGCTGCAAGAGCGCGGAGTCGCCGAGCGCGACATCCGGATCGCGACCGTCCCTGGCGCGCTGGAGATCCCGCTGGTGCTGCAGACGATGGCCAAGTCAGGCCGCTACGACGCGCTGGTCGCGCTCGGTGCGGTAGTCCGCGGCGAGACCTACCACTTCGAGATCGTCTCGAACGAGATGGCCGCCGGCATCAACCGGATCGGCCTGGACACCGGCATCGCGATCGGCAACGGCGTGCTGACCACCGAGGACGACGATCAGGCTGTGGCACGGATGGCCCAGAAGGGCCGTGACGCGGCTCAGGCGGCGATCGAGATCTGCAATCTGAAGAAGGCGGTGCTCGCATGAACGAAGCCAAAAAAGCCCCCAAGACTCCGCGCCGCCTCTCGCGCGAGCTGGCTCTGGCTGGCCTCTATCAGTGGCTGCTGTCGGGCAACTCGATCCCGGTGATCGAGGAAGTGCTGCAGAACGGTGAGGAAACCCGCGACGAATGGGCGCGCGCCGACCGCGGCCTGCTGCTCGCGCTGCTGCGCAATGTGTCCGAACGGACCAGCGAACTCGAAGCCGAATTCCTGCCTTTCCTCGACCGTCCGGTTGGCGAGCTCTCGCCGATCGAACGCGCGGTGCTGTGGCTGGGCACTTACGAGCTCAAGCTGTGCCCGGAGACGCCTTACCGCGTCGTCATCAACGAGGCGATCGAGCTGGCCAAGAACTTCGGCGGCACCGACGGCCACCGCTTCGTCAACGGCGTGCTCGACAAACTCGCGCCGCAGCTGCGCGCGGTCGAAGTCGAAAACGCCCGCAAGAACCCACCCAAGAAGCGCTGAACGCGCTCCCGCTATCGCCATGCCCTCTGAATTCGCTCTGATCGCCCGCCACTTCGTCCGTCCGACCGATCACAGCGAACTGGGCATAGGTGACGATGCCGCGCTGATCCGTGCCCGCCCGGGCATGGAACTCGCGATCTCGACCGACATGCTGGTTTCGGGAACCCATTTCCTGCCCGGCACCGACGCCCACCTGCTGGGCTGGAAGACCGCTGCGGTCAATCTGTCCGACATCGCCGCGATGGGCGGCGAGCCGCGCTGGATCACTCTGGCCCTGGCCCTGCCCGAAGCCGATGAGGCCTGGGTCGCGGCGCTCGCCGACGGCTTTTTCGAGTGTTGCCAGCACTTCGGCGTCGACTGGATTGGCGGAGACACGACGCGCGGTCCGCTGAACCTGTGCGCGACCGTCTTCGGCGAGATTCCTCAAGGCCTGGCGATCCGCCGCAGCGGCGCCGTCGCCGGCGACGACTTGTGGATTTCCGGCACCCCCGGCCTCGCCGTACTGGGCCTGGAAGCGCTGTTCGGCCACCTCGAACTGGCCCCCGAATGGCAGCGGACCTGCCTCGCCGCGCTCGAACGCCCCCAACCCCGGATCGCTCTGGGTCGGGCGCTGAGAGGCCACGCCCACGCGATGCTCGACGTCTCCGACGGGCTGGCCGGAGATCTGGGGCACATCCTCGAATCATCGGGAGTCGGCGGGACACTCGATCAGGCCGCCCTTCCTCTGGCCGGCCCGCTGGCCGCCTGCGGCGATGCGGCACTTGCACTAGAGAAAGTCCTGTACGGCGGCGACGATTACGAACTGATCTTCGCCGCGCCTCCCGCCGAGCGGGCATTCCTGATGCAACTCGCCGCCGAACTCGCGCTGCCCTTGCACAGGATAGGCGTCTGCGAAACGTCCCCCGGGCTTCGCCTCGCGATGAGCGACGCATCCCTTCGCCCTCTTCGCCCCAAAGGCTTCGACCACTTCGCATGAACCGTCCTACCCTGACCCTGATCGCGACCGCGCTGTTCTGGGCCGCCATCTGGTGGCCTTTCCGGCAACTGGCTGGCGCCGGTCTCGCCAGCAGCCAGGCCTGCCTGCTGATCTTCGGCAGCGGCGCAATCGCGGCGCTGATCGCTGCAAAGGGGCGACTGCCTTCGATCCGTCGCGCTCCCGCGCTTCTCGTCGCCGCGCTCGCTTCGGCCCTCTGCAACCTTGGCTACAACCTCGCCGCGATCCACGCACCGGTCATGAAAGCCGTGCTGCTGCTCTACACGTCGCCGCTGTGGACCGTGGCCCTGGCCTGGCTGCTGATGCGCGAACGGCCCGGCGTACGGGGCGGCTTCGCGCTCGCGCTGTGCGTGCTTGGCGCGGCGCTGATGCTGTACCACCCCGAGCTCGGCTACCCGTGGCCGGCCTCGGTCTGGGAATGGGTGGGCCTGGGCGCGGGCTTCGCGTTCGCGCTCTACAACGTGATGACGCGGGCTCTACCGCGCGGCGACGAGAAGGAGCGGGTCGCGCTGATCTTCGTCGTCGAAGTTCTGCTCTCGGCGCTCTGGGCTGCCCCCGCCGGCGATTTCGCACCAATCTCCGCAGCTCTGCTGGCTCTGGGCATCGCGACCGGAGTCGCAATGTGGATCGTCATCTCCGCGATGCAGTGGGGTCTGCAGCGATTGCCGGCTAATCACGCAGCGGTGCTGATGAGCTCCGAGCTCGTCTTCGCGGCGCTGCTCTCGTGGTGGCTGGCCGGCGAGGCTCTGAGCCCACGCGAAGGCCTGGGCGCGGCGCTGATCGCCTGCGCCGCGCTCGCGTCGGCCTGGCAGCCTGCCCCACCCGCACCCAAGCCTGCTAGGATCGCGGCATGACCCAACCCAGCCCCCGCTTCCTGATCGCCCACCCTGCCCACTTCCTCGCGCTGGGTTTCGGTTCGGGCCTCGCGCCGAGAGCGCCCGGAACCTTCGGCACTCTGGCGGGCTGGCTGCTCTACCCGCTGATCCGCCCGCTGTTCGGCGAGTGGCAATTCCTCGCCTTTCTCGTCTTCGGCGTCGTGCTGGGCAGCTTCGCGATCGGGATCACCGGCCGCAAGCTCGGCGAGATCGACCACGGCAGCATTGTCTGGGACGAGATCGTCGCGATCTGGCTCGTGCTCTTCTTCACACCCGCCGGCTGGCTGTGGCAGCTGGCCGCTTTCGCGCTCTTCCGCTTCTTCGACATCCTCAAACCTCCGCCCGTGCGACAGTGTGACGCGCGCCTGAAGAACGGCTTCGGCGTGATGGCCGACGACCTTCTGGCCGCCGGCTACGCGCTGCTGGTTCTGGCGATACTGAAAAGGATACTGGGCTGATGGACTACGAACTCGAACAGCTCTCGCGCGATGTCGGCGACTGGCTCGCCGCCCGCAGCTTCGTGCTCGCAACTGCGGAATCCTGCACAGGAGGCTGGATCGCCGAAGTCGTGACCGCGACATCGGGAAGCTCGGCTTGGTTCGATCGCGGCTGGGTCACCTATTCGAACGAAGCGAAAGAAGAAATGCTCGGCGTCCCCGCCGAAATCCTGGCCAGCGACGGCGCAGTCAGCGAAGCGGTGGTCCGGGCGATGGCCGAAGGCGCGCTGATCCATTCGCGCGCCAGCCACACGGTCGCGGTTTCCGGGGTCGCCGGCCCGAGTGGCGGCTCGGACGAAAAACCAGTCGGAACGGTCTGGATCGCCTGGGCCGCCCGCGGCGAAAAGACGCGGGCCGAGCTCCACCATTTCAATGGCAAGCGCGAAGAAGTGCGCCAGCAGACGGTCTGCCGCGCGCTGCGCGCGCTGTGCGGCGAAGCATGAGCACGATCGTCCGCGCCGAGCTGAACCGCCCCGAGCATGCGACCGCGCTCGTGACTCTGCTCGACGCCTACGCCCGCGACCCGATGGGCGGAGGAGAGGGCCTCGCTGACGAGGTCAAACAGAGACTTCCCGGCGCGCTCGCCGCGCGAGCCGGCACTCATGTGCTGATCGCCTTCGAAGAGGGGGAGCCCGCCGGAATCGCGGTCGCCTTCGAGGGCTTTTCGACCTTCGCCTGCGCGCCTCTGCTGAATCTGCACGACTTCGCGGTGCGCCCCGAATTCCGCGGCCGTGGCATAGCCCGCGCGCTGCTCGAAGAGCTCGCCCGCCAGGGTCGCGAGCTCGGTTGCTGCAAGCTGACGCTCGAAGTGCTGGACAAGAACGTTCCTGCGCGCCGCCTCTACCGCGCCAGCGGCTTTGCCGACTATGCGCTCGACGGAGCTTTCGGCTGCGCACAGTTCATGCAGCGCTGGCTCTGAGCCCCTGACGCAGAGCGGTGCTCTGCGAAACCCCACTGCAGTTCCCACGGCTGGCTTTGCACAGCCAGCCGGCTACAGAGGCACGAAACAGTGTTTCGTGAATTCCCTCCTTCGCCCACGGTCGGCTTTGCACAGCCAACCGGCTTTAGCGGCGCGAAGCAGTGCTTCGCGAAACCCCGCTGCAGTTCCACGGCCCGATTTGCACATCGGGCCGGCTTTAACGGCGCAGAGCAGTGCTCTGCGCCGTTAAAGCCCCCACTTGGACATCAGGGTCTGGGGAACGCCGATCTGATCGAGAATCCGTGCGACGACGAAGTCGACGATGTCGTCAAGACTCTGCGGATGCGTGTAGAAGCCGGGAGAGGGCGGCAGGATCACGACGCCCATCCGGGCGAGCTTGAGCATGTTCTCGAGGTGAAGCGTCGAAAACGGCGTCTCGCGCGGCACCAGAACCAGGGTGCGGCGCTCCTTCAGGCAGACATCAGCCGCCCGTTCGATCAGGTTCGCCGACAAACCCGCCGCGATCGACGCCAGAGTGCCCATCGTGCAGGGGCAGACGACCATCGCATCGGGCGGATTGGAGCCTGACGCGACTGGCGCGAACCACTCTTCGCGCCCATAGACGGCGAGCTGATCCTGCGCGATACCGAAGCGCTCAACAAACATCGCCTGGACTTCGGCGGGGCGCGAGGACAGTTCGAGGTCCATCTCCTGCCGCGCGACGATCTGCGCCGCCTGGGAGTAGAGCAGTTCGACCCGCACTCCGGTCGCCAGCAGGCATTCGAGCAGGCGGATGCCGTAAGGCATTCCGGAAGCACCGGTGAGGGCGAGAGCAATGCGGCGGGTCATGGTCGAGAGCCTGTCGTGCGGGTGAGCGATTGTAAGCGCTAGGGCCGCGGCGGGGACACAGACTTGTCATCATTGTTGCGAATGATTATCATTTGCGCGTCTTCTGCCGGCCGGCAACGACACCTCAGTCAAACTCAGCAATGGAACCGACCGTGCGTCCCTCACACACCCTCACCGCAATCGCCTCCGCATCGCTTCTCACCCTCTCCACGACTTCCCTCGCTGGCGAGGAGGCTTCGAGCGAAGTCATCACGATCACCGCGAGCAAGGTTTCGCGCGAAAAGAGCTATGGCGGGACGAGGGCGCGCAGCGCGACCCGCTCTGATGCGGATCAGCTCGACATCCCGCAGACCGTCACCGCCCTGCCCCGCCAGGTGCTCGACGACCAGGCGGCCCGTTCGCTGCAGGACGCGCTGCGCAACGTGCCGGGGGTGGGCTTGAGCACCGGCGACGGCCAGCGCGACCAGGTTTCGATCCGCGGCTTCACCGCGATCGGCGATCAGTTCATCGACGGCTTCCGCGACGACGCGCTGTACTTTCGCGACCTGTCGAACATCGAGGAAGTCGAGATCATCAAGGGACCGGCTTCGGTGCTCTACGGGCGGGGTTCGTCGGGCGGCATGATCAACCGCGTCAGCAAGAGACCCGGCGTCGATCGCAGCGAGATCGCGCTGAGCATCGGCAGCTGGGCCGACAAGCGCGGCGAGTTCGACCTCGCCCGCAAGGGTGAAAAGCTCTCCTGGCGGCTGACCGGCGCGCTCGAGGACGCCGATTCCTATCGCGACCAACAGTTCCTGAAACGTCAGGCGATCGCGCCCTCCCTGCTCTATCAGATCGACGCCGACACCCAGCTTCTGCTGCAGGCCGACTATCTGAAGGACAGGCGCCTGACCGACTTCGGCATTCCGTCCTATCAGGGGCGCCCCGTCGATGTCGATCCGTCCCGCTATTACGGCGCCGCGAACGCGGCGGACGCCGACTTCTCCGAATCGGAAGTCGCATCGGCAAGCGCGACGCTGAGCCACAGGATCAACTCCAGCCTGTCGCTGCGCAACGCACTGCGCAGCTATCACTACACGCTGGACCGGGCGAACACAACGACGGGCTCGGTCGATGAACAGGCGAAGACCGTCAGCTTCAACCGCGGCGCGGTCAGCCGGGCCGAATACGGTTTCTTCAACCAGACCGAGCTGACGCAGAAGTTCGCGCTCGCCGGCACCCATCACGAAGTGCTCTACGGCATCGAGCTGGGCCGGCAGAGCAAGGACACGATCACTTATTCGCAGAGCAAGGTCGCGACGACCGACCTGTTCAATCCTGTCCTGCCGGTGCTGCCCCGCGCGGTCAGCGGCAAGCCGAGCGCCGACAACCGCGCGCTACTGACGACAACCGCGTTCTACCTGCAGGATCAGCTGAGCCTCGCCAGCCACTGGAAAGCGCTGCTGGGACTTCGCTACGACCGCTTCGAACAGCAGACCGACGACCGCCGCGTCGGCCAGAGCGACCTCGCGCGCACCGATCACACCGTGAGCCCGCGCGCAGGGCTCGTCTGGCAACCGACCGCGCAGCAGTCCTGGTATGCCGCCTGGAGCCGCTCCTTCCAGCCTTCAGCCGAGAGTTTCGCACTGGCGGCCAACAATGCCGACCTGGCGCCGGAAGAGACGACGAACAGCGAAATCGGTGCGAAATACGAACTGTTCGGTGGCGCAGCCCTGCTCGGCGCATCGCTGTTCCGGCTGGAGCGCACGAACATCAAGACGGTCGATCCAGCCAACAGCACCAAACTGATCCCGGTCGGCGTCCAGCGCACGGACGGCTTGGAGCTCTCCGCCCAGGGCGATCTGCAGGGCGGCTGGCAGATCCTCGCCGGTTACGCCTACATGGACGCAAAAGTCATCGAATCGACCGCGACCGACGCAGGCCAGCCCGTGCAGGGCAAGCGCGCGACGCTGACACCGCGGCACAGCGGCAACGTCTGGCTGACCAGAGCCTTGTCGGAGCGTTTGAGCCTGGGGGGCGGCGTCAACTACGTCGGCGATCGTTTCGCAAACACCGGCAACACGGTCACTCTGCCCAGCTATACGACGGCCGACCTGATGGCGCGCTATGCGCTCGGCGCCTGGCAGCTCCAGTTCAACCTGAACAACCTGTTCGACAAGCGCTACATCGTCGCCGGTCATGGCAGCAATGCCAACCTGAACCTGCCCGGAGCACCGCGCAACGCATCGCTGACTGCTCGGCTGCGCTTCTGAGCCGCGCCGGGACAAGGCCTGGCTGCGCTCAGCGGAAAACGACGGTCTTGTTGCCGTGCACGAGCACGCGGTCTTCGACGTGATAGCGCAGACCGCGGGCCAGCACGGCCTTCTCGATGTCCTTGCCGTAGCGAACCATGTCATCGACCGAATCGGAGTGATCGACGCGGATTACGTCCTGGTCGATGATCGGTCCCTGGTCGAGGTCGGCCGTCACATAGTGACAGGTCGCACCGATCAGCTTGACGCCGCGCGCATGAGCCTGGTGATAGGGCTTGGCGCCGACGAAGCTGGGCAGGAAGCTGTGGTGGATGTTCAGAATTTTCCCCGGGTAGGCACGGCACAGCTCGGGAGAGAGGATCTGCATGTAGCGGGCCAGCACCATGCAGTCGCCGCGCACATCCTCGAAAATCCGTTGCACTTCGGCGTAGGCGGCTTCCTTGTTGTCGGGCGTGACCGGAACATGGTGGAAGGGAATCCCGTGCCACTCGACGAATCCGCGAAAAGTGTCGTGGTTCGAGATCACGCAGGGAATCTCGATGTTCATTTCCTTGCTCTGCCAGCGGGCCAGCAGATCGTAGAGGCAGTGCTCCTGGCGACTCACCATCAGCACGACCCGCTTCTTGACCGCGCTGTCGCTGATCTTCCAGTCCATGCCCAGAGCCTCGGCGATCGGCGCGAAGCGCTCGCGCAGCTCGGCGAGCAGGAAGGGCAGCGAGTTGGCACGGATCTCGATGCGCAGGAAATAACGCTTCTCTTCGTGATCGGTGTGCATGCTCGATTCGAAGATCCAGCCGCCGTGCTCGGCGATGAAACTGCTCACTCGGGCAACGATTCCCGCCTGATCGGGACAGGAGGCGGTCAGGGTATAGAAACGCGGGGTGTTCATGGTTTGCGAAATCCGTTCAGGCAGGCAAGCTTCAGATCCGGGCCGCCGCTTCGTCGATCAGCCGACGCAGCTCAGCATAGCTCCTCGCGACCGGGAACTGCGGGAATTCGCGGATCACGTTCTCGGGCGGATGAACCAGGATCCCGGCCTCGGCCTGACCCAGCATCGCGGTGTCATTGTAGGAATCGCCGGCCGCGATAACCTTGAAGTTCAGGCCCTGGAAGGCCTTGACCGCGGCCCGCTTCTGATCGGGCATGCGCAGGTGGTAGTCAACGACCCGTCCCGCGGCATCGGCTTCGAGGCGGTGGCAGAACAGCGTCGGCTCGCCGAGCTGGACCATCAGCGGCCGCGCGAACTCGTAGAAGGTATCGGACAGGATCACGACCTGATAGTGCTGACGCAGATCGTCGAGGAAGGCTCTCGCGCCCGCCATCGGCCCCATCTCGCCGATCACGGCCTGGATGTCGGGCAAGCCCAGCTTGTGCTCGGCCAGCAGACCGAGCCGAAACTTCATCAGCTTGTCGTAGTCGGGCTCATCGCGGGTCGTTCGGCGCAGCTCGGCGATGCCGGTGCGTTGGGCGAACTCGATCCAGATCTCGGGAACGAGCACGCCTTCCATGTCGAGGCAGACAATTTTCACGGGTTTTCCCTGGCACTAGGGGTGGAATCTACCCATTCTATCAGCCCAGCCGGCCAAAACTGCCCAACCCGCTCGGCTCACTGGTAGTGAATGTCGCAGCTGCCGTGGCGCGAGACGTCGCGCACGCGCGGCGAGCCGCCCACCGTGATGTCGCCCGAGCCCCCGCAGCGAAGGATCACCTTCTCGCTCGCCCACAGCCTCACATCGCCCGAACCGGCGAGATTGGCACCCGCCACTTTCGCCTTCAGATCAGCGAAGCGGATGTCTCCCGATCCCTTCAGGCGGGCGCTGAGCCCATCGACAACACCTACCGCGCTCAGATCTCCCGAGCCGGCCAGCTCGGCGTTCAGAACCCCGGCCTGGACATCGTTCAGCACGACGTTTCCTGAACCTCTGAGCGCGACCGAAAACTCCGCTCCCCTGACCCCCTGGACCTTTAAGTCCCCGGATCCCGTCAAACGGACGTCCACCAGCGTCGGAGAGCTCACTGAAATCGTCAGCTTGCGCGAACCAACAGACCAGGACAGCCAGGACTTGCGGGTGCTCAGCTTGAGCACGCCCGCCGAATTCTCGATCTGCAGATGCTCGAGCAATTCCTGATCGCCTTCGGCGTGAAGCCGGGCGTGCGGCCCGGCCTGCCAGACGACATCGAACGGAACACTGGAATCGATCCGCGCGAAATTCTCGAGCGGGCGATCCAGCACAGCCGCCTGGGCAAGCGACATCAGCAACACCAGAGGTAGCGCGAACAGGCTTTTCATTTTCACTCCAGGGGAAAAGGCCTGGCAATTGTCGCGCCGTCTCTGCGCCGGCATGTGTCGCCCGATACTTTGCGTTACCGAAGCGCTCAAACGATATCGAGATTCTGGATACCCGCCGCCAGGTCGCGATCCGAGTGCCGGCTGTTCAGTTTGATCTGCAGGCGCAGGTCGTTGATCGAATCGGCATTGCGCAGCGCGTCCTCGTAGCTGATCAGCTCGTTCTCGTACAATTCGAACAGCGACTGGTCGAAAGTCTGCATACCCAGTTCGCGCGAGCGCTTCATCAAATCCTTGATCTCGGCGATCTCGCCCTTGAAGATCAGGTCGGCGATCAGCGGAGAATTGAGCAGTACTTCAACCGCCGGCACCCGCCCCTTACGATCCTTCAATGGCAACAGGCGCTGCGAAACCATGCCGCGCAGGTTCAGCGACAAGTCCATCAGAAGCTGCTGGCGGCGGTCTTCGGGGAAGAAGTTGATGATCCGGTCGATCGCCTGGTTGGCGCTGTTCGCGTGCAAGGTCGCCAGACAGAGGTGGCCGGTCTCGGCAAACGCAACCGCATAGTCCATCGTTTCCCGGTCGCGGATTTCGCCCATCAGGATCACGTCAGGCGCCTGACGCAGCGTGTTCTTCAGTCCCGCTTCCCAGCTATCGGTATCGATACCGACTTCGCGCTGGGTCACGACGCAGTTCTTGTGCGCATGGACGTATTCGATCGGATCTTCGAGCGTAATGATGTGGCCGAAGCTGTTCTCGTTTCGGTAGTCGACGAGGCCGGCGAGCGAAGTCGTCTTGCCGGTGCCAGTGCCGCCGACGAAGATCACGAGGCCGCGCTTGGACATCGCGATATCCTTGAGCACCTGGGGCATGCCCAACTCGTCGAGCGTCGGAATCTTCTGCGCGATCGTCCGGCAGACCATGCCGACCCGACTCTGCTGAACAAAGGCATTGGTCCGGAAGCGCCCGATCCCGGCCGGGGAGATCGCGAAGTTGCACTCCTTAGTCGATTCGAACTCGGCCGCCTGACGGTCGTTCATGACCGAGCGAACCAGTTCGGCCGTGTGCTGCGCGGTCAGGACCTGATTGGACTGGGGCACGATCTTGCCGTCGACCTTGATCGCCGGCGGGAAACCCGCGGTGATGAAAAGGTCGGAGCCGCGCTTGCTGATCATCAGCCGCAGCAGGTCGTGCATGAATTTGAGTGCCTGATCGCGTTCCATTTTGCCAATCCTGTTCTATTGCGCCGCGAGCCCACGCCCGGACGCGGGCTCTATCAGCCCGGGAAGTTGTCCTTGTTGGCCGCGCGCAAGCGCGCTTCGGCGACGCCAACGATATTGCGCTTGACGAGTTCCTGCAGGCACTGGTCCAGCGTCTGCATGCCGAAGTTCTGCCCGGTCTGGATCGACGAGTACATCTGCGCGATCTTCGCTTCGCGGATCAGGTTCCGGATCGCCGGGGTGCCGATCATGATCTCGTGCGCGGCGACCCGGCCCGAAGCGTCCTTCTTCTTCAGCAGAGTCTGCGAGATCACCGCCCGCAGCGATTCGGACAGCATCGCGCGGACCATTTCCTTTTCCTCGGCAGGAAACACGTCGATGATACGGTCGATCGTTTTCGCGGCCGACGACGTGTGCAGGGTACCGAACACCAGGTGGCCCGTTTCCGCAGCAGTCAGCGCCAGACGAATCGTTTCAAGGTCGCGCAATTCGCCGACCAGGATGATGTCCGGGTCTTCACGCAGCGCCGAGCGCAGCGCGTTGTTGAAGGAGTGGGTGTCGCGCGAGACTTCGCGCTGGTTGATCAGGCAGCGCTTGGACTCATGGACGAATTCGATCGGATCCTCGATCGTCAGGATGTGGCCGTATTCGTTCTCGTTGAGGTAGTCGACCATCGCCGCCAGCGTCGTCGACTTGCCCGAACCGGTCGGTCCGGTGACCAGCACGATGCCGCGCGGGTTCTGTGCGATGTCCTTGAAGATCTTCGGGCATTCGAGCTCTTCGAGGGTCAGCACCTTGGACGGAATGGTCCGGAACACCGCCGCCGCGCCCCGGTCCTGGGTGAAAGCATTGACCCGGAAACGCGCGAGGTTGGGCACGTTGAACGAGAAGTCGCACTCCCAGTTCTCTTCGAAAGTCTTGCGCTGGGAGTCGTTCATGATGTCGTACACCATGGCGTGGACTTCCTTGTGCTCCATCGGCGGAAGATTGATCCGCCGGATGTCGCCGTGGACGCGAATCATCGGCGGCAAACCGGAGGAGAGGTGAAGGTCGGAAGCCTTGTTCTTGACCGCAAAGGCGAGCAGCTCGGTGATGTCCATGACAGTATCCGGAAGCGAAGAGGCGGAGGACCCGGAGCGAACGCTATACTTGCGCTCCGGATTCGGAGATCCGAAACGATTATATGACAAGCATTTGCACCAATCTGCAAGCAGTTCGTCAACGCATCAAGGAAGCTGCCGAACTTTGCGGCAGGTCACCCTCTGCGGTGAGCCTGCTTGCGGTCAGCAAGACCTTCCCCGCCGAGGCGGTGCGCGAGGCAGCCGCGGCCGGTCAGCGCGCTTTCGGCGAGAACTACGTCCAGGAAGGGTCGGCCAAGGTCGAAGCGCTCGCCGACCTCAAACTCGAGTGGCATTTCATCGGCCCGCTGCAGAGCAACAAGACGCGGCTCGTCGCGAACCACTTCGCGTGGGTTCATTCGATCGACCGGCTACGCATCGCCGAACGGCTCTCGGCACAACGCGATGCGCACCTGCCACCGCTTCAGGTCTGCATCCAGGTCAATGTCAGCGGCGAGCAGTCCAAGTCCGGAGTCGCCCCCGGCGAGGTCGAGGAACTCGCGCTCGCCGTCGCCGCCCTTCCCCGGCTCACCTTGCGCGGCCTGATGGCGATTCCCGAGCCGAGCGAAGACCCCGCGGTGCTGGCCCGGCGCTTCGGCGAGCTCGCGCGTCTGCGCGATCAGCTCACTGCGCGCGGCCTCGCTCTGGACACGCTGTCGATGGGAATGTCGGCCGACCTCGAAGAGGCGATCGCGGGCGGCTCGACGCTGGTGCGCATCGGCAGCGCGATCTTCGGCTCCCGCCCCTCTCCCGTTTCGGCCTAAACCCGGGCACACTCCAGACCTGAGCCCTCCGGGCACAGGACAGACAACAGGAACAACAAGGAGACTGAACGATGCTGGGAGGGCTGATGACACTGATCGTCGATGCGGCGGCAGGCTTTTTCACGATGATGCTGCTGACCCGCGCGCTGATGCGCTGGTTGAGGATCTCGTTCATCACACCGCTGGGCCAGTTCATCCTCGCGACGACGGACTGGGCCGTCGTGCCGACGCAGAAACTGCTGCCGACACACCCGGGTCCCAGTCTCGCCTGCTGGCTTCCCGCCTGGCTGATCCAGGTCGTCGCCGCGCTCCTGCTCGGCGCCCTGGGCGCCGGGATCGGCAATCCGGTCGCGCTGCTGAGCGCAGCCGCGCTGGTCGGCAGCATCGGGCTCGTCACCTGCCTGTTGCAGCTCGTGATGCTGGTCGTCATCGTCAGCGCGGTGCTGTCCTGGGTCAATCCCCATGCCCCGGTCGCGCCTTTCTTCCGGGCTCTGGCAAGGCCCTTCCTCGCCCCGATCGCACGCCGCCTGCCGCTGGTCGGCGGAGTTGATCTGTCGCCTCTGGTCGTGCTGCTGATCATCCAGATCCTGCTCTACCTGCTTGCCAACTTCCGCGTCGGCCTGCGCGGTTTCATGTTCTGATGGACTGGCTGCACCAGAACAAGGACGGCTGCGCGAGCTTCCTGCTCCACATCCAGCCCGGCGCGAAGCGCACCGAAATCGTCGGCCTGCACGGCGATGCGCTGAAGATCCGGCTCGCCGCGCCTCCCGTGGACGGCAAGGCCAATACCGCGCTGATTGCCTTTTTTGCCGCGCAGCTGGGCGTTCCACGCAGCGCGGTGAGCCTCGAAACGGGTGCCGCCTCGCGGCGCAAACGGATCTCGGTCCAGGGGGCCAGCGAAGCGTCGCTCGCAGCGCTGCAGGCTCGCGTCGAAGCAGGCGAGCACTGAAGCTTTCGGCAGCCGCCACAATTTCGCGCGAGAATGTGTTTTTGATCCACCGAGATCCGCGATGAGCCTCACTGTTGAAGAACCGATCGAGCTGTTCCGGACCTGGCTCAATGATGCCGGCAAGAGCGAGCCGAACGACCCCAATGCGATGTCGCTGGCCACCGTCGACAGTGACGGCATGCCTTCGCTCAGAATGGTGCTGCTCAAGAGCTTCGACGAACACGGCTTCGTGTTCTATACGAACCTCGGGAGCCGCAAGGGCCGCGAGCTGGCCGCGAATCCGAAGGCCGCACTGTGCTTTCACTGGAAGAGCCTGCAGCGTCAGGTTCGCATCCAGGGCCACGTCGAAGCGGTCAGCACCGCCGAAGCCGATGCCTATTTCGCGAGCCGCGAACGCGACAAGCGCATCGGCGCCTGGGCGTCCCGCCAGTCCGAAGCGATGGAAGGCCGCTGGGAGCTCGAAAAGCGGGTTGCCGCCTACGCGCTGAAGTTCGGTCTCGGCACGATACCCCGCCCCGAATTCTGGTCAGGCTTCCGCGTTGTCCCCGAGCGAATCGAGTTCTGGAAAGCCCACCCTTTCCGGCTCCACGAACGCGTCGTCTGCACGCCCAGGGCCGAGGGCGGCTGGGACAAGCTCACGCTCTACCCCTGAGCGCTCAGTAGATCTCGCAGTTCTCCATGCCCAGCGCAGCCTGGGCGGGATTCATCGGACTCATGATCCAGGCCTCGATCGCCCTCTCGCTCATCGGGCGCCCCAGCAGAAAACCCTGCAGCAGGTCACAACCCACCGCGCGCAGCAGGCGAAGCTGGGCAAGGTTCTCGACGCCTTCGGCGACCACCGTGTAGCCAAGGCTGTGCGAGAGGGCGACGATCGAGCGGACGATCGTGTGGGCGTTGCGATCCTCGGTGCTGCGCATCACGAATGCCCGATCGACCTTGACCGAATCAATCGGCATCCGCGACAGATAGGACAGGCTCGAATAGCCGGTACCGAAATCGTCGAGCGCGATCGAAACTCCGAGTGCCTTGAGTCTGGCCATCTCGCGCAGCGCGCTCTCGGCGTCGCGGACGATGATGCTCTCGGTCAGCTCGAGCTCCAGCCGATCCGGCGGAATGTTGTAGACCCTCAGCGCTTCGGCGACGAGGTCGCAGAAGTCGCGGCTCTCGAACTGGGGCGCTCCGATATTGACCGCGATCCGCGGCAGGGGCAAACCGGCTTCCTGCCAGCGCGCCAGAGTCGCGCAAGCGGAGAGCAGCACCCATTTGCCGATCGGAACGATCAGCCCGGTCTCCTCGGCCACCGGAATGAAGCGTCCCGGCATCATCACCGTGCCGTCGGCCTGGTGCCAGCGCAGCAGAGCTTCGGCGGCGATCAGCTGACCGCTGACGAGATCGACCTGGGGCTGGAATTCGAGGAAGAGTTCGGATTCGTTTTCGAGCGCGCGTCTGAGCCCGTTCTCTATGCTCAGCTGCTCCATCGCACGCAGGTTCAGATCGGGCGTATAGAAGCGGTAATGACCTCGCCCGTCCTCCTTGGTCGCATACATCGCGAGATCCGCGCTTTTGAGCAGAGTCGCCGCATCTGAACCATGCTCGGGGCAAACGCTGATACCGATCGAAAAGCCGATCCGGAAAGACTGGGCATCGATCTCGACGGGCTGCACAAAGGCGTTCAGGATGCGGCGGGCGATCGCCGAAAGCTGCTCAATGCTGCAGAGCTGGCGCGCCAGAATCACGAACTCGTCCCCACCCAGGCGGGCAACCAGATCCCCGTCGCGCACGCAGTGCCTGAGCTGCTCGGCGATCATCACCAGCAGACGATCGCCCGCCTGGTGCCCCATCGTGTCGTTGATCCGCTTGAACAGGTCGAGGTCCAGGAAAAGCAACGCGATCTTCTCGCCAGACTCGTGGTGAGAGGCCATCGCCTGTTCGAGCATCTGATTGAAATAAGCGCGGTTCGGCAGACCGGTCAGCGTATCGCGCTGAGCGAGATCGAGCGCCTTGGCGGTCGCCTCTTCCAGCTCCCGGGTTCGCAGCTGGACCCGGTGTTCGAGCTTGTTCTGGTATTCGAGCAACCTTGCCCGCGACGCGCCGAGGTTGTCCACCATCAGCTGGAAAGCACGCGCAAGATCGGCCAGCTCGTCGTTGGCGCGGATCACAACGGTCTGGCCGAGCCGCCCCTCGGCGACTTCGCGAGCCACCCCGGCCAGCTCATGTATCGGCTGAACCAGACGGCGGGTCAGCATCAGGGTCAGCACGATTGCGAGCGCGGTGACGACGATTGCAAACCGGGCCGTCTCCTTGACGAAGACGACGGCTTCGGAGCGCGCCCGCTCGCTGCTCAGAACCACGCGGGAATAACCCTGAAGCGGGCCGCGCGCATCGACACCGGGAATGGGCGTGACGAAATCGAGCAGCCCATCCCCTTCACTGTCGAAGCGCACTTGGTCGAGCGAAGGCCATTGCTGATCCGGCAAAGGCCGAATCCCTGTCGTGGTCCGGTAATCGGCAAGCGGGCGATGCGCAGGATCATAAACCGCGGCGAACACGACATCGCGGTTGCTGGCAAGCTTGCCGAGCATTCCCTTCAGCTCGGCGCGGCTGTCGATGGGAAGCAGCTTCTTCGCGCCGTTCGCCATCTGCCGGACCAGCATGTCTCCGGTCTGCTTCTGGGCATCGAAGGACAGGCGCGACTGGGTCCGGACGACCGCGACGCCGATCGCGACCGAACTGAAGAGGATGACGCAGACAGCCAGCAAGTTGAGCTTGGCGGCAATCCCGAGTGGACGGATTCGCAGAAGCGCACGCATAGGCCCGCAAGTGTATCCGCTGAGCCGCGAGACTGCGAAGCCCCGAAGCAAAGAGAGCATCGCAGCGCGAGGCGGCTCGGGATAGAATCGGGGCGATAACCAAAAAGGATTGCCCCGTGCAGTACCGGATCATCCCTGTTACCCCCTTTCAGCAGAACAGCAGCCTGATCTGGTGCGATAACACGCGCCAGGCCGCCATCGTCGACCCGGGCGGCGAGGTCAAACGCCTGCTCGGCGAGATCGAAAAACAAGGCCTGAGCCTCTGCAGCATCCTGCTGACCCACGGCCATGTCGATCACATCGGCGGAGCCGAAGAGCTCTCCCGCCTGACCGGAGTGCCGATCACCGGACCGCATCAGGACGATGCCTTCCTGTTCGAAACCCTGCCTCAGCAGTGTCGGATGTTCGGCTTCCCCCCTTTGCCCGCCTTCACACCGGAGCGCTGGCTCAGCGAGGGCAACACCGTGCGCATCGGCGACGAAGAACTCTCCGTCCTGCACACGCCCGGCCACACGCCCGGCCACATCGCTTTATTCAGCGCGCACGCTCGCCTGGCCTGGGTCGGCGATGTGCTGTTCTATAGTTCGATCGGGCGAACCGACTTCCCGCGCGGCAATCATGAAGCTTTGTTGCACTCGATACGCAGAAAACTCTGGCCGCTGGGCGACGACGTCCGCTTCATCCCTGGCCACGGCCCGATGTCCGATTTCGGACGCGAACGCCGCAGCAACCCTTTCCTCGCCGAATCTTGATGAGAACTCCGATGCGCATCGCGATGCTCGAGGATGACCGAGACCAGTCCAGCACCGTCGCCGCCTGGCTGAACGAGGCCGGCCACGACATCCATCAGTACGCCCACCCCCGCGAACTGATGAAGATCGCCGGGCGCGAAAGCTTCGACCTGTTCCTGATCGACTGGAACCTGCCCGAGATCAGCGGCGAAGCCGTGCTGACCTGGCTCAGGAAGGACAGGGGGGATCTGACTCCAGTGATCTTCGTGACCGCCCGCGATGCCGAGGAAGACATCGTTGCGGCGCTGGGGGCCGGCGCCGACGACTACATCGTCAAGCCGGTGCGGCGGCTGGAGATGATCTCGCGGATCGAAGCGGTTCTGCGCCGCTCCCGCCCGCGCGAACCCGAACGCGAACTGGATCTTCCGCCCTATCACTTCGACCTGCTCGCAAAGCAGTGCTTCGTCTCTGGAGAGCTGGCCGAACTGACCGACAAGGAATTCGAGCTGGCGCTCTTCATGTTCCGCAACGTCGGGCGCCTGCTCTCGCGCGGCCACCTCCTCGAAGCCGTATGGGGGCGCAACCCGAACCTTGCGACGCGGACAATCGACACGCACGTCTCGCGACTGCGCTCCAAACTCGCTCTGCGCCCCGAGAACGGTTTCCGGCTGGTCCCGACATACAACTACGGATACAGACTGGAACAGGTCTCTGCCAGTTAACCTGGCAGAGACCAAACAAGCCTCTTGATCGTCCAAAGCCGCTTGGGTGGCTTTGGACTGGGTTGAATCGACGAAGCCAGTTAACCTGGGTTGGATCGATGAAGGTCAGTTAACCTGGCAGAGACCAAACAAGCGACTTGATCGTCCGGGGAATCACTTCGGCGATTTCAGACTGTCGCGGATCTCGCGCAACAGCAGGATGTCTTCGGGCGTCGCAGCGGGAGCCGGCGTTTCGGCCGGCTGGGAGCGCTTGAGCTTGTTCATCGCCTTGATCGCGACGAAAATCGCCGCGGCGACGATGAAGAAGTCGACAACGGTATTGATGAAGGCGCCGTACTTGAGCAGCGGCGCGCCCGCCTTTTCGGCGGCTTCGAGCGAATCGAAGACCTTGTCACCGAGGTTGAAATAGAGCTGTTTGAAGTCGACTCCGCCCAGAAGCCGGCCGACAACGGGCATGATCACATCCTTGACCAGAGATTCGACGATCTTGCCAAAAGCGCCGCCGATGATCACGCCGACCGCCAGATCAACAACATTGCCCTTTAGTGCGAACTCCTTGAACTCCTGGATCAGACTCATGAGGATCTCTCCTGTCGGGGAATGTGAAAGAATCCGGGAATCCGGATCGGTAAAGATGCGAGAAGTGTCTCGCGCCCGCCCCCGGCAAGGCAAGCCGTCATGAATGCACCTGGAGTCATCGTTCTCACCGAAGACGGACAAGCCGCCGCCGCCGACCCCCAGGCGCTGAAACTGCTCGACGTCTCCAGCCTTGCCGAGCTCGCGACGCATCTGGCCGGCTGGCCGGCGCTGCCGGCCGGGATCACCGAGTCCCACGTCGGCGGGCTCAGGCTGCTGATCGTCAGCGACCCTCGCCCGCTGCAGCGCGCCGAGACCCTCTGCGAGGACGTCCGCCATCTGCTGTCCCACGACCTGCGCGCGCCGATCGCGACGGCGATCTCGCTGTCCGAAAGCGGCACCGACGGCACCTTCCCGGCAAGTCCCGAACTTTTCGCCCGAGTCGGTGAGCTGGCCGGCGAAGCGTTGGAGCGGGCCGACAGCGCCCTGCAGCTTTTGCGCACCCGATCGCTGGACCCGGCGCGTTTCGACGCCGTCGATCTGGTCCGGATCCTCCACGAAGCGAGCGAGGAACGCTGGGCCCGTGCCCGCAAACACAAGATCGTGCTGAAAGTCGATGACTCGGCCGCCGCGGACGGAGAAGCGCTGGTCAGTGGCGACATCGACATGCTGCGCCGCGCGCTGGTCGAGCTGATCGACAACGCGATCCGCCACGGTAGGGCGCCGGCGACGATCCTGATCCGCATCGACGCCTCGGAATCGAGCTGGACGGTCTCGGTTCGCGACGAAGGTCCGGGCATCGCCGCCACCGACCTGCCCAAGCTTTTCGAGGCTCCGCAGAGGCGCGGCCGAAGCTTCGGCTACGGAGCCGGTCTTGCGCTGGTCCGTCTCGTCGCCGAGGCCCATCACGCCCATGTCAGCGTCGAGAGCACCAACGCTGGCAACCTTTTCTGCCTGACTCTGCCCCGCCTGCCCTGATGTCCTCATCCGTCCTACTGCGCATTGCGAAGATTCTCGGTTTCCTGCTCGGAGCCCTCTGTGCCGCCTTCGCGGCCAGCGCGCTCTTCCTGCTCATCACCTGGGACGGCGTTCAGCTCCAGGTCCAGCTCGCCCGCGAATTCCGCGACCGGCTGATGCGCCCTCTGGCGATGGAGCACGCGCCCAGGCTGCGCTTCCAGCCTGGTCCGACTGTCGTCATCGACGGCCTCGCGCTGGGCAATGCGCTGGGCGCAGGAATCCCGATCAAGGCTTCGCGCGTCGAAGCTTCGCTCGCGCTCTTTCCGCTGCTGCGCGGAAAGTTCGAGGTCGAGCGTCTGCGCGTGCTCGATCCGGAAGTGAAGCTGACGCGCGAAGCGGACGGCGAACTCGACCTCGCCGATCTCGCCAAACTGTTCGACGAGACGCCTCGCCCCTGGCCCATCCTCTGGCAGCTCGAAGGCATCTCGATTGAACGCGGCCGGCTCGAATACCTCGAGGGCCGCAAGACCAGCGCTCTGCGCTTCGAGCGGATCTCGCTAACCACTGGCCCGCTGGGCCAGGGCGCCCGCGGCCGCATCACCGGTTCGGCTTCGCTGACCCACGGCCCGGGAGATGCCAGCGGCGGCGCCGAACTCGATCTCGCGTACCGCTTCGGCGATAAACATTACGAGCTCGACTACGCTTCGCTGCGCTTTCGCGGCGAAGCACTCGGCGCGACGGGCCTCGATGCAACCCTCAATGTGCGCGACGGCTCTGGCGAGCCTGGCAGAGCGCCGACCCTGAAGGGCCTTTCGCTGCGCGGCCACGGCCGCTTCGGCACCAACGAGATGGAAGTGAAGGCGAACGCGAAGGAACTTGCGAACCTGAACTCCGCACTGGCGCTGCAAGGCCTGGAAGCGAAACTCAAACTCGACGACGGAAAGCAGCGCGGAGAAATCGAACTCGAACTGCCCGCGCTGGCGCCGCGCGAAACCGGTCAACCAGGAGACGCTTTCAAGCTCGGCATCAAAACGCGGGGCGAGGATTCGCACGGCGAGGCAAGCCTCGCCGGTCGCGCCGCTTTCCGCAGCGCATCCGGCTTCATCGATCTGTCGGCCCTGGATCTGCACTGGAAAAACGTCGGCCACGGTCCGGCTCAGTGGTCGGCCCGGATGGGCGGACGCATCGCCTTCGCGCCCCTCTTCCAGCGCGGCGAAGCCCAGCTCGAAGCTTCGCTCGATGCCTCCCGGCTCAAGCTGAACACCTCCTACGCGGCCAATCGCACCCCCCCCTGGCAATACGAGGCAAGCGCGGAGCATATCGATCTGAACCGCCTCGCCAGTCGGCTCGGCCTGAGCGGCCCGAGCGCACTGCTCAGCGCCCTCGCCGCCCAGCCCGCCCACGGCCAGCTCAGATCGAATGGCGTGGCCGTGGCAGGACTCCACGCTGGGGAACTGTCGGCAATGCTGACGACCGGTAACGGAGAACTCCTGGCGGAGAGCCTCAAGGCCCAGATGTACGGCGGAACGCTGAGCGGTTCGCTGCGCTATCAGAGCGCAGGCTCGCTGCTGACGCTTGACCAGAAGTTCGACTCGATCAACTTGGCGGCCCTCTCGGCCGATCTGCACCGCCCCCTGCCGGTACACGGCGAACTCTCCGGCCACTGGCTGCTGCACTCTCCGCTGGGCCCCTCCGGCAAGGCCTTCAATGCTCTGTCGGGCAAGACTTCCTTCGTACTGCACAAGAGTGCCTGGCAGGGAATGGACGTCGCGAACCTGCTGCGTGCGGTCAGGCCCGCGCTGAAGGGCCGCGGCCAGGGTGAGCGCGCCAGCCAGCCCCGCGAGCACGAGGATTTCGATGCGCTCGCGATGGACTGCAGCCTCAACGCCGGCCTTGCCAGCTGCGCCAGCTTCAGCGGCGCGAACTCCTGGCTGCGCCTCGGGGGAGGCGGAAAGCTCTCGCTGCCCGAAGGCCGACTGGACTGGCTGGTCCGGCTCGCAATCCAGTCGCACGGCAAGATCGAGCGCGATCTCGCCGGCCTGCGCGGTCTGACCATTCCGATGCGGCTCAGCGGACCGCTGAACCGCCCGCAGTGGCGGCTGGACTGGAACTCGCCGACGCCTGCACCGGCCAAGCCGGCGCCCTCCCGCCCCGCGCACCCGCTCGCCTCGGCCAGCGCCGCGGGCTGATCCGTGATCTCTGCCTCAGGCCGTCCGGGCCCGCGCTGGACGGCTGACGAGGCAGGGCTACACACTGAGCGCTCCGTCAAGGCTCCCGGGATATGGCTCTGGCATCGGTTTTCAGTCGCGCGCTCGAAGGCATGGACGCACCGGAAGTCGCGGTCGAAGTCCATCTCTCCGGTGGCCTGCCCTGCTTCTCGCTGGTCGGTCTGCCCGAGACCGAAGTCCGTGAAGCCCGCGACCGGGTCCGCGCCGCGCTGCTGACCTGCAATTTCGACTTCCCGCAGAGCCACATCACCGCGAACCTCGCTCCCGCCGATCTACCCAAGGAAGGCGGTCGCTTCGATCTGCCTATCGCTCTGGGCATCCTCGCCGCGTCAGGTCAGATCAAACTCTCCGCGCTCGCGGACACCGAGTTCGCCGGCGAGCTGTCGCTGACCGGCGCGCTGCGCCCGGTGCGCGGAGCGCTGGCGATGGCACTGGCCACGCGGCATTCCGGCCGCAAGCTGCTGCTCCCGGCCGGCAATGCCGCCGAAGCGGCGCTAGCGAGCGGAGTCCAGGTCATCGCCGCGGCGAGCCTGCTCGAAGTCGTCGCGCACCTGAACGGCCAAGCGCCTCTGCCTTTCGCCGAGCCTTCCGCGCGCGCTTCGCTGCCGATCTACCCCGACCTCGCCGACGTGCGCGGTCAGCTCACCGCCCGCCGGGCGCTGGAGATAGCCGCGGTCGGCCAGCACTCGCTGCTGCTCTTCGGGCCGCCGGGAACCGGCAAGTCGATGCTGGCCCAGCGCCTGCCCGGCATCCTGCCGCCGATGAGCGAGGCCGAAGCGCTGGAATCGGCGACGATCCTGTCGCTCGAAGGCAGCTTCGAAGCCCGGAACTGGGGGAGAAGGCCAGTCCGCGCCCCTCATCACTCCGCTTCCGCGGTCGCCCTGGTCGGAGGCGGCAGCACTCCGCGGCCGGGCGAGATCTCGCTGGCCCATCAGGGCGTACTCTTTCTCGACGAACTCCCCGAGTTCGACCGCCGCGTGCTCGAAGCGCTGCGCGAGCCGCTGGAGACCGGCCGGATCAGCGTCTCGCGCGCGGCCCGGCGCGCCGAGTTCCCGGCCCGCTTCCAGCTCGTCGCGGCGATGAACCCCTGCCCCTGCGGCTTTCACGGCTCGCCTTCGGGCCGCTGCCACTGCACGCCCGAGCAGATCCACCGCTATCTGGCAAGGCTGTCCGGCCCTTTCCTCGATCGCATCGACATCAGCGTCGAAGTCGCCGCGATCGCCTGCGAGGATCTCCGGGGACGGCCGGGAGAGGCGTCGGCGCCGGTGCGCAAGCGGGTCTGCCGCGCGCGCGAGACCGCGCTCGAGCGCCAGGGTTGCGCAAACGCGTTGCTCGAAGTCGCCGAACTCGACGAATTCTGCCAGCCCGATCCGGACGGCGCCCGCCTGCTCGCCCAGGCCAGCCTCCATCTTGGCCTCTCCGGCCGTGCGACGCACCGACTGCTGAGGGTCGCGCGCAGCATCGCCGACCTCGCTGGTGCGCAGCGCATCGGCACGGCGCAGATCGCCGAAGCGATCCAGATGCGGCGCAGTCTGCTCCCGCCCCCTTAGCACCCCGCTCTGGCGCTGTTATGCTTGCACGATTGCCTGATCGAGACAGCCATGAACCTCCCCCTTCCTGGAAAGTCCACGCTCGTCAAATGGGTCGCCCTGACCCTGCTCGGGCTGATCCTGCTCGCCGCCGCCTACGTCTGGGCAACGCTGAGCTACTCCTATGCGGACGGAGAACGAGCCGGCTATCTGATCAAACTCTCGCGCAAGGGCTGGGTCTGCAAGACATGGGAAGGCGAGATGCAGATGATCTCGATTCCCGGCGCGGCGCCCGAGAAGTTCTATTTCACGGTCAGGGACGATGCCGTCGCCGCGAAGATCAACACGCTGCTCGGCAGGCAGATCACGTTGAGCTACACCCAGCACGTCGGAGTGCCTTCGAGCTGCTTCGGCGACACCCCCTACTTTGCCCACGACATCGCGCCGGTCGGCAAGTAAGACCATGGTCATCGAGCGCACCAACGCCCTGCCCCCCCCTTCGCCCGAAGAACGGGAGGCGAGTCGCGCGCTCGCCCGCGCGATCGCAGAAGAGATCACCGCAACGGGAGGCTGGATCCCCTTCTCCCGCTACATGGAGCTGGCGCTGTATAGCCCAGGCCTCGGCTATTACGGAGGGGGGGCGCAGAAGTTCGGCGCGGCGGGCGACTTCATCACCGCCCCGGAGCTGACGCCGCTGTTCGGCCAGAGCTTGGCAGCCCAGATCGCCGAGCTCTTCGCGCAGACCTCCCCCGTAATCCTCGAAGTCGGCGCCGGCAGCGGCCACCTCGCGGCCGACCTGCTCGCCTCACTCGCCGCGCTCGGTTGCGCACCCGAGCGCTATTCGATCCTCGAGCTCTCCGGCGAGCTTCGCGCGCGGCAGAAGGCCCGAATCGCCGAGCGGACGCCCGATCTGGTCGAGAGGGTTCAATGGCTGGACAGCCTTCCCAACGCTTTCGACGGAGTCGTCATCGGCAATGAAGTGCTCGATGCAATGCCGGTCGAGCTTGCCGTCTGGCGCGAAGAGGCGATCCTGCAGCGCGGCGTGCGCGTCGAAGGCGACCGTTTCAATTGGGAGGATCGCCCGGCGCAAGGGCTTCTGGCGCGGGAAGCGGAAAAGCTCGCCGTGACCCCGCCCGTGGGTGGCGAATATGTCAGCGAGATCGGCCTCGTCGCGCAGGCCTGGATCGCCGAATGGGCGCAGCGCCTTGCGCGGGGCGCGCTGCTGCTGATCGACTACGGCTATCCGCGGCAGGAGTATTACCTGCCGACGCGCAGCTCGGGAACGCTGAGCTGCTACCGCCTTCACCGCCACCACGACGAGCCTCTGCTCTGGCCGGGCTTGTCGGATATCACGGCCTTCGTCGACTTCACCGCGATCGCCGAGGCCGGCTTCGCTGCAGGCCTCGATGTGCTCGGCTACGCCGATCAGGCGAACTTCCTGATCAACTGCGGCCTGCTCGATCGGCTCGCCGAGCGCGGACCGGTGGACAGCGCCGACTACCTGCGTGCGGCGCGTGCGGCCCAGAGCCTGATCGCTCCGCACGACATGGGCGAAGCGTTCAAGGTGATCGCTCTGGGCCGCGGCATCCGCAGCCCACTGCGCGGCTTCCAGCGCGGCGATCGATTGCACACGCTGTAGCCACGAAGCGATGTCAGAGCGCGCCCGCTCCGGCCGTCGCCTGGCAGACGTAGATCGAAGCGCTCTTGCCTTCTGGCGAGCGGTAATCGCGTTCGACCGCAGCCTTGACCGCATCGACCAGGCCATCCGGCACCAGCGCGACGACGCAGCCACCGAAACCGCCACCGGTCATCCGCACGCCGCCTTCCGTGCCGATCACGCCCTTGACGATCTCGACGATGCGGTCGATGCCGGGCACCGTGATTTCGAAGTCATCGCGCATCGCTACGTGCGAGCCGGCCATCAGCTCGCCCATCCGCCGGATGTCGCCGGCAGCCAGCGCTTCGGCGGCAGCGAGCGTGCGCTCATTTTCACCGATCACATGGCGGGCGCGGCGGTACACGACGGCATCGAGTTCCGGCTCAGCCGCGAGCAGAGTCTCCAGCGTCACGTCGCGCAGCGCCTTGACGCCGAAGTGGCGGGCGGCCTCCTCGCACTGGGCGCGGCGGGTGTTGTATTCGCTGTCGACGAGGCCGCGGCGGATGTTCGAATTGATGATGACGACCGAAAAACCGGCGGGCAGCGAGACCGAACGGGTCGCGAGGCTGCGGCAGTCGATCAGCAGCGCGTGATCCTTCTCGCCGAGCGCCGAGATCAGCTGATCCATGATCCCGCAGTTGCAGCCAACGAACTGGTTCTCTGCGGCCTGGCCGTTCAGTGCCAGTTCGGCAGCAGTGACATCGAGCTTGTAAAGCGTCTTGAAGGCCTGACCGACCGCGACTTCGAGCGCGGCCGACGAGGACAAGCCAGCGCCTTGGGGCACGTTGCCGGCGATCGCGAGGTCGGCGCCGCCAAAACTGAAACCGCGCATCATCAAATGCTTGACGACGCCGCGCACATAGTTCGCCCACATCGCATCGGGACGCGACTCGATAGGCTTTGCGAGGTCGAACTCGTCGCTCGCGCCTTCGTAGTCGGCCGCGATGACGCGGACGATCGAATCGGAGCGGGCACGGCAGCTCACCGCGGTCTCGAAGTCGATCGCGCAGGGCAGTACGAAACCGTCGTTGTAGTCGGTGTGCTCACCGATCAGGTTCACCCGGCCCGGCGCGCGGACCGTCTGGCCGCCGTCACCGAAATGGGCGGAAAAGGCAGCCTGGCTGCGTTCAACAGGAGTCATTCGGAAGCCTCGCGGAAATGGATATCGCTGAGCGCGCGCAGCCGGTCGGCGGCCTGTTCGGCGGTCAGGTCACGTTGGGATTCAGCCAGCATCTCGTAGCCGACCATGAACTTGCGCACGGTCGCCGAGCGCAGCAGCGGCGGGTAGAAGTGCGCGTGCAGTTGCCAGTGCTCGTTCTCTTCGCCGTCGAAGGGGGCGCCATGCCAGCCCATCGAATACGGGAAGGAGCACTGGAACAGGTTGTCATAACGGCTGGTCAGCTTCTTCAGCGCAATCGCGAGATCGGCCTTCTGCTCGGCCGTCAGATCGGTGATCCGGCGCACATGCTCCTTGGGCAACAGCAGGGTTTCGAAGGGCCAGGCCGCCCAGTAAGGGACGACGGCGAGCCAGTGTTCGGTTTCGACGACGGTGCGCGCGCCATCGGCGATCTCGCGCTGGACGTAGTCGAGCAGCAGCGGACGACCGTGTTCGGCGAAGTAGGCCGCCTGGCTACGCTGCTCGGCCGCCGCTTCATTGGGCAGGAAGCTGTTGGCCCAGATCTGGCCGTGCGGGTGAGGGTTTGAGCACCCCATCATCGCGCCCTTGTTCTCGAAGACCTGAACCCAGGGATAGGTCTGGCCGAGCTCGGCACTCTGCGACTGCCAGGTCTCGATGACGTGGCCGATCGCATCCAGCGACAGTTCGGGCAGCGACTTGCTGTGGTCGGGCGAGAAGCAGATCACCCGGCTCGTGCCGCGCGCGCTCTGGGCCTGGAACAGCGGATCGGCGGATGCCGGCGCTTCGGGCGTGTCGGTCATCAGCGCCGCAAAGTCGTTCGTGAAGACGAAGGTGTTCGCGTAATCGGGATTGGTCTCTCCGGTCACGCGCTTGTTGCCGGCGCACAGGTAGCAGTCGGGATCGTGCGCGGCGCGCACGCTGCGGTCAGCGGTCTCCTGCTGGCCCTGCCAGGGACGCTTGGCGCGATGTGGCGAAACCAGCACCCACTCGCCCTTGAGTGGATTGAAACGCCGGTGCGGATGGTCGACGGGATCAAACATGGTGCGTCCTTCAGCTTTCGTAACCATTGGGATTGCGCGACTGCCAGTTCCAGGTGTCGCGAGTCATGTCGTCGAGGCTGCGCGTTGCACGCCAGCCCAGCTCTCTTTCTGCGAGCGCCGGATCGGCCCAGCATTCGGCGATATCGCCGGCGCGACGCTCGACGATCTTGTACGGAAGATCACGGCCGACGGCGCGGCTGAACGCGGCGACCATCTCCAGCACGCTGTTGCCGCGCCCGGTGCCGAGGTTGTAGATATGGATTCCGGGCTTGCCGTGCTTCGCGTTCAGCGCCGCGATGTGGCCGTCGGCCAGATCGACAACGTGGATGTAGTCGCGCACGCCGGTGCCGTCCGGAGTCGGATAGTCGTTGCCATAGACCGACAGGAACTCGCGCCGGCCGACCGCGACCTGGGCCAGATAGGGCATCAGATTGTTCGGGATGCCCTGCGGGTCTTCGCCCATCAGCCCAGACGGGTGGGCGCCAACCGGATTGAAGTAGCGCAGCAGCGTCACCGACCAGTCCGCGTTCACCTTCTGGAAGTCGCGCATGACCTGTTCCATCATCAGCTTGGTCCAGCCGTAGGGGTTGGTCGCCGTGGTCGGGAAGTCTTCGCGGATCGGCACCGAGGCCGGATCGCCATAGACCGTCGCCGACGAGCTGAACACGAAAGTCTTGACCCCGGCCTCGCGCATCGCGGCGAGCAGCACGAAAGTGCCGCCGAGGTTGTTTTCGTAGTATTCGAGCGGCTTGGCGACCGATTCGCCGACTGCCTTCAGGGCCGCGAAGTGGATCACCGCATCGATCTTCTGCTCGGCGAAGACGCGATCGAGCAGCGCGCGGTCGCGAACATCTCCCTGATAGAGCGTGGGGCGTTTCCCAGTCAGCGCTTCGATGCGGTCGAGGACGATGGGATTGCTGTTGCAGAAATTGTCGACGATCACCGGGGTCAGTCCGGCGGCGATCATCTGCACGCAGGTCAGGCTGCCGATATAGCCGGCACCGCCCGTCACGAGAATCTTCATCGAGAATCCTTTCAATCTTCTTTGCAAAGAGGGGCCGGCCGCCACCGCTGGGGGAAGGGACGGGTGCGGGGCAGCCGGCAGTAAGCTTCAGGCCGTCTGGGCCTCGCGGACAGCTTCGGTCACGCTCAGGCCAGGCAGGTTGAGGCCGATCAGATCGCGGCAGAGACGGGGCAGAGCCTGTTCCTCTTCATCGAAGAGATGGCAGGCGCCCGCGGGAATGCCCAGCTGCACCATCTCGCCGCGCGGCACGATCGTGTCTCCGTGCGCTTTCGCGATCAGCGCATCGGCGCTGCAGGCCTGTTCCAGATAGATGAAGGTCGACTCGCCGAGGCGCTCGGTCCATTTGACGCCGCGCAGCAGGCCCTGGATGCTCTTGTCGCCGGGCAGGATGTGCTCTGGGCGCACGCCCAGCGTGACGCGGGCTCCGGGCGCAAGCCGCGTCGCATTGACCTCGGCCTCCAGTTCCTCACCCGTTTCGAGCTTGACCCGGGCGAGTTCGGGCGTCGCCGACAGCAGCGTCGCCGGCAGAAGGTTCATCTTCGGCGAACCGATGAAGCCCGCCGCGAACAGATTGCGCGGCCGGTGGTAGAGCTCGAGCGGAGCGCCGACCTGGGCGATGCTGCCGTAACGCAGCGTCGCCTCGCCGCTGTTGAGCAGCACGATCTTGTCGGCCAGCGTCATCGCCTCGACCTGGTCGTGCGTCACATAGACCATGCTCGCCTGTCCGAGGCTGCGCTGCAGCCGCGCGATCTCGATCCGGGTCTGCACGCGCAGCGCCGCATCGAGGTTGGAGAGCGGTTCGTCAAACAGGAAGACCCCAGGCTCGCGGACGATCGCCCGGCCGATCGCCGCGCGCTGCCGCTGACCACCGGAGAGCGCCTTGGGTTTGCGGTCGAGCAGGTGCCCAACCTGGAGGATCTTCGCCGCCTTGTCGACCCGGGCGTCTATCGCTTCGCGCTCGGTATGGGCGAGCTTCAGCGCGAAGCCCATGTTCTCGGCGACCGACATGTGCGGGTAGAGCGCATAGCTCTGGAACACCATCGCGATGCCGCGCTCGGACGGGGGGAGCCCGTTCATCCGCTTGCCGTCGATCAGCAGATCGCCGGAAGTGATCTCTTCGAGACCAGCGATCATCCTCAGCAGAGTCGATTTACCGCAGCCGGAAGGGCCGACGAACACGCACAGTTCGCCGTCGCCGATTTCCAGATTGACGTCCTTGATCACCGGCACGTTGCCGTTGTAGACCTTGTGGATCGCCTTCAGAGTGATGCTGGCCATGTCTCTTCCTTGTGTTCTATTTGCTCTGCAAAAATTGTGGCTCAGGAGGGGATCAGTCCGCGCGCGCGAGCGAGCGCCAGAGCCCCCCAGCCGGCCAAGCTAGCCTGCGTCTCAGCGACCACGCTGAGCGGCCCCGAGAAGAAACCGTCGTCCGCGATCAGGAGCCGGAAAGCCTCGGCGAAGCGCGGCTCACCGGCGATCACGAAGCGGGAAGCCGGATTGATCCTGAGCGCCCGACTGTTCTTCAGCGTCTGCAGATCGGCGCCCAATACCGCACCGAGCAGGAAGCTGATCCTCTGGGCATGCCCGTAAGGGCAGTAATGTTCGAGCTGGCGAACCAGGACCGCGATCCGCCCCAGGCCAAAGTCGCGCCCGTAGCGGGCGCCCGTGGCCAGCATCTCGGCATCGAGCGGTTCATCCGCTTCGCCCTGCCCCCCCGTCATCGCGCAGAGCGCCTCGAAGAGCTCGGTGCTCATGCTCGCCGCGCTGCCAGCGATGCGCTGTTCGCGATCGAGGCGCACGAAACGGGTCCGCGATCCGGCGAAAACGGCAATCGCCTCATCCTGGAGCTTCAGGCTATCGATGAGACCGATCGCTGCGGTCTCTTCGCCGGCCATCCGGTCCATCGCCTCGCTGTTGTGCAGGCCGATGTCGGAGCACAAGGTGCGCACGCCAGGGATCAGCCAGACGGGCCGATCGCCGGTCTCCGGAAGCGACGAAGAAACCATGGCTGCGGCGAGCTCAAAGAGCCCGCCAGGCACTGTAAGCGCAAGCTCCCCGGACGCGATCGCGCCTGATGCGAGGATCAGATCCACGCCGTCAAGAATTACGCCGCTGAGCCCACCCGGCCCTTCGCCTTCGTGCTCGCCTGTCGCCACCCAGCCCTGATCCATTCGCTGCCACTGCGTGGCGCGCATCAGGTTCTTGCTTGTGGCTATCGTCAGGATCTTCATCTTCATTGCCTTCGCTTCGCAAGCATCTTCATGCCGGAGCGAAGCGCGATCAAACGATGATTTTTAGGGCTGCCCCCAAATTCCGCTCAATGCAAATCCTGGCTGGCCGCCCCCACTCACCAAACACCATTTGCGGCAGCGCTCGCGAATGCGCCGCGCGGCAGCGTCCAGAACATCCCTCGGAATCTTCCGCAAAAAAAGGGCCGCCTTGCGCCAGGCAAGACGGCCACCACAGGGGAGGGGGGCCTCCCATACAGGAAAAACGGGGTGGTCAAACGACGGCCGCTTGCGCGGCCGTCACAGGCTTACCACCAGGACTCGACCTGGACACCCATCGAGCTTCCGGTGGTCTTGTCACCGTAGGCATCGGTGGCAACATAGCCCTTGGCGGCTTCGTTCCACTTCGCGTAGGTGTAGTACAGGCGCACTTCCGGACGCGCAAAGGCGCTACGGCCGGCGGCGGCGGTCAGCGCGACCGTAGCCTTAGTCAGGTTCTGGTTCAGCGTCGAACCATCGGACTTCTTGCGCTTCAGCTGGGTCCAGCCGATTTCAGTTACCGCGCCCCAGATCTCGTTGAAGTGGTAGTGCGGACGGGCACCGACCGTCATCCACTGCTGCTCGGTATAACCGAACCAGGAGGCATCAGGCGCTTCGGCCCATTGCGCAGCATCGAACTTGTCCTTGCGGTACAGCGCGGTGCCGAGCATGGTCCAGTGGCCGTCAGCCGACGTGTAGTTCACGCTGTCGAAAACCTGCAGCGTGCTGTCTTGCTTGCTGACCGGAGCGCTGCCGGAAGACCAGGCCTTGACCTGACCGAACTGGCCGTTCGCATTCGAGCCCTTGCCGTATTCCAGGCCGAAGCGGTGCCAGGCGTTGATGTCGCCGAACTTGACATCGTAGAAGCCGCCGAGGTACCAGCCGTTCGGAGCCTGATAGGCGCCGTCGCGGCTGCCGATGCCCTTGGTGAAGCCGGCGATGCCGGTCAGGTAGCCGTCGGTGTGCAGCTTGATGCCGTCGAGGCGGAACAGATTCGAGTAGTAGTTGGTGTCGGTTTTATCGGTCGAAGCACCGTTGTAGTTGTTCGCGGTGCGCTCGATCGCATAGCTCAGCTTGGCGAAGCCCAGATCGAGGTTCTCGATGCCGGCGCCATCGCCGTCACCGTTCAAATACTTGTAGTCCAGCATGTGGATGTCCGGACGGTCGTAGTAGCGGCGACCGACCCAGATGCTGGCACCTTGCAGGACGCCCGTACCGAGGTTGTGGCCCGAAGCGTACATCTGCGACCAATTGACCTTGGTGGTACTGTCGGTGAGTCCGCCGTTCTGCCGATAAGATGCATCGCTGGCCAACATCGTGTGCATCTTCCAGACCGTGCCGTTGGACATCGTCGGCAGCTCGGCATCGACGCCGATTTCAGCGTAGTCGTCGCATTCGTTGCCGAGACGATACTTGGCCGGGCCGAGGCCGAAGCACTGGGTAGTACGTCCATCACCAGCGGCACCGATACCGGCGCGGATATAACCGTTGCTGGTCACTCCGGGAGATGCCATCGCACCGGCCGACATCAGCATCACAGCGGAAGCAATTACGCGCAACGTAAACTTCGTTTTCATCTCTTGTTCTCCTCTACTTTCAGGTCCACCTTCTGTGGCTGTCAGCGATCCGCCCCTCTTGCGGACCGCGTCTTCTTGACCGGGGTTTTCCCCCGGAATTTCTTTTGGTACGGCGCACCGCCTTGCGGCTCGCCGTACCCGGATTGTTCTGTCATAACCCACTTTGCCGCAAACGACCATTTTTTATGGGCCCATCAAAAAAAACTTAACGTGCTTGCCAGCCGCCCTAGAGCCGATACTTCTCGACAATGCCGCGCATTTGGCCAGCCAGTTTTTCGAGCTCGCGCGCCAGCGCCGCGCTTCCCGCCGAACTGAGGCTCCCCTCCTCGGCGATCCGGGCGACCTGCTCGACGCTCAGCGCGATCGCCGTCGAGGCCTTGCCCTGCTCCTGGATCGCGTGACTGATCTCGGAGACGAAGCCGACAGCCCGGGTATTCGCGTCAGCGATCCGGGCGATCGCCGCGCGCGCATCGCGCGCCCGCTCGACGCCGACGCCGACCCGTTCAACCGCAGTCTGCATGCCGCCAACCGCTTCGCGCGCCCCGCCGCGTATCGCCTCGACCATCGCCGAGATCTCCTGGGTCGAACTCGCAGTCCGCTCGGCGAGCTTCCTGACCTCGTCGGCAACGACCGCGAAACCGCGCCCCTGTTCGCCGGCGCGCGCGGCTTCGATCGCCGCATTGAGCGCCAGCAGGTTGGTCTGTTCGGCCACCTCGCGGATCACCGAAACGATCCGCGAGATCCGCTCCGAGTCCGCTTCCAGCGTCCTCATCCGGCCCGAGGCATCCTCGACCGTAACGGCGATCTCGTGGATGTCGTCGAGCGTCTTGTGGATCACTTCGCCCCCGCTGACCGCCAGCTGTCCGGATTCGCGCGAAACCTCCTGAGCCTCGGCCGAGCGGTCGCCGACATGGGCGATGCTCACCGTCATCTCTTCGATCGCCGCGGCCATCGCCGCCGCCGACTCGCTCTGTTTGCCCGCCGTTCCGGCGCCCTGGGCGGCGCTTTCGGCAACGCGGCTGGCCGCATCGTTGACCTGGGCAACTCCGTCGCTCAGCGCGCGCAGACTGCCATTCAGGCTTTCGAACAGCTGGTTGAGCTCGGCGGCGATCTGCCCCAGCTCATCGCGGCCGCCCACGGGCAGGCGCAGCGTGAAGTCGTGGTCGCGGCTGATCCGTTCGACGGTCTGGTGCACCTGGGAGAGCGCGCGCCGGATACCGAGCACGAGAAAAGTCCCGATGATCGCGACCGTCGCGATGCCCACCGCGATCACGCTCCAGATGCCAACCCGCCCCTTGATCGCGTCAGAGGATGCCGAATGCTGATCCTCGCTCATCTGCGTCTGGATATAGGCCGCATGAGCGCTCAGCGCGGCGAGCGCCTTCTGCGCCGCCGGAGCCAGATCGTTCTCGATCGCATGCCGACCGGCGTCATCCATGTTCTTGCGCGACAGGTCCAGAACTTCCGGAATCACCGCCAGGTAGGCATCGACCGCCTGCCGATCAGCCTTGAGCAGAGTCTGCTCCTGAGTGCTCTGCGCCCTCTTCTGCTGGTCCTCGAGCGCGGCGAGCAGCGCCCGTTTGTCCGCCTGAAGCGCTTTCTCGGCCAGATCCTTCTTCTGGTCGAGCAGATTGGTCATATGGGTGAAGACATCGACATGGACGCGCAACAGCGCGATCCGAGCACCGTCGATCGCACCGATCGCCGGAATCGTCTGGCCATTGGCCCGCTCCAGAGCCCGGTCCAGACCAGCCGCGCTGAACAGACCGGCAAAGCCGACCAGCAGCAGCGCCGCGGCTGCGACGCCGACCATGATCCACAGCCGCGCGGCAATACTGTGCGCTTTCATCACAACCCTCCTCGGGAGGGCGTGGGAGGCACAATGCCTCCCACGCCCCAAGCGGCATCAATCAATTACCGTCGCGGATGAACTCGACGTCGTCGAAGTTGCCCCAGTTGCCGGTCGCGCCATCGATGACCAGCCCAACGGTGCAGCTTCCCTTGCCGACCTTGATCCCGCTGATCGTGTATTGCGCCCACTTCTGCCAGCCGGTGTTGGTAACCTTGGCGCTATAGGTCTTGCCATCGCCGCAGTCGCGGGCGACGAGCTCAATGCCCTTCTCGCCGCCGCTGCCCATCACCCAGCCCTTGAAGCTGTAGGTGCCGTCCGTGAGTCCCTTAAAAGTGCGCAGGACATCAACCTTGAAGGGCTCGCCCGCCCAGTAGTGCAGCGACTGCTGACCGCTGTGCGCATTGCCGGGGTTGCGTTCGTTGCTGATCGCGCCGGTCGTGCCGGTGATCGTCCAGGTGTCGAGCTTGCCGCCTTCGAAACTCGGATCCTCGAAGCGGTTGCGACGCTGAACCACGGTCACGTCGGCCTGAACCTTGAGCGGCTGATTGACCAGCTCGCCCTGAAGCTTGAACGTTCCCGGCTGAGCCAGCTTGTCGGCGGGAATCTCTTCCCAGCCGACGAAGGCGCTGCGCTGCGCATCATCGTTGTAGGTCACCCGGACACTGTCCGGCGGCGAGAAGGGTTCGCCGACAAAGGCGGTCAGCTTCAGCGGCTCGACCGGCAGCGCATGGGGCACATCGGCGGCAGTTCCGGCTTCGCGGACGCGGCGGAACACTTCGAGCGAGGGCAACGCCCGGCCCTTGAAGTCGAACATGGCCTGGTTGTCCCAGGCATTACCCTCGCCGGTGCGCCAACCCGCGCCCTTGACCGGGAACCAGCCCGGCTCCCAGTAGAACACGCCGGCACCGCGCTGCCCCGGAACCTGGGCAACCGTGTTGATCACGTCGCGGATCAGACTTGCCTGGCCCTGGACCGTCGCCTGGTAGCCGACGCCCTTGGCCATGTCCTTGTTGAACAGATTGGCGAAGCCGTCACCATCCTCGTTCGTGTAGCCGTAAGCGGTCTCCATCACAACGACCTCCTTCATGTAGCGGGAGGAGATGTCGTCGAGGTTGATCTGCAGGTCTTCGAGCGTACCGTGCCAGTACGGGTAGAAGGACAGACCGATGATGTCGTAGTCGACGCCGCGCTTGGTCAGCATGTCGAAGACCCGGCGATACAGATCGTTGCTTGCGCCGTTCGCGAGGTGCACCGCAACCTTGGTCTTGCGCTCGGGATCGGCTTCGCGAACCGCCTTGATGCCCTGAGTCAGCAGCGCGACGAAAGCGTCGTCACCGCCGATCTTCTCGTCCGGAGTCGATTTCCAGGTCTTGCCATCCGGCCACAGCATGCCGCCGTTCAGTTCGTTGCCAACCTGGACCATGTCCGGAAACACGTTCTCGGCACGCATCGTCTTCAGCACATCTGCCGTGTACTGATGGACCGCGTTCTGCAGTTCCTCGCCCGAGAGCTTGGCCCAGGCCGCCGGCTTGTGCTGCTTTTCCGGGTCGACCCAGAAGTCGCTGTAGTGGAAGTCGAGCTCGAGCTTGAAGCCCGCAGCCTTGGCCCGCTTGGCCATCCTCAGCGTCGCCGCGAGGTCGTTGTTGCCGCCCCCGACCGGCTCGCCCTTGCGGGAGATCGTCTTGCCGCCCTCGACGACGTCGGCCGCATTGACCGGGTTGTTCCACAGACGCAGCCGGATCCAGTTGACGCCGCTCTCCTTGAGGATCGCGAAGCAGTCCTTCTCGTTGCCCTGGGCATCGTAGAACTTGGCGCCCAAGCGTTCCATCTCGTCGAGCATCGAGATGTCGGCGCCCATCATGAAGTCGGAGCGCAGCTCGGAGACTGGCTGGACCGTGATCGGAGCGTGGAGATCGGCGGCGGCCAATACAGCGGCGGGAAGGCCGGCGCACAAGCCCGCGGCGGCGAGAATCAGCAGTTGCTTACGGATACGTGCCATTCAGAATGTCCCCTCTTGTATAACCCGTCCTTGTCGCGGACGTGGGCAGAGTCCGCCCAAGCCGTCAGGATGACGGGCTGGGCGGACGGATGGATGGTGCGTTCAGCCCTTGACGGCTCCCGAAGTCAGGCCCGAGACGAGCCACTTCTGGGTCACCAGGAAGAGCAGGGTCAGCGGCATGCCGGCGAGGATCGCGGTGGCCGCGAAGTCTCCCCACAGGTAGCGCTGGTTGAACAGGAAGAGCCGGGAGCCGATCGCCAGCGTCAGCTTCTCCTCGTCATGCATCAGCACCGACGCGACCGGGTATTCGATCATGCCGCCGAGGAAGGCGAGCACGAAGACGACGACCAGGATCGGCACGGCCATCGGCAGAAGCACATGCAGGAAAGCCTGGAACGGTGTCGCGCCATCGACCGCCGCGGCCTCTTCGAGTTCGCGCGGCACGCTGTCGTAGTAGCCCTTGATCAGCCAGATGTGCTGGGCAACGCCGCCCGTATAGGCGAGCGCCAGACTCCAGTGGCTGTTCAGCCCCAGCCACGGAATGAAGTCGCCGATCCGGTCGAACAGCGCGTAGATCGCGACCAGGGCCAGCACCGACGGGAACATCTGCAGCAGCAGCAGCGCGTTCAGCAATGCATCACGCCCCCGGAAACGCATCCGCGCAAAAGCGTAGGCGCTAGTGATCGACAGCGCCAGCGACACGACCGCCGAGATGAACGCGACCTTCAGCGAGTTCCAGATCCAGATCAGCACCGGAAAAGGCGGCTTGACGAGGTGACCGTCGGCATCCAGATAGGACATCCCCAGCGCGAGCCGCCAGTGCTCGAAGCTGATGCTCTTCGGGATCAGGCTGCCGCCGGCGAAGTTGCCGGGGCGCAGCGAGATCGAGACGATCATCAGGAAGGGCAGCACCGTGATCAGGATGAACAGCAGCATTGCCGAATGGGTGGCGAAGACGCGCCAGCGGTGGGACTTCTTCAGAACGATTGCCATGATGTCGGGCTCTCAAACGTTGTTGCTGTTGACCTTGAACAGGCGCAGATTGATGATCGCCAGCGCAGCGACGATCAGGAACACGATCGACGAGATCGCACAGGCGAGCGCGTAGTTCTGGCCCGAATCCTGGAACGCGATCCGGTAGGTGTAGGAAGCCAAGAGGTCGGTCGCGCCCACCGGCACCTGGGTGTCGAGGTAGTCAGGCGCACCGCCGGTCAGCAGCGCGATTAGCGTCAGGTTGTTGAAATTGCAGGCGAAAGACGCGATCAAGAGCGGCGCGATCGGTTTGCCGATCAAGGGCAGCGTGATCCGGAAGAAGTTGGTCAGCGGCCCCGCGCCGGCCAGCGCCGATGCCTCGTAGAGTTCGGACGGGATCGCCTTGATCAGCCCCATCGACAGAATCATCATGTACGGGTAACCGAGCCAGGTATTGACGATCAGCACCATGGTCCGGGCCAGCGTCGCATCCGAGAACCAGCTTGGCCGGACGTCGAAGAACAGGCCGAGCGCCATGTTGATCTCACCGAGGTTCTCGTTGAACAGACCGCGGAAGATCGGAATCGAAATGAAGGCCGGCACCGCATAGGGCAGGAACAGCATCATCCGGTAGAAGTTGCGATAGCGCAGCGCATCCCAGTTCAAAGCGGTCGCGAGCAGGATGCCGATCGCAAAGGTGAAGATCGTGTTTAGCGCCGCGAAGCTGACGGTCCAGCCGAAGACCCGCCCGAAAGGCTCGAAGAAGCGCTTGTCGGTGAAGATCTGCACGTAGTTGTCGAAGCCGACATTGACGCGGAAACCCGGTTCGACCGGTTCCCCGGATGGCTTGACCCAATAACCCTGCTTGAAGTCGGGTTTGAGCACGACACCTTCGGCGACATCGGTCAGTGTGCCATCGGCATTGCGCTTGAAGGCCGGTTTCATCGCCGAGAAGCGGCGCAGGCTGGAGAGCCGCAGTTCGGTGCCATCGGGCAGCGTTGCAACCACTTTTTCCAGCGCCGGTTGGAGCGCAATCACGTCCTTCAGGAACAGCGGATCCTCGGCGGGCTCGGCGGGCGCCGCAGTCAGCGGAGCCTTGACCGTCTTGCCCTCCAGAGCGATCGCCTCGGAGACGAAAACCTTGTCATCGTCGGACGTGAAAGCCAGTTTGTATTTCTTGCCCTGGGCCGGGTAGAGCTTGAAGCCCAGGCTGTCTCCGGTCGAATCGGTCCGGTTGAGCAGGACCTCGGTTGCCCGGTCGAAAGGCAACAGGTGACTGGAGCTGTAGTTCGTGAAGCCGATCAACAGCGTATAGACCATCGGAAGGACGATGAAGACCAGTGCCGCAATGATGCCGGGAACGACATACCGCCACGCGTAGAAGCGCGGCGACAGGTAGACCCAGGTCGCCAAACCGAGCAAACCGAGCTCGGCTACGGCCAGCGCGGGTTGATGCGCCATGTAGAAAACCACTGCCAGCGCCAGCCCGGCCAACAAGGCCACAGCTCCCAGCGCCGCAAGCGCAATATGTGAATACGACCGCCTCATGCCTGCACCACCTTCATCATCACTTCCTGTTGATCAGAACCGCGTCACTCGCCGCGGATCCGCTTCGCAGCACGCTCCATGCCACCCTTGACCGTTTCGCGGCCCTGGGTGATGTTCTGCAGCGCGGCTTGCATCGACGACCAGAAACGGGTCATCTCGGCGTTGTTCGGCATCGGAGTACCGGCCTGGGCTGCCGCCATCGAACCGGCGATCAGCGGATCGGCCTTGAGCTCGTTGTAGAAAGCCTTGTTGGCCGGCACACCCAGAGGAACGTGCGCGTTCATCGCCTTCAAGCCCTGAACCGTAGTCAGGTAGTTCTCGAGGAAGTCGTTGGCGATTTCCTTGTTCTTGCTCGCGGTGCTGATCATCGCACCGACGACGCCCACCATCGCCCCGCCCTGCTTGCCGTCGACCTTCGGGAAAGGCGCAACACCGAAGGGGATCTTGCTCTTCTTCAGGTTGTTCCAGGCCCAGGGGCCGTTGATCGTCATAGCGACCCGGCCTTCGTTCATGCCGGCTTCAGCTTCGGCGTAGCTCGCGGTCTTCGGCATCGCACCGGCCTTGATCAGCTGCATGATCGTTTCCATGCCGCGGATCGCACCGTGAGAGCCCATCCCGGTGTCCTTGGGATTGTAGGTACCGTCCGGGTTGCGCTTGAACGCATAGGCGCCACCGGCCGAGAACAGACCGTAGGAGTAGTAGATCTCGGTCATCGGCCACATGATCGCGCGCTTGCCCTTGGCGGACAGCTTCTTGTCCAGAGCGATCACATCGTCCCAGGTCGCGGGAGGCGTCGGAACCAGAGCCTTGTTATAGAGCAGAGCGACCGATTCGATCGAGATCGGGTAGCCCCAGGTCTTGCCGGCGACGGTCCAGGCCTTCCAGCCCAGCGGGTCGATACCGGCGACCGTCTTCTTCGAAGGCGTAACCGGAGTGATCAGGCCGGCCGAGATCCAGCTGCCGACGCGGTCGTGCGCCCAGATCCAGATGTCCGGACCCTTACCGGCTGCAGCGGCCTGTTCGAACTTGGCGATCGCATCTTCGGGGTGCTCGACCTTGACAGCGATTCCGGTCTCTTTCGTGAACTTCTGACCGATCTTCGCGACGCCTTCGTAGCCCTTGTCACCGTTGATCCAGATCAGCAGGCTGCCCTTCTCGGCCGCGTGCGACGGCAGGGCCGCCATACCGAGCGCGGCGATGACGCCCACCGTGATGAGGCGCAGCGCCTGACGCCGGGGAGTGAAACTCTTCATCTTTGTCTCCTGGTTTTTTTCCCGAACTCCGCCCGCGAGGTTTCGCGGACGATCCACCCGGGCGGCAAAGCCGCCCAAATTCTTCATCCAAGCCTGGGCAATGCAATCCCGTCCCCATCGAACAGGTGACAGGCTTCGGCCGGAAAATGCAGATGAACCGCATCGTTGAGCGCAACCGCGCTGATCCCGCCCAGACGTACGAGCAAATCCTCGCTCAGGCCCGCGTCGAGGTAGGCGAAAGTCTGATCGCCCAAGCGCTCGACCCAGTGCACACCGCAGGGAAGCGTATTTTCCCCCTCATCGGCGAGAAGCTTCACATGCTCGGGGCGCGAACCCAGAGTCACCGATGCTCCGACCGTCAGCCGCGAACCGTCGACCGCCGCCTGCAGCCTGCGGCCGGAAGCGGTCTTGACCCTGACACCAGAGGCTTCGATGGCTTCTACGGTACCGGCGACGAAGTTCATCTTCGGCGAGCCGATGAAGCCCGCGACGAACAGATTGGCCGGGTTCGCATACAGATCCATCGGGGCGCCGATCTGCGCGACGCTACCGAAGCGCGTGACCGCCTCGCCGGAGTGCAGCAGCACGATCTTGTCGGCCAAAGTCAGCGCTTCGACCTGATCGTGCGTCACATAGATCGTGCTCGCCTTGCCGTATTCACGGTGGATGCGCGCGATCTCGACCCGCATCTGCGTGCGCAGCGCCGCGTCGAGGTTGGAGAGCGGCTCGTCGAACAGGAACACGCCCGGATCGCGGACCAGGGCCCTGCCGATCGCAACCCGCTGCCGCTGGCCGCCGGACAAAGCCCGCGGCAGGCGGGAGAGCAGGCGCTCGATCTGGAGCAGACCGGCGATCCGCTCGACGCGGGACTTGATCTCGGTCTTTTCAAGGCCGGCAAGGCCCAGGCCGAAGGCGATGTTGGTCGCGACATCCATGTGCGGATAGAGCGCGTAGTTCTGGAACACCATCGAGACGTTGCGCTCGGACGGAGCCAGGTCGTTGACCCGCTGCCCGCCGATCGCCATGTCACCGGAAGTGATGTCCTCCAGCCCGGCCACCATGCGCAGCAGAGTGGATTTCCCGCAACCGGAAGGACCGACGAAGACGCAGAACTCGCCGTTGGCGATCTCCAGCGTCACATCGCGCACGACCGGCGGCATGCCGTCGTAGGATTTGCTGACTTTGTTGAGACTGACCCCTGCCACACTGTTCTCCGCTTGTCTTATTTCTGCCCGGCTACTAGCTTGACCGACCGCCACCTCTTCACGGCCAGCCCGTTCAGGGCGGCAGGATGAGAAGCTTCGTGGAGGCGCTGACGCGCTCCTTCTTCGAGGAAGATTTCCAGATCCGGCCGCGCCGCGATGATGCGAAGCTCCAGCTCCGGCCAACGGCCGTCGCGGATGAAGCGGTCCAGACCGATGTACCAGGGTTCGCCGTCGCTGAAATTGTCATCGACCAGCACTCCGTCGGCATAGAGCCGCGCGGCATCGCCAATATAATCGAGGCACGCCAGCAGGCGCCCTTCGAGCTTTGCCCAGGAGGCGGGCGGCGTGAGCCGGATCCGCGTCGCGGCTTCGAACTCTTCATCGTCGGGCGCCAGCGGCGTGGGTTCGGTCCGCCACGAAATCTTTTCGCCAAATCTGACCGCGGGAGGCTCGGCCTGCTCGCTCAGAACCGTCACGGCGACTTCACCGGCAAGGGCCGCTTCAGCTCTGGCGGCGGGAAGGCGGGCCAGGCCCGAGGCCAGGCTTTCCCCATCAAGATCTTGGCCAGGGAAGATGTCCGCGAAGACATCCTCATCGGCCGGAGCGTCGATGAACAGCGAATCACCCTCGGCGTAGAGCGCGTGCTTCGAGATCGCCAGACGCTGACGGCCGCCCAGCGTGATGCGGCTCGCCCGGTCGGCCTCGCTGCGCGAGAGCACGAGCACCCGATGTTCGACTCCGGCGCGGTCGGTGACTCGGATCAGCGCACGTTCAGAATCTTCGGGCAGAGCGACCTGCCACAGATCGCCTTCACGCGTCACGACGCCGCTGTCGCTGACGACGCCGAGCACCGTTTCAGCCGAGAAGGCGAGCTGCCCCCTGACATCGGGAATCGTGAAGCCGACCCAGTGCGTAGCGCCCGCGTCGAGCCAGCGGCTGAGCGGCTGGACCGTCGCCCAGGTGAGGCGGGCCGCGCCGATCGCGGCATTGACCGGCCAGATCGCGTAGGCGCCGCTCTTCACATCAACCGCGGGGAAGGCCACGATGCCTTCGCTCGTCGCAACTTCGATGCGCGCATCGTTGAAATCGGGCAGAGGGTGGTGGCGGACGTGATTGTTCAGAAACACGAAACCGGAAGCTCCGGCGCCGCGCGCAGCGACGCGCAGAGGCTCGCGGGCAGCCGCGTCGAGACTCGCGCCTTCGGCGAGCACCGCTTCCATCGGCGCCAGCTCGGCACCAAAAGCTTCGAGGAAGAGATGTAGCGCACGCAGGCGTCCGTAGGATTCACGAACCTGACCGTACTGGCCCAGCGGAGCGCGAAAATCGTAGCCTAGAACCGCGACGTCGTTCGGGTAGCCGGTTCCCATCGACTCGTTGTAGCGGCGCGGACCGGCGGGGTTTGTGCCACCGTGATACATGTAATAGCCGTACAGCGTCGCCCCGGAGCCGATCTGCACCAGCGTCGTCGCCGCAACGTCGTCGGTGCTGATGACCGGCCGGCGGTGGTAGGAGACGTGCATGCCGCCGCCCGCTTCGGCCAGAAAGAACGGGTAGTGCGCCTTGTCGATCCGGCCGTCGGCGGGCGTGCCGCCGACGTTGCCCATCTCGCCAATCGCGCGGTCGGTGTTGAAGACAAAAACGCCGGAAGGCGGCAGAGCCGTCGAGCTGCCCTGCCAGAATCCATCCGCATAAGCGCCCGAAACCGGCAGAACGTCGCGCAGCGGGATGTCCAGGGTCGGCCAGCCGGTCACCGTGTAGATCGGTACGCACAACCCCGCTTCGATCGCGATCCGCTTGAGCTCGGCGATGTGCTCAGCGCCGCACCCCGGGCCCAGGCGGTCGTATTCGTTTTCGAGCTGAACGCCAACGATCGGGCCGCCGTCGGACCACATCAGTCCTTTGACCTGGGCGCCGATCTGGCGGTAGAACTTCTCGACCTGGGCGAGGTAGGCGGGCGCATTGCAGCGCAGATCCGCACCGATCTTCTCGACCAGCCAGTCCGGGAAACCGCCGTAACGAGACTCGGCGTGAACCCAGGGGCCAGGGCGAAGATAGACATAGAGTCCGGCGGCCGCGGCCAGTTCGACGAAACGGCGCAGATCGCGCGCTCCGCTCCAGTCGTAGCGCCCTTCCTCTTCCTCGTGATGGTTCCAGAACACATAGGACGCGACGATGCTGACGCCGCCGGCGCGCATCTTCGCGAGCTCCGCTTCCCATTCACAGGCCGGATAGCGCGTGTAGTGAAACTCGCCCATCACCGGCAACCAGGGCTGGCCGTCCAGTTCGAGGTAGCGGCTGTTGACGCTCAGCGTCCGTGCCGGGGCTTGGTAGCGGCCCAGCGCGAGAAAATCGCGCTCGACTGAGGACGGGGCTTCGGGGAGGGAGAGTTGGGTTATCTGGGTCACGATTGGTTAAGCGTTTAAATTTTCACGGAGTCTCTGTTTTCACCCCCCTGCACGACAATTAGGGTAAACCCTTATATAAAGACGGATGATGCCTGTATTCGTTCCCTTTTGGAACCCGAAAAACGCTTATGGATAAAGGGCAAACACCCTAGGCCCCGGCGAAACACCTCGTCAGCGCTGACGCTGCGCAGACTTGATCCAGAGCAAGCGAGTTTTCGGCTTTTTCGGCAGCTGATGACAAGCGCTTTGATCCGGGTATCATTCGCTCGATTTAAACGATTAACCTTTTCGGCACAAACGCCTCATGGAGCGATCGAATGAAACTCGGAGTCTGCTACTACCCCGAACAATGGCCCCGGACGAAGTGGGCCGATGACGCCCGCAGGATGGCTGAGCTGGGCATCCGCGTCGTCCGGATCGCCGAGTTCGCGTGGAGCAGAATGGAACCCTCCCCCGGTCGCTATGACTGGGAATGGCTGGACGAAGCGGTGCGCACCCTCGCCGATGCGGGCCTGGAGATCGTGCTCGGCACTCCGACCGCCGCGCCGCCGCGTTGGCTGATTGATCAGCACCCGGACATCCTGCCGGTCGCCGCCGATGGCCAGATCAAGAATTTCGGCTCCCGCCGCCACTATTGTTTTTCGAACGAAGCCTTCTTCGAGGCGAGCCGCCGCATCGTCACCGCGATGGCCGAACGCTACGGCCAGCATCCGGCCGTGATCGCCTGGCAGACCGACAACGAATACGGTTGCCACGACACCATCCTTTCCTACTCCGAGGCCTCCCGCAGGCGCTTCCAGCTCTGGCTCGCGAAACGCTACGAGACGGTGGAGGCGCTGAACCGCGCCTGGGGCAACGTGTTCTGGAGCATGGAGTACTCGGACTTCGCCCAGATCGGCCTGCCCAATTCGCTGCCGACCCTCGCGAACCCGATCCACATGCTGGATTTTCGTCGCTTCTCTTCCGACGAGCTGCGCCGCTACAACTGGATGCAGGTCGAGATCCTGCGCGCGCACTCGCCCGGTCGCGACGTGCTGCACAACTTCATGGGCTTCTTCGGCGAGTTCGATCACCACGAAGTCGCGCGCGATCTCGATGTCGCAAGCTGGGACAACTACCCGCTGGGCGCCACCAACACGGTCCGCTTCATCCCCGAGGCCGACCGGCTGAAATGGATGCGCTCCGGCCACCCCGACATCGCCGCTTTTCACCACGACCTCTACCGCGGCATGTGCAAGGGGCGTTTCTGGATCATGGAACAGGAAGCCGGCCCGGTGAACTGGGCCGAGGCCAACCCCTCGCCGCTGTCCGGGATGGTTCGCACCTGGACCTGGGAAGCTTTCGCGCACGGCGCCGAAGTCGTCTCCTATTTCCGCTGGCGCCAGGTGCCTTATGCCCAGGAGCAGCTGCATTCGGCACTGAACACGCCGGATGACCGGCTGGATCTCGGCGGCGAGGAAGCCGCCCGGGTCGCCGCCGAGATGGCCGGCATCGAGGCCGATCCGGTCGGACAGGCGAAAGTCGCACTGCTCTTCGACTACCGATCAAAATGGATCACCGAGATCCAGCCCAATGGCGCGCACTTCGACTTCTATGGCCAGGTCTTCGGCTACTACAGCGCTTTGCGCCAGCTCGGTTTCGACATCGACATCGTGCCCCCCGACGCGGATCTCACGGGCTATTCGCTGATCGTCGCCCCCTTGCTCAGCATCATCGGTGAAGAGCTCGTCGAGCGCCTCGGGAAGAGCGGCGCGCAGATCGTCTTCGGCCCGCGCTGCGGCGCGAAGACCGAGGACTTCGCCATTCCCGAAGGACTGCCCCCCGGCCCGCTCACCCGTCTCCTGCCGATCCGCGTGACCCGGGTCGAGTCTCTCCCTCCCGAAGCGACGGTTGCGGTGCAGCGCGAAGGCGCCAAGGCAGGTGAGACGAGACTGTGGCGCGATTTCGTCGCCCCCGGCGAAGGCGTCGTTGTCGAGGCGCGCTTCGAGGACTCCCACCCCGCGGTGCTGAGCCGGGGACCGCTGCGCTATTTCGCGGGCAGCTTCGATGCCGAGCTCTTGAAGAGCGAACTCGCGCGCGCGGCCGCCGCCGCAGGCCTCACCGCGACGCCCGTCACTCAGGGACTGCGCCTGCGCCGCCGCGGCCGGTTGCAGTTTGCGATCAACTACGGGCCCGACGCCGTGCGCGTTCCCGCGCCGGCAGGCAGCCGCTTTGCGCTCGGTGGCGAGGAGCTGACTCCAGCCAATGTCGCGGCCTGGTTCCTGCCCGAGAATCGCGACGTGGATTGACCCCCAGGAGATGCCATGAGTGCCTACCGCCCCGCCGAATCGCGCTATGCAACGATTCCCTACCGCCGCTGCGGCCGCAGCGGCCTGAAGCTGCCCGCGATCTCGCTGGGGCTGTGGCACAACTTCGGTGGGGTCGACCGTCTGGAGAACGCCCGCGCCCTCGTGCGCTGCGCCTTCGACCACGGCATCACCCACTTCGACCTGGCCAACAACTACGGCCCCCCGCCCGGGTCAGCCGAAGAGACTTTCGGAGCTCTGCTGCGTTCCGATCTGGCGCCGTGGCGCGACGAGCTGGTCGTCTCGACCAAGGCCGGTTACACGATGTGGCCAGGCCCTTACGGGGACTGGGGTTCGCGCAAATATCTGTTCGCGAGCCTGGACCAGAGCCTGAAGCGGCTCGGTCTCGATTACGTCGACATCTTCTACCACCACCGCCCCGACCCCGAGACCCCGCTCGAAGAGACGATGGGCGCGCTCGCCGACATCGTGCGCAGCGGTCGCGCGCTCTATGTTGGCTTGTCCAACTATCCGCCCGAGCTGACCCGGCGGGCCGCCGCGCTGCTGCGCGATCTGGGCACCCCCTGCCTGATCCACCAGCCGCGCTACAACCTGTTCGAGCGCACGCCCGAACAGGGTCTGTTCGCGGCACTCGGCAAGGAGGGAATCGGCGCCATCGCGTTCTCGCCGCTCGCCCAGGGCGTTCTGACCAACCGGTATCTGGACGGGATTCCCGCCGATTCGCGCGCGGCGCGCGCTCACTTCCTGCGCCCCGAGCAGTTGAGCGCGGAGAAGATGCAGACCGTGCGCGCCCTCGACGCGTTCGCGAAAGGGCGCGGCCAGAGCCTCGCCACCCTCGCCCTCGCCTGGGTCCTGCGCCAGAGCGCGATCACGTCGGTGCTGATCGGCGCAAGCCGCGAGGAGCAGATTCTCGACGCGATCGCCGCAGCCAATTCGGAACCGCTGAGTCAAGATGAACTTACGGCGATCGAGGCACTGCTGCGCAAGTCCTGAACAGTTTTTTCCGCCACCCCCTGATACGATCGCTCCACTATGTCTACGCTTGTCGAAGTCGGCCGTCTTGCCGGTGTCACGCCGGCCACGGTATCCAATGTGCTGCGCGGCCGCGGTCGCGTCAGCGAGAGCACGCGCGAGCGCGTTCTCGCTGCGGTTCAGCAATTGGGTTACCGGCCCAATCTGAACGCGCGCGCGCTGGTCAAGGGCCGACCGCAGACGATCGCGCTGATCGTCTCCAGCATCGCGAACCCTTTCTATCCGGAATTCGCGCTCGCGGTCGAACAGGCGGTGCGCAAGCACGACTACTTCCTGCTGATGTGCAACACCAACAACGACCCGGCGCAGGAGACCGCTTATCTCGACGCGGTCGGCGGCTCGCTGGCCCAGGGCGTGCTGGTCATGAACGCCGATTTTCTCCGTGTCGACGAGCTGATCGAGCTGCGCCGCCGCAACATGCCGGTCGTGCTGTGCATGTGGGAAAAGCCCGACCTTCAACCTGAGCTTCCCTGCGTCGCCGTCGATTTCTATCAGGCCGGCGTGATCGCCGCCGAACACCTGATCAAGCTGGGCCATCAGCGCATCGGTGCGGTCGTCGGCAGCGAACCGACCGGCAACCATCAGTGGCGCTACAAGGGCTTCTGCGACACGCTGGCGCGCGCGGAAATCGCCCACCCGCCCGAAGACGTCCGTTTCACGAACGACACGATAGACGCCGGGCGCAACGCGGCCCACGGCCTGCTCGCCGCGGTTCCCGATCTGACCGCGATCTTCGTCTCCAATGACCTGCCCGCGCTGGGCGTGCTGCAGGCCGCCGCCGACCTGGGACTCGAAGTGCCGGCCGACCTGTCGGTGATCGGCATCACCGACATCCAGTTCGCGCATCAGGTCAGGCCGGCACTGACCACGGTCTCTGTACCGATCGATGAAGCCGGCGAACTTGCCGTGCAGCTGATGATGGAAGTGATCGCTGACGGCGAGAAGCAGGTTCCGCGCATGCTCGTCACCTCGACGCCCCAACTGGTCGTCCGCGCCTCGACCGGGCGCGTGCGACGCAGCCGCGACTGAACGGTCAAACCCCTCCCCTGGGCAAACCCGGGGAGGGCGTCTTTCCTCAATACGGATCGAGCGCTTCGGTGAACTGCCCGGAGTTGTTCAGCGCCCCCAGCGTATAGCCGCCATTCCAGCTTGGCCAGGCTTCCGGCTCCCAATAGAAGACTCCGAGACCGTTGTCGCCGAGTGCGGCGACTCGGGTCATCACGTCGGCCATCAAAGCCTTCGCCGTCGCACCCTGCTGCCAATCCATCCCGATCTCGGCGATCACGACCGGCTTGCCGTAGCGCGAGACCACGTCGGCCATGTTGGTCGAGAGCTTCGCCGTGTAAGTCTGCCAGTCGCTCGTTCCCGGATACAGCGACATGCCGGTCACGTCCCAGTTGCCCCCGGCCGCCTTGAGCGCATCGAAGAACCAGCGGAAAACAGCGTTGTCCTGGCCGTTGGCGAGATGGAGCACGACTTTCGCATCCGGATAGACGGCCTTGCTCGCCGCGTAGCCGCTGTTGACGAGACCGGCCATCTGGTCGAAGTTCGTGTATTTGCCTTCGGGCCAGAGCATGCCGCTGTTGATCTCGTTGCCGACCTGCACCCATTCGACGGTGAGGCCTGCGCTCTTCAAGGTGTTCAGCACATCGTAAGTGTGCGCATAGACATCATCCTTGAGCTGACTAAGACTGTGGCCTTCCCAGGCCGCCGGCTTGGTCTGATGTGCGGGATCCGCCCAGGTGTCGCTGTAGTGGAAGTCGATCATCAGCCTCATGCCCTGAGCCGCAGCACGCCTGGCCTTGGCCAAAACGTCCGCTTTGCCGTTCCAGCCGCCGACCGGATCGACCCAGACGCGCAGCCGGATCGCATTCGTTCCCAGGTTCTTCAGCAGCACGAAGGGATCGGTCGCGACCCCCGTGCTTGAGCTGAAGACCTTTCCTGCCGCCTCCTCCTCGCTCACCCAACTGACATCGGCGCCTTTCGCAAACGTGCTCGGCACGCTCACCTCGCTCCCCGACGCCCCCGCGGAAGCGCTGCCACCGCCCGAATCGCCTCCTCCTCCGCCGCAGGCGCTCAGCGCCAGCAACAGACCACAGACCAGACAAGCCTTCTTCATTTTCATCGTCTCCTCTGTTTCGGCCGCGGCAGAGCCGCAAAGCCTGTGATGTCTTACTGAGTATGTATAACGTTAAACCAAAACTCGTTTCAGCGGACAAGTCGCGCAAAACGCAAGTACATGCTTGTTTTGGCAGGTTTATCCTGCGTCAAACACGCAACAAATGCCCCCCGGAATGCTTGACTGTGGCGAAATGGATGGCAAACTACGAATATTGAATGAAACGTTTAACCAGATTAGACGCATGACGCCCAACAAACGGCTTCCTCCTCTGAACGGCCTGCGCGTCTTCGAAGTCGCGGCCCGGCACATGAGCTTCACGCGCGCCGCGGCGGAGCTGTGCGTAACCAATGCTGCGGTCAGTCATCAGGTCAAGCAGCTCGAGGAGTTTCTCGGGCTCAAGCTCTTCGACCGGCGCAACAATCAGCTGCTGCTGACCAGCGCCGGCGAGAACTATCTGCCCCGGATACGCGAAGCCTTCCGCTCGGTTCAGCAAGCCACCGAGCTTCTGCTCGACGATTCAACCCGGCCGCTGCGCATCGGCGTTCCGGCCAGTCTGGGCAGCAAGTGGCTGATTCCCCGCCTCTACCGTTTCCTCAATGCCAATCCCGAACTGCGCGTCGAAGTCGTCACCGACCCCGAACAGCAGAGAGTCGACGCTCTGGATCTGTTGATCGCCGAGCGGCGCCACGCCGAAGCCGGCGTGCAATCGGAACGCTTCGCGACGACTCGCTTCTTCCCGGTCTGCAGCCCGATCCTGAAAGAGACCCTGAACCGGCCGACCGACCTGCTCGCCCATACCCTTCTGCACGAACGCGGTCAGCGCCTTGCGCACCAACCCGACTGGCGACAGTGGTTCGACGAAGTGGGGCTGGACGGCGAAGCTTCAGCCCGAGGCCTGGGCTTAGGCGATGCGCTGATGTCGCTTCAGGCCGCGATCGACGGCCAGGGAGTCGCGCTGGGCCAGGACATCCTGGTCGAATACGACGTCGCGGCCGGCCGCCTGATCCGGCCCTTCGACGTCGACACTTCGCTTCGCCTGTCCTATTACCTCGTCTATCGCGACGACGCCGCCTGCCGCGACGGTTTCCCGCCGCTGCGCGACTGGCTGATCAGCGAGGCCGAGCACGGCCACTACTGAGGCCAGATCACTCCTGATTCAGATAGATCTGCGCCAGAAAATCATCGGGATCCGCAACCGGGCCCGCGCCACGGGCTGCCGCCTGAACTCCATCCCTGATACCCAGTTGTTCGACCAGCTCCTGAGGCAGACCGCTGGCGTTGAGCACTTCTTCTGCGAATTGACCGAATTCGTCGAACATTTTCTTGTTCCCTGTTTCCATGATCGTCGCCCCCCCCATGGAACCCGCCCCTCTTCCAGCCGTCCCCGCAACCGGACAGGACATCGTTTCCTGAGCGCATAATCGTGTAGCCGACCGCCGCGATTCAAACTTTGCAGCGTCCACGACAAGCATCTTCGCGATCGCCAAGAACAGCCGCAAGCGCCCTCTGCGACAGGACTTTTTCGCTGTCGCGTATTCACAACATAGGCATATGAGCCCAGGCTTTCCGATACCATTTGCAAATTATTTGCACCGTCCGGAGCGGAGCTGATGCTCAAGTGGCTCCTGGTCTCTCTGGTCGTCTCGATCGTCGCCAGCAGCCCGGCGCTGCGCCGGCGCTTTCCGAACGGCTTTCCGGGCGACCTGAGGATACGGATAGGCCGCCGCGAGATCCGGATCGCACTGGGCCTGAGCTTGCTGCTCACCGCTCTCGCGGCTATGCTGCTGCGCCGCCTGTAAGCTCCAGGCTTTACCCCGGAAAATCCATGACCCGCCCCCGCAACGACACTCTGCTGCGTGCGCTGCGCCGCGAGCCGACCGAATACACGCCACTGTGGCTGATGCGTCAGGCCGGCCGTTATCTGCCCGAATACTGCGCGACCCGAAGCCGCGCCGGCAGCTTCCTCACGCTGTGCAAGAATCCGGCCTTGGCCTGCGAGGTAACCCTTCAGCCGCTGGAGCGTTTCCCGCTCGACGCCGCGATCCTGTTCTCGGACATCCTGACCGTGCCCGATGCAATGGGACTGGGCCTTTACTTCACCGACGGCGAAGGCCCTCGCTTCGAACGACCTCTGCGCGACGAGGCGGCGATCCGCGCGCTCACCGCCCCCGATCCCGACGGCCCTCTGCGCTATGTGCTCGATGCCGTCGCCGAAATCCGTCGGGCGCTCTCCGGTTCGGTTCCGCTGATCGGCTTCTCGGGAAGCCCCTTCACGCTGGCCTGCTATATGGTCGAAGGCGGCGGCTCGCCGGATTTCCGCCATCTGAAGACGATGATGTTCGCGCGCCCCGACCTGCTGCATCGCATCCTCGAGGTCACCGCCGATGCGGTCAGCGCCTATCTGAACGCGCAGATCTCGGCCGGAGCCCAGGTCGTGCAGATCTTCGATACCTGGGGCGGCATGCTGAGCCCCCACGCCTACCGCGAGTTCTCGCTCGCCTACATGAGCCGCGTGATCGCCGCGCTGCGCCGCGAGCAGGACGGTGAGCGCGTGCCGGTGATCGTGTTCACGAAGGGCGGCGGCCAGTGGCTCGAAGAGATCGCGCTCTGCGGCGCCGACGCGGTGGGCCTGGACTGGATGACCGATATCGCCGACGCACGACGGCGGGTCGGCGACAGGGTCGCGCTGCAGGGCAATCTGGATCCGTCGGCGCTGTTCGGCAGCGAGGACGCGATCGTCCGCGAAGCGAACCGGGTTCTCGACGCTTTCGGCCCTCACCCCGGCCATGTCTTCAACCTGGGCCACGGGATCTCCCGCCACAGCGAACCCGAGAAGGTCAAAATCCTCGTCGACGCGGTGCACCGGCACCGTCACGCACTCTAGGCTTCCGGAGGCGTCTCGGAGGACTTCAGGCGGACGATCCGGACGACTTCGGGGAGCCTGCGCACGCTGCGCATGACCCGCGCGAGGTGCTGGCGGTCGGTGACCTGGATCGTGAAGTAGATCTGGGTATGAGTGACGTGTTCGCCGTCCATGCTGACGTGCTGGATTCCGGCGTGTTCCTCGGAGATCGCACTGGCCACCTTGGCCAGCATCCCCCTCTTATGCTCGGCGATGACCCGGATCGCGACCTCGAACATTCGTTCGCTGTCGGTATCCCATTCGACATCGACCCAGCGCTCGCGGTCGCTGCGGTTGCGCGACAGGCTGGGGCAGTCGTTCATATGCACTTCCATGCCCTGGCCCTTGCGCAGCAGGCCGACGATCGGATCGCCGGGAATGGGACGGCAGCAGTGGGCGAGCTGGACGGCCATGCCTTCGCTGCCGCGGATCAGGATCGCACCGGTCGGCCGCGGCTTCAGCACGTCTCCGTCCAGGCCTTCGATTCCAGCCGCTTCGAACAGGCAAAGGAGACGCTTCGCGACGATCGCCGGCAGCCTCTTGCCCAGCCCCAGGTCGGTGAACACTTCAGCGCGTTCGCGAGCGCCGACCTCGCGCAGCAGCTTGTCCCAGACCGTCTTCGGAACGACGTTCAGTGTGATACCGTGCGCGCGGACCGCCTGCGAGAGCAGGCGCTCGCCGAGCGCGACCGACTCTTCGAGCTGGGTCGTCTTCAGGAAGTGGCGGATCTGGGCGCGCGCCTTGCCGGTCCGCACATAGGAGAGCCACGCCGGATTCGGATTCGCGTGCGCGGCGGTGACGACCTCGACCTGATCGCCGTTCTTGAGTTCGGTGCGCAGCGGCATCACGTCGCCGTTGATCCGGCACGCGACACAGCGATCGCCGATGTCAGTGTGGATCGCATACGCGAAATCGACGACGGTCGCCCCTTTGGGCAGGTTGAAGATCTTGCCCTTGGGGCTGAACACGAAGACTTCGCCGGGGAAGAGGTCGATCTTGACGTGCTCGAGGAATTCGGTCGAATCGCCCGACGTCGACTGCAGTTCGAGCAGCGACTGCAACCAGTTGTGGGTGCGCTGCTGGATGTCCGACAGCCGCTCTTCCTGATCCTTGTACAGCCAGTGCGACGCGACTCCGCTCTCGGCAACGTGATGCATGCTGTCGGTGCGGATCTGCACTTCGATCGGCGTGCCGTAAGGCCCGATCAGCGTCGAGTGCAGCGACTGATAGCCGTTCGCCTTGGGGATCGCGATGTAGTCCTTGAACTTGCCCGGAACCGGCTTGTAGAGCTCGTGCAAGGCCCCCAACGCGAGATAGCAGCAGGGGATGTCGTGGACGACGATGCGAAAGCCGAAGATGTCGAGCACCTGGGAGAAGGACAGCTGCTTGTCGACCATCTTGCGGTAGATCGCATAGACCTGCTTCTCGCGCCCCCATACCTCGGCCTCGATGTGCCACAGCGGCAGCCTCTCCTGAATCGCTGCCATCAGCCGGCTGACCATCTCGCGGCGATTGCCCCGCGCGGCGCGCACGGCCTTCAGCAGCACCCGGTAGCGCATCGGATACAGGAAGCGGAAGGAGAGCTCTTCGAGCTCCCGGTAGAGGCTGTTGAGCCCCAGCCGGTTCGCGATCGGCGCGTAGATCTCCAGTGTCTCGCGGGCGATGCGGCGCTGCTTGGCCGGGCGCATCGCGCCCAGAGTGCGCATATTGTGCAGACGGTCGGCCAGCTTGATCAGGATCACCCGCACGTCGCGAGCCATCGCCAGGAACATCTTGCGGAAGTTCTCGGCCTGGGCCTCTTCCTGGCTCCTCGCCTCGATCTTGTCGAGCTTGGAGACGCCATCGACCAGTTCGGCGGCGATCCGCCCGAACTGGTCGGCGATCGCCTGCTTGCTGACCTCGGTGTCTTCCATCACGTCGTGGAGGAGCGCCGCGACCAGCGCCTGAGCATCCATGTGCCACTCGGCAAGCGCTTCGGCGACCGCGACCGGGTGCGAGATGTAGGGCTCTCCGCTGATCCGGTACTGGCCGGAATGGGCGCGCGCGGAAAACACCGCAGCACGCTCGATCAGTGCCATGTCTTCGGCGGAAAGATAGGCGCTGGCGCGCTCGCGCAGTACTGAAAGATCTATGCCTTCAAAAGGATCTGCATCCGGATCGCGGCGCAGAGGTCCGGAGGGGGGCTGGGCCTGGCCAGAGGGGGGAACCGGCGCAGCTTCCATCGACAGACCTCGCTCAACGGCCGGCCGGGGCAAAGCCCGGTCGGCCAGGAAGAGGCATTCGCGTCGGAGCAGACATGCTTCAGTCCTCGTGTTTCAGAAAGCCGAAGCTCGCCGGATGGCGAAGCTTCTGAATCGGCAGGCGGGCCCGGCAGGCACGAACCACCGCCTGCAGGTCGGCGCTCGCCGTTTCCAGATCTTCGTTGATGATACAGTAGTCGAATTCGTCCACGCGACGCATCTCGCCCAGAGCCGCAGCGAGACGGCGGCGAATCACCTCGTCATCGTCCGAGGCCCTCCCGCGCAGGCGGCGTTCGAGCTCTTCGAACGAAGGAGGCAACACGAAGACGCCGATCGCATCGGGCAGCGCGCGACGCACCTGGCTCGCACCCTGCCAGTCGATCTCCAGCAGCACGTCACGCCCCTGCTTCATCTCGGCTTCCAGCCAGACGCGCGAAGTTGCATAGAAATTGCCATGCACTTCGGCCCATTCGAGGAAGTCCCCACGCTCGCGCAGCGCCTCGAACTCTTCGCGCGAGACGAAATGGTAGTCGCGCCCATTCTGCTCGCCGGGACGCGGCGCGCGCGTCGTGAAGGAGATCGACAGTTCGATCTCGCGATCCCGCTCAAGCAGCTTGCGCACCAGAGTGGTCTTGCCCGCCCCCGAAGGCGCAGACACGATGAAAAGTTGTCCTGACATCCTTGAACCTTATTCGATGTTCTGCACCTGCTCGCGCATCTGCTCGATCAGCAGCTTCATCTCGACCGCGATCGCCGAGATCGCCCCCGAGACCGCTTTCGATGCGAGCGTATTCGCTTCACGGTTGAGTTCCTGCATCAAGAAATCGAGCCTCTTGCCGGCCGGCCCGCCCTTTTTGAGCACCCGCTCAACTTCGTCGAGGTGGGCGCGCAGACGCGAAAACTCCTCGGCGACATCGGCGCGCTGAGCGAACAGGCTCACTTCCTGGCGCACCCTGTCCTCGTCCAGCGTCGCGACCGCTTCGCGCAAGCGCGTCGTCAGCTTCTCCTGGTATTCGGCGACCGCGCCCGGCAGCAGCGGTTCGGCCTGGCTGACCAGAGCCCGCATTGCGGCAACCCGCTCGCGAATCATCGCTGCGAGCTTCTCGCCTTCGCGGGCCCGCGTCGCGATCAGCTCGTCTATAACTTCCACCGCCAGCTCGGCGACATCGTCGGCGAGCGCCGCGAAGTCGAGGCCATTCTCGGCCAGCACGCCCGGCCAGCGGAGGATCTCGCCAACCGACAGGGTCTTCGCGTCAGCGAAGCGGGCGCGGACAGCATCCTGGGCCGAGGCCAGCTGATCGAGCAAAGGCGCGTTGAGCGCAAGCTCACCGGCCCCCCCTCCACTCGCCTGCCAATAGAGCCGGCACTCAACCTTGCCGCGACTCAGACGGGCGCTGATCGCCTCGCGCAGAGCCGGCTCGGTAAGGCGCAACTCCTCGGCCATCCGGAACACGAGATCGAGAAAACGCGAGTTGACGCTGCGCAGTTCGAGGTTCAAACGAGCACGGCCGGCATCGCGAGCGCCGACCGCATAACCGGTCATAGAGAGAATCATCTGGAGAGTCCGCCAACAGCCCCGTCAAAAATGACGGATGCAATAATTGCAGGGGAGTGATAAAAAGCCGAAAATCAACGTCCTGACGAATCATACGTATCCCTACATGCCCGCTCAAGCCAACTGCCCTCTGCCGCCAGGCTTCCAGCTTGAGCAATACCGAATTGAGCAGCAGCTCAGCTTGGGCGGCTTCTCGATCGTCTATCTGGCGACCGACCCCTCTGAGCTCCCCGTCGTCATCAAGGAATACCTGCCGAACTCGCTGGCCCTGCGCAAGGAAGGGGACATCGAACCGAAGATTCCCGACGAGCACCAGGCGGCTTTCCGTTACGGGATGAAGTGCTTCTTTGAAGAGGGCCGGGCCCTGGCGAGCCTGAACCACCCGAACCTCGTCCGGGTGCTGAATTTCTTCCGCGCTAATGGCACCGTCTACATGGTCATGGCTTTCGAACGCGGCCGCACGCTCCAGGACTTCATCAACAAGAACCGGGGCGAGATCCGCGAGAAATTCATCCGCGGAGTGTTCACCCGGCTCTTGAACGGCCTGCGCGAAGTGCATGCGAACAAGCTGCTCCACCTCGATATCAAGCCCTCGAACATTTATCTGCGCAACGACGGCACTCCGGTGCTACTCGACTTCGGCGCCGCGCGCCAGACCCTGCTCAACGACGCGCCGATGCTCAAGCCGATGTACACGCCCGGCTACTGCGCGCCCGAGCAGTTCCGCGACCGCGAGCACCTGGGCCCGTGGAGCGACATCTATTCGGTCGGCGCCAGCATGTATGCCTGTCTGGCGGGCTGCCCACCGCAGCGCTCCGACGAGCGGGTCAAGAAGGACCAGCTCGAAGCAGCAAGCCGGCGCTGGCGCGGCCAGTACTCGGAACAGCTGCTGCACACGATAGACCTGTGCCTGAGACTCGATCCGGCAGAGCGCCCGCAAAGCGTCTATGCCTTGCAGAAAGTACTCGCCAAGCGAGTACGGCATCACCACAGCCCCCACAGCCACCGTTCCGGAAGCTGGATCCTCAACCTCGGCAGTCGCCTGCGCGCTCTGATCTTTCGCCCATGAAATTCACCATCTATCAGGAAAGCCGGATCGGCAAACGCCATTCCAATCAGGACAGGATCGCCTACAGCTATTCGCGCGATGCCGTGCTGATGGTCATTGCCGACGGCATGGGCGGCCACCTGCACGGCGAGATCGCCGCGCAGATCGCGGTTCAGTACATCACCGAAGCCTTTCAGCGCGAAGCGCGGCCAACTCTTGCCGACGAGATGATGTTCCTGTCGCGGGTCCTGACCAATGCCCACCACGCGATTCTCGACTACGCGTTCGACAAGAACCTGCCCGATCCTCCGCGCACGACGATTGTTGCCTGCGTGATCCAGAACAGCCTCGCGCACTGGGCGCACGCCGGCGATTCCCGGCTCTACCTGCTGCGCGACGGCCAGGTCGCCTTCCACACCCGCGATCACTCGCGCGTCCAGGTCATGCTCGAACAGGGGCTGATCCGCGAAGGAGAACAGGCCACCCATCCGCTGCGCAACCGGATCTTCAGCTGCCTGGGCGGCACCCATTCGCCGCAGATCGAGTTTTCGCGCCGCACGCCGCTCTATGCCGGTGACACGCTGCTGCTGTGCACGGACGGACTCTGGGCTCCGGCCGGAGCCGAAGACGAGATCGCACACCTGAGCACCGCGGATCTGCTGGAGAGCGTGCCCCGGTTGATGGACAGCGCCGAACGGCTGGGCGGCCCCAGTTGCGATAACCTGTCGGTGATCGCGATGAAATGGCACGAGGACTTCACCGATGCGCCGCCAGCGACGATCTCGACGATGACGATGCCGGTCGCGACCTTCACGACCAAGATGGAAGGCTTCGCTACGGGCCAGTCTCCTACCAACGTCGGCGATCTGTCCGAAGAAGACATCGAAAAGGCGATCGCCGAGATCAACTCCGCGATCCGCAAATACTCCCGTTGAATCGGGGCCGGACGGCCCCACCAAGGACAATGATGACTGATACCCCCCTGTCGCGCCCCAGCGGCCGTCCCGCTTCGGCGCTACGCGCCGTCGCGATTACCCGCGGCTTCACCCGCCACGCCGAAGGCTCGGTTCTCGTCGAATTCGGCGATACCCGCGTCCTGTGCACGGCCAGCGTCGAAGAGAGCGTTCCGCCTTTCCTGCGCGGCAAGGGCGAAGGCTGGGTCACCGCCGAATACGGCATGCTGCCGCGCTCGACCCACACCCGCAGCGCCCGCGAAGCCGCCAAGGGCAAGCAGAGCGGACGCACCCAGGAGATCCAGCGTCTGATTGGCCGCAGCCTGCGCGCCATCGTCGACCTCAAGGCGCTCGGCGAGCGCCAAATCACGCTCGACTGCGACGTGCTGCAAGCCGATGGAGGCACGCGGACCGCATCCATCACCGGCGCCTGCATCGCGCTGCATGACGCGCTCGAGAGCCTCGTCGCCTCCGGCAAACTCGCCGCGAACCCGATGAAGGAACTCGTCGCAGCGATCTCGGTCGGCATCTATGCCGGCCAGCCCGTGCTCGATCTCGACTACGTGGAAGACTCGAACTGCGACACCGACATGAACGTCGTGATGACCGAATCGGGCGGAATCGTCGAGATCCAGGGCACGGCCGAAGGCGCCCCGTTCTCGCGCTCCGAACTCGACGCGTTGCTCGGACTCGCCGACCAGGGCATCTCGGAACTGATCGCCGCACAGAAGCAGGCGCTGGCCTGCTGAGCCCCTTTTCGAAAGGACTGCGATGAAAAGAATCGTTCTCGCCTCGAACAATCCCGGCAAGCTGCGCGAGTTCTCCGCGCTGCTCGCACCGCTGGGCATCGAAGTGCTGCCCCAGTCGCTGTTCGAAGTTCCCGAAGCGGAAGAGCCGCACTGCACTTTCGTCGAGAACGCGCTCGAAAAGGCCCGCCACTGCTCGCGCCACACCGGCTTGCCGGCGCTCGCCGACGATTCCGGGATCTGCGTCTCGGCGCTCGATGGCGCGCCCGGCGTCTACTCGGCGCGTTTCGCCGGGGAACCCAAGTCGGACGCGAACAACAATGCGTTGCTGATCGAAAAGCTCGCCGGAGAGAACGACCGCTCGGCGCACTATGTCTGCGTGCTGGTTCTGGTGCGCCACCCCGAGGATCCACAACCGCTGATCGCCGAAGGCGAATGGCACGGCGAGATCATCGATACTCCACGCGGCAGCCAGGGCTTCGGCTACGACCCGCTCTTCCTGCTGCCCGAACTCGGACAGACCGCCGCCGAGCTGGCGCCGGAGCTGAAGAACACGCTGTCCCACCGCGGCACGGCCTGTCGCCGCCTGATCGAGAAGCTGAGCCACACTTGATGGAGCGACGCGTGATCCCGGTCGCCCTGAAGCCTGCCGCCCCTTCCGGGCCGGGTCTGACCCAGGCGCCGCCGCTCGCCCTGTACATCCACTTCCCGTGGTGCGTCAGGAAGTGCCCCTACTGCGACTTCAACTCCCACGCGATCCGCGACGGCATTCCCGAACAGGCCTATCTGGCGGCGCTGATTGCCGACCTCGAAGCGGCGCTCCCCCGGGTCTGGGGGCGCAAAGTGGTGTCTGTCTTCATCGGCGGAGGCACGCCCAGCCTGATCTCGCCGGAAGGGCTGGACAGACTGCTCGCCGGGATACGGATGAGGCTGCCGCTGGCCGGCGACTGCGAGATCACGCTCGAAGCGAACCCGGGAACCGTCGAAGCGGGGCACTTCGCCGCCTATCGCGCCGCCGGAGTGACCCGGCTCTCGCTGGGAATCCAGAGCTTCGCGGATGGCTTCCTCACCCGGATCGGCCGCATCCACGATGGCCGTGAAGCGCGCCGCGCCGCCGAGCTGGCAGCAAAGCACTTCGACACCTTCAACCTCGACCTGATGTATGCGTTGCCGGGCCAGTCCCTCGGTGAGGCGCTCGCCGACGTCGAGACCGCGCTCGAGTTCGCGCCGCCCCACCTGTCCTGCTATCACCTGACGATGGAGCCGAACACCGCTTTCGGCGCATCGCCTCCCGCCGGCCTCCCCGACGACGACTCGGCGGCCGATATCCAGGAAGCAGTCGAGAAAAGGCTCGCGCGCGCCGGCTACCAGCACTACGAGACCTCGGCCTTCGCAAAACCGGGCCAGCGCTGCCGGCACAACGTCAATTACTGGCAGTTCGGCGACTATCTTGGCCTGGGCGCGGGCGCCCACGGCAAGCTGAGCACGCCGGAAGGCATCCTTCGCGAGATGCGCCACAAACATCCTTCCGCCTACCTCGAAGGGGCAGGCAGCGGATCTTTCGTTCAGGAAAGCCGTTGGGTCAGCCGGGACGAACTGGGTTTCGAGTTCATGATGAACGCGCTGCGCCTCACTGACGGAGTCCCCGCCTCGCTGTTCGTCGAGCGCACCGGCCTCGCGCTCGCGACCGTCGAAACAACGCTGATCGAAGCACGCCGTGACGGCCTGCTCGACACGAGCGAAGGGCGGATACGCCCGACCCTGCTCGGCCAACGCTTCCTGAACGAGCTGCTCGAGCGCTTCCTCGCCGACTGAAGCCCGCGAACGGATGCCTGGACAACACGGTCTTCCGCCGCCAGACTGTCACATCCCGTCACATTTCGCGATTTTCGATGCGCGTCCTGATCGTCTTCTTCACGCTCGCCCTCGCCAGCGTCGGCAGCCTGTTCTGGCTCGTACACGGCCGTCCCGCGATACTGGACAAGGCCAGCGACCTCGCTCCCCCGAAAACCCTCACGGAAAAGAAGCCCGATTGGGCGGATCTGCCTCTGGAGCCGGCCCGGCCGGTCGGCTCGGATCTGCACAAATGCGTCGCAGCGGGCAGCGTCACCTATACGGATCAGCCCTGCGCGAAGGGACAGACCCGCAAAAAGCTCGACCCCGAGCGCAGCCGCATCGTCACGGTGCCCGGCCCCAAGAGCGAGGCTGGCTCAGCGACCGCCCGTCCCGCTCCGCTGCAGGCCGGCGAGCCACATTGAGGCTCAGTCCGCTTCAGCGAGCAGCGCCTTCAGGCGCTCTTCGAACGCTCCCCAGTCGGGTTCGCCGACGAGCTCCAGCGCGATTCTTCCTCGCCTGTCGATCAGAAAAGCGGTCGGAGTCAGCGCAACGCCTCCGAAAGCCTTGGCCGCGGCTCCGGAGGCATCGTGCGCGACCGGGAAAGGCAGGGCGTGGCGACGGGCGAAGGCGCGAACCCATCCGGGATCCTCGTCGCGAACCGCGACCGCGAGGCTGCGCAAGCCCCGACCGGCGTAACGCGCATCAAGCGCGGTGAGGTACGGCATCTCGCGGACGCAGGCCGGACAGCCGCTCGCCCAGAAGCTCACGAATACGACCTTGCCGCGCTGCGCGGCGAGCGTGAAGCGAGTCCCGTCCAGCGTCTGCAGCGCGAGTGCCGGAGCCGGCTCACGCCAGGTGAACGCGAAGCCAAGCGCGGCGGCGAGAAGAGCCGACATCAGGAAGGGCAGCAGAGCGGACTTCGTCAGACCCATTTCAGCAGAGCTGAGTAAAAGAGGGAATTCTCGCCGGCCCGGGGGCGTCCGCCAAGGCGGGTTTGCATTTGCGTCCACGCTCACCCAGCATGAAGGCGCTCCGTCCGGAATTTCCGACGCGCGGCACCGCCCTTAAAAGGAGACGGGCATGAAAGCATCCCTGTTGTTGCGCTGCTGGGGCGCGCTCTGTCTGCTAGGCCTGAGCGGTCCGGGCTGGGCCGCGCCGGCCATCGTCAAGGTCGGCGCCTATTCCTTCCCGCCCTATCTGGAAGGCACACAGGGCGTGACTCCGCGCTTTCTCGCGCTGCTCAACAGCCACCAGGATCGCTGGCGTTTCGTACTGGTGCGGACTTCGGCGCGGCGGCGTTACATCGAGCTCGATGCGGGGGTCTTCGACATGATGGCCTTCGAGAATCCGCAGTGGAGCTGGAACGCTTCGAAAATCCGGATCGGTCGGCCTCTGCTGCGCGATGCCGAGCTTTCGATCGCGCGCTCGGCGCCCGGCCGCGATCAGTCCTTCTTCGCTTCGGCCCACACCCGGGTCGCCGTGTTCGGCTTTCACTACGGTTTCTCTGGCCAGCGCGCGCTGACCGGGGGCGGCCCCGAGCTTTACTTCGTCGCGAAACCGGCGCTGGTCCTGGAGCAGGTGCTGAGCGGCAAATCCGCGCAGGGCATCACCACCAAATCCTATCTGGGACGGCTGCTCGCGGCCGACCCCGCACTCGCCTCCCGGCTGATCGTCGGCGAGAAGAAAGACTGCGAATACACGCTGGGGCCGCTCTTCTCGCCGCGCAGCCCGATCTCGCCGGACGAGTTCGACCAGCTGATCGCCCACCTCTCCGGCCAATGGAAAGACTTCGTCGCCGCGGAAGGACTCAGCCCGGCCAACTAAAGCTCCGGCACGGGGCGCATCCTGAGCTTCGCCCCCGAGCGGGCACTTCGCTGACAGCTTGATAGAATGGACGGTTCATCTCAGCCCCCGTCGTTTTCGTGAATCCGATCAAGCCCGCAGAAGTCTATACGCGCAAGGACGTCGAACGCTGGTGTGCGCCCAGCGAGATCCGCAAGGCTCAGGACTATGTCGCGAGAGTCGCGGATCTGGCGATAGAAGCCGACTCGATCACCGCCGCGGTCCAGGGCACTGCGGCCCAGCCCTACCTGGTCGCGATCCGCTTCTTCCGCGACATCCGCGGCAACTGGACTCCGTACATGGAGTGCTCGTGCCCGGTCGGACTCGGCTGCAAGCACGCGGCGGCGACGCTGCTCGCCGCGCTCGAGATGCGCGCCGACCCGAACCGGCTGAACCCCCGAGTGCTGGCCTGGATCGAGGCGCTGCGCAGCATCAAGCAGACTCCTCCCCGAAAAGCCAGCAAGGCAAACAGCGAAATGCTGTTCTACCTTTTGAGCCACAACGCGCAGACCGGCCAGGCCGAAGTGAGGATGCGCAAGGGCAAGATGGATGAGGAGGGCGCGCCGTCAGCGAGCGCCAGCGACTGGAACAACATCGAGCGGACGCTTGTCGCACCGCCCTCCTTCGTCTCTGAATCCGATCTGCAGGCTCTGCGCCAGATCTGGACCCAGCGCCCCAAGGGCCGGGACTGGACACCGATTCCCTTGACCGACAAGGCGCCGGAAGCGACGCTGCGCGCGCTGTCAGCGACCGGGCGCTGCTTTCTGATCGGCAGCGAAGGCCTGCTCCAGCTCTCCAAGGGTGCAGTGCGCGAGGCAAAACTCGACTGGCGACTGGACGCTCGCGGGAAGATGCGCCCCCACCTCGGCGATGAACGCAACGATCTTCAGGTCATTCCCGGCTCACCTTGCTGCTATATCGACGCCGCAAACGGGGTCTGGGGCAGACTGGAGAGCGCGGTTCCCGCCCCCGTGCTGCAGCATCTGCTCGCGCTGCCGCCTCTGGGCAAACGCGACCGGAGCATCGTCGCCGAAGCGCTGCGCGAACTGGCGCCCGAAGTTCCCTCTCCCGACCAGGACCCGGAAGCCACGCTGCGCCAGATCGCCGATGGCCCTCACCCGGTGCTGAGGATAGGCAGCGTTCCGGTCTGGAGCATCGGCCATTACCGCGACTACAGCCACCGCTACGACATCGGCACTTTCGACTACGCGCAGACATTTTTCCGCTATGGCGAAGTCGAGCTGATCACCGGCGACACGCACGCCTTCTTCACACTGGCTTCGGGCGAGACCGTCCGCGTCGTTCGCGACGAAGCGGTCGAACAGAGCTTCCTGGCCCGCCTCGCCGCAGCCGGCTTCAAGCCCGTTCCCGTCCATGCGCTGCAGCTGCGCAATTCCGCGCCGCATCCGGCGGCGATGATGGGTCTCGCCAGCGAACAGGACTGGCCGGAGTTCATGGCGGCCGGCGCCAGGGAACTGATCGAGGAAGGCTGGAAGATCGAAGTGCCTCCCGGCTTTCGCCACCGCCGCCTCGCCGTCGAGAGCTGGCACGCCGACGTCGATGAGGAAGAAAACGGCTGGTTCTCGCTGGACCTCGGGATCACCGTCGAAGGCCGGCGCCTGCCGCTCGCGCCGCTGCTCTCGGCACTGTTCGCGCGCGATTCGCGCTGGCTCGATCCCGACCGCCTCAACCGGATAGACGACGCAGAGAACATAGAGCTGCTGTTGCCCGAAGGCGATGTGGTTCACGCCCAGGCCGGACGGATCAAGCCACTGGCGCGCACGCTGATCGACCTCTTCGACAGCAGCGACAAGGTCGAGCTGCGCCTGCCCCCGGAAGACGCGCAGCGCGTACGCGCTCTGGCCGAGGACGGAAACTGGCTCTTCCACGGCCCGGATAGCCTCGCCGCGCTGGCGGACCGGCTGCTCAGGGCGGGCAGTCCCTCGGCCGTCCCGGCTCCGGAAGGTTTTGCGCTGAACCTGAGACCTTACCAGCTCGAAGGACTGGGCTGGCTGCAGTATCTGCGCGAGCAGAACCTCGCCGGCATCCTCGCCGACGACATGGGCTTGGGCAAGACCGCCCAGACCCTGGCCCACCTGCTGACCGAGAAGCTGGCCGGGCGCATGGACAGGCCTTCGCTGATCGTGCTGCCGACCTCCCTGGTCTTCAACTGGCGCCGCGAGGCCCAGCTCTGCGCCCCGGCGCTCAAGGTGCTGGCCCTGCATGGCCCGCAACGCGCCGCACATTTCGCCGAGATTGCCGATTTTGACGTCGTGCTGACGACTTACCCGCTGATCTGGCGCGACGCCGAAGTCCTGGCGGAACAGCGCTGGCACTGCCTGATCCTCGACGAGGCGCAGACGGTCAAGAACGCGGCAAGCCGCGCCGCGGAGACGATACGAACCATCGATGCGCGGCACCGCCTGTGCCTGACCGGCACTCCGCTCGAAAACCACCTCGGTGAGCTCTGGTCCCAGTTCGACTTCCTGCTGCCCGGTTTCCTGGGCCGCAGCGCCGACTTCAGCCGCACCTGGCGCACGCCGATCGAAAAGCACGGCGACAGCCTGCGCCGCGAACTGCTGGCCCGCCGCGTCAAGCCCTTCATCCTGCGCCGACGCAAGGAGGAAGTCGCGACCGAGCTGCCGCCCAAGACCATCGTCGTACGCAGCGTCGAACTCGATTCGGCCCAGCGCGACCTCTACGAGACCGTCCGGGCGACCGTCGACGAAACCGTGCAACGGACGATTGCCGCAAAAGGCTTCCAGCGCAGCCAGATCGCGATCCTCGACGCGCTGCTCAAACTGCGTCAGGTCTGCTGCGATCCACGCCTGCTCAAGAGCGAGACGGCCCGCAAGGTCAAGGCCTCGGCCAAGATCGAGCTGCTCGGCGACATGCTGCCCGGCCTGGTCGCCGAGGGCCGACGCATTCTGCTCTTCTCGCAGTTCACGGCGATGCTCGATCTGATCGAAGCCGAACTCGCCAAACTGAAGATTGCCCACCTCAGGCTGGACGGTTCGACGACTGACCGCGAAACCCCGGTGCGCCGTTTCCAGGCCGGCGAAGCGCCGGTCTTCCTGATCAGCCTGAAGGCCGGCGGAGTGGGCCTGAACCTGACCGCCGCCGACACCGTGATCCACTTCGACCCCTGGTGGAACCCGGCCGCCGAGAACCAGGCGACCGATCGCGCCCACCGGATCGGTCAGACCAAGAACGTGTTCGTCTACAAACTGGTCGTTGCCGGCAGCATCGAGGAAAAGATCCTCGCGCTGCAGCAGAAGAAGGCCGAACTCGCCGCCGGCATCCTCGGCGAGCACCAGGCCGGCGAGGTCAAGTTCGGCGCCGAGGAGCTCGCCGCGCTGCTCGCACCGATGCCCTGAACCGGGTTGGCCGGCGAATTCCGGAGTCGGATTTCGCGACGCCATGGCGCATGGCGGTTCACAGGCTTGTCATAGAGCGCCTCTACATTCCTTGTCTTTCAAGGGCGTAGCGGCGACGGGCTTCATCGTGAAGATTGAGCGCGCAACGTGCGCGCTCAATCTTCACAGCCAGGAACCCGGAATGCCGCACCTCCTTCAGCATCAAAAGCCCTTCTTCGCGCATTCTCTGCGCCTTCTGCCTGCGCTGATCCTGGGCGCAGCACTGGCCGCCTGCGGCAACAGCGAAGACAGCCCAACAACGGAGGTCGGTCAATGGACGGTAGGTGATCTGCACAGCCACACGGTTCAATCCGACGACGCGGATGTATCGCAGACGCTGGACCGAGTGCTGAGCAAGGCCTTCAGTTCGTATGGCCTGGACTGGCTGGCAGTGAGCAATCACCTGCGATCCTCGTCTCGCGACAATGATGGCAACACGCTCAAGACGGCCATTCCGTTTGCTCAAGGCATGGAGCAATACGAGATTCCGCGCATTCAGGCCCTGCAGGCCGCAGGCACATATGCGGACAAGAACATCTTCTCGCTCTCGGAATGGGACATGCCGACCCACGATCACATCAACGTCGGCATCTTCAAGACTGGCGCGGATGGAAAAACACTGGTTGCGGATACTGATGGGTTCAAGGCCTTCCAGTATTTCTTTTCCACACTGGCGGAGAGTTCCTTCGATAGCGCGAGCGTAGCGGCGTGGAAGACCAAGTTCGGCAGCACCCGGTATAACAGCACAGCGGCTGATGCGCTGCAGGGCATCGCTTGGCTCAAGACCAATTATCCGACCACCAGCTTCATGCAGTTGAATCACCCATCACGCAAGCCGGTCTATACCATCAGTGATTTGCGCTCCTTCAATGACTTGGCCCCCGATCTCCTCTTTACCATCGAGGGCATGCCCGGCAATCAGATGGAGCCGAATCGCGGTGGCTATGACAAGCCCTATACCGACGCCTACCTGCCCAACCGCACCTACGGAGGGGCCGACTACTTTGTCGCCAAGCTCGGCGGCGTCTGGGATGCGCTGCTCGGTGAAGGCCGCCACATCTGGACAACCGCCAATTCCGACAGCCACTTCAAAACCACCACGCAATACAGCAGTGGCTACTTCCCCGGCGAATACGCGAAAAACTATGTGTGGTCCAAGAGCAAGGACGTCAAAGGCCTTCTCGAGGGTTTGCGTTCGGGAAAAATGTTCGCGGTGTTCGGTGACTTGATCAACGCTCTCGACTTCAGTGCCGCCAGCGGTTCGGGCAAAAAAGAGATGGGGGGCGATCTCTCCGTGGCGAGCGGAGCTCCAGTCACTCTGACCATCCGTTTCAAGAGCCCCGCCAAGAACAACTATGAAAAGCCGATCAATAGTGGCAACTTCGTCGGCGTTCCCGTGGTCGATCACATCGACCTGATTGCCGGCGATGTGACTGGCAAAGCCAGCCCTGGCTCGAGCGCCTATAGCGTGGCGACCAACCCGACGACCAGGGTAATCAAGCGTTTCACGCGCGCGGACTGGAAGGCGGATGCCAATGGTTACTACACGGTGAGCTACACCACCACTGCCAGCAAAAGCCAATATTTCCGCCTGCGCGGCACCAACCTGGGTACCGATGTGAACGGCCAGACCTCCGGTGGCGAGCCTCAACCGGATCAGCTGATCACCACGGCTGACAACTCTCAGCGCTTCAATGACATCAACGATCGAAACTATGCCAGCCTCTGGTTTTATTCCAACCCGATATTCGTCACGGTGAAGTAGTGAGCTTGGCGCGATGCGCTTGATGAGACGGGCTCGCGCGTGCGGGCCCGTCCGCTTTTTGGCGATACGGGCGACATGTGCAGTTCACCGCTGGACTCGCTCGATCGATCACTGCGCCGGGTCAGGAATAGCTCTACGCCACGGGCCGCTCCGTTGAAGCTCTGCGCAGAACGGATGGGCAGATATCGCTCCACCGGCAGAACGTCCTGGCGCGAAGCTAGGAGACAATGCGCGTCAAAGAGGAGAAACGATGCGCTTGCTGCACACCGCCGACTGGCACCTCGGGCGGATCTTCAACGCCCACAGCCTGATCGAGGATCAGGCCCACCTGCTGCGCGAGTTCGTCGCGCGCGTCCGCGACATCAAGCCCGACGCGGTGCTGATCGCCGGCGACGTCTATGACCGCGCCGTGCCCCCCGCCGACGCGGTTGCGCTGCTCGACGAGACGCTGTCCGATATCGTGCAGGGACTCGGCGTTCCGGTCGTCATGATCGCCGGCAATCACGACAGCGGCGAACGCCTCGGCTTCGGCGCGAAACTGCTCGCCGGACAAGGTCTGCATGTCGCTGGTCAGGCGGGCTCGCCCTTGAAGCTGAGGCTCGCCGATCGGCACGGCGAAGTCGATCTGTTCGCGCTGCCCTATGCGGAACCGGCCGTGGTCAGGTCCATCCACGGCAGCGAGAGCACGCTCGATCACGCCGCGGCGATGCGCCTTCAGCTCGACGCGATCCGCGGCCGCTCTGGGCGCGCCCGGCGCAGCGTGCTGCTCGCCCACGCTTTCGTTTCCGGCGGCGAGGAGAGCGAATCGGAGCGCCCTCTGTCGATAGGCGGCAGCGGCGCGGTTCCAGCCGAAGTCTTCAAGGGTTTCGACTATGTCGCACTGGGCCACCTGCATCAGGCCCAGAGCCTCGCGGCAGGACGGCTGCGCTACTCGGGCTCGCTGATGAAGTATTCGCTGTCCGAAGTCGCGCACGCAAAATCGGTTTCGCTCGTCGAACTCGACGAAGCCGGTTCCGTCTCGGTCGAGGCGATCGCGCTCCCGCCGCGGCGCGACCTGCGCGTGCTCGAAGGCTCGCTGGCCGAGCTGATCGAACGCGGACGCAGCGACCCCCATGCCGAAGATTATGTCCATGCCCGGCTCACCGACGCAGGCGCCTTGCTCGACCCGATGAGCCGGCTGCGCGAGCTCTACCCGAACGCGCTGTCGCTGGAGCGGCTGGTACTCGCGCGCAGCGGCGAAGGCAGCGCCCGCCGTGAAGCGCTGCGTCAGCTCGACACGAGCGCGCTTTTCGCGTCCTTCCTCAGCGACGTCGCGGACGAGGAGATGGATGACGCGCGACGCGCGGCTTTCGCTGAAGTGCTGCGCACGCTGGATCCGGAAGGCAGGTCGGCATGAGACCGCTCAAGATAAGGATGCAGGCCTTCGGACCTTTCGCCGGCAGCGAAATCGTCGATTTCACAAAACTGGGCGAACGCTCTTTCTTTCTGATCCACGGCCCGACCGGCGCCGGCAAGACGACTCTGCTTGACGCGCTGTGTTTCGCGCTCTACGGCGACACGTCGGGCGGCGAGCGCGACGCACGCGCAATGCGTTCGGACCACGCTGCGCCGGATCTCGCAACCGAAGTCGAACTCGAGTTCTCGCTTGGTGCCACACGCTACCGCGTCCTGCGCAGCCCGGCCCAGAGCCGGCCCAAGCTGCGCGGCGAAGGCCGGGTCGAAGTCGCCGCGAGCGCCGAGCTCTATGTTTGGAAGGACGAGGACTGGGCACCGCTCGTCCAGCAGAGCAACAAGGTCAGCGAGCGGGTTCGCGAGCTGATCGGTTTCGATGGCGCCCAGTTCCGCCAGCTGATCGTGCTGCCCCAGGGGCGCTTCCGCGAAGTGCTGAGCGCCGATTCGAAAGGCCGCCAGGCAATCATGGAGCGGCTGTTCCGCACCGAACTCTACTCGCGGGTGGAGCGCGCCTTGAAGGACGCTTCGTCCGGTCTGGTAAGCCAGGTCCAGCAGCTCAACGAGCAGCGTACAGGTATCCTGAACCAGGTTCAGGCGGATTCCGAAGCCGCGCTGGACGAAGCGCTCGCGGCGCGCTCGTCCGAGCTCTCCCGCGCCGAAACCGAGGAAAATGCCGCCCGCGAGTCGCTCGCCCAAGCCAGGGCCGCGCGGGAAGCCGGACGGCAGACCGCCCTTCTCTTCGCCGAACGCGATGCATCGGTTCAGGCCCACGCCGAACTCAATTCCCGCCGGGACGAAGAGATGGCGCGTTGCGCGCGGATAACGTTGGCCCGCCGGGCAGAGATTCTGCGCCCCCTCGATCAGCACCGAGCGCTCAGCCTCGCCGCGCAAAGCGCGAAAGCGGCGGAACTCGCACGCGCACAGAGCGCTGCACGCGAGGCCGATGCCGATGCGCAGAGCGCCAGACAGGCGCTCGCCGCCGAAGATGCGCGCGAGAGCGAACGCGAAGCGGCGCAGCGCCGAGTTACCGAACTGGAAGCCGCAAGCGACGCCTGGGCGAGATGGGACGAGGCCAGATCCGGACGCAGCAAGGCCGAGGAAGCCTTCAAGGTCGCGGAGAGCGGGCTGAGTGCGCTGCATACGGAACGCGATGCGCTGACGCAAGGCATCGAGCTTCAGCAGCAGGAACTGCTGGCCGAACAGACGCTCGCAGCAGGCGAAGCCACTCACCGGGCGCGCCACGAAGAACTCGATCGCCAGATCAGGCTTCTCGACGAACTCGGCGCCGCATCGCGCGCATGCTCTGAAGCCGGGCGGACTCTGGCCGAGTCCGAGACACAGCTCGCCGCGGCCAGTCAGACTTGCCTCGCCGCGCGCGCGGCGCGCACCCGCAGCGAGCGCGACTGGATCGCCGGCCAGGCCGCGCGGCTCGCCGCCCTGCTCGAAACGGGCTCGCCCTGTCCGGTCTGTGGCGGAAGGGATCACCCGGCCCCCGCCCATCGGGGCAGCGAAATCGTCAGCGACGAAGCGCTGGAGGCCGCGCGAAGCGCCGTCCTGACCGCCGAACTCGCCGAGCAGCGCGCCCGGGACACCCTGCAGCGAGCCCGAGCCGCGGATGATCAGGCCAAGGGCCGGCTCGCGCTGCTGACCGAGGCCTTGGGCGATGCCGCCCATATGAACGCCACGGCTTTACGCGAACAGGCCGAAGCCGCGAAACTCGCCTGGCAAGCCGCGCTGACCGCGACAGCAGAGATCGACGCGCGAGTGCTCCATCTCAAATCTGCAAACGACAGCTTGGCGCAGAAGGAGGAGCAGATCCGTGCTCAGGACGCACTGGCGATGCAGTGCCGCGCTCGCCTTGCCGACTGCGCGGGCCGGCTCGAAGCGGCGACAGCAGCCGTTCCCGAAACGCTGCGTGAGAGCGGAGCGCTGGACAAGGCAAGGCGCAAAGCGCTCGAAGAGAAAGCCACCCTGCTCGCCTCGCTCGCCGCCGCGCGAAGCCGGGAACAGCATGCCTCGGCCCGAAACGCCGCGCTCAATGCAACGCTCAATGCCGCGCAGAAAAACGTTGGGGAGGCGGCGACAACCGCCGGGCAGGCGCTTGCGGCCTTCGTCGCCGGACTCTCAGGCAACGGTTTTGCCGACGAAACCGTGTGGCGCGAAGCATTGATGGCGGATGACGCGCTGCTCGCGCTTGAAGAGCAGAGCGCCGCTTTCGGCAAGGCGCTCGCCGCCGCCGCGGATCGGGTCCGGCGCGCCACTGTCGCCGTCGCGGACAAGACTGCGCCGGACCTGGCCACCCAGGACGAAGCCTTGCGCGCCGCCGAACAACACGCAGCTGACGCGGCGAGCCGAAGCGCGAAGATCCGCCACGACAAGGAGGAGCTCGCACGCGCGAGCGGTAATCTCGTCGAGCTCGCCAGGCAGAGCAGCGAGATCGAAGCACGCTACGCAGTGCTCGGCCGGATGGCCGAGATCGCCAACGGCGCGAACCCACGGCGAATCAGCTTCCAGCGCTATGTGCTGGCGACGCTGCTCGATGAAGTGCTCGAAGCCGCGTCTGTGCGCCTCTTGAGAATGAGCCGCAGCCGCTATGCGCTGCAACGCATCACAAGCCAGGGAGATCTGCGCTCGGCCGGTGGCCTGGATCTCGAGGTCTTCGACCACCAGACCGGATGCTCACGGCCCGCGAACACGCTCTCCGGCGGCGAAGGCTTTCTCGCCTCGCTGTCGCTGGCTCTGGGCCTTGCCGACGTCGTCCAGTCGCGAACCGGTGGAATCCAGCTCGAAACGCTGTTTGTCGATGAAGGCTTCGGAACCCTAGATCCGGAGAGCCTGGACTTCGCGATTGACACCTTGATCGGCCTGCAGCAGGGCGGCCGGCTGGTCGGCATCATCAGCCACGTCGCCGAGCTCAAGGAGCGGATTGATACCCGGCTCGAAGTCAGACCGGGAGAGAAGGGAAGCCATATCGTCTTGATCCGTTGAACGGATACGGGGAGATCCACTGTCAAGCCCGAAACCCTGGTTCAGAAAAATGAACCAGAGGCTATGATCGGAGCCAAAGCTGCGTACTCATAACATCCAGAACGGACTCCCCGATGATCAAATCACTCCAACAAAAACTCATCCTGGCGATGGCGGCATTTGTCGCCTTGACCGGCCTGCTGATCGCCGGCAGCAGTTATCTGATTTCCGCAAAGCAACAGCAGCGCGACGCCGAAACCCAGATCCGCTCGGTCGGCACGATTCTCGGCGTGCACGTCGGCAACTGGCTCGGCGCGAAGGCGACCGTGCTGAACGCATTCCGCCCCATCCCGCACGACGCCACGCTTCCGGCCTACATAAGCTATGCGCGCGATGCGGGCGGCTTCGCAAACGTGTTCGTCGCCTACCCGGACGGCACGCAGGAGAACGCCAACAAGGTCGTCCTGCCGCCCGACAACAACGACCCGCGCAAATGGCACTGGTGGTCGCGCGCCCAGCAGCAACCGAGCGCCACCTTCGTCGAGATGCCTTCGGTCGCTGCAGCGACCCACTCCGCGGTGTCGAGCTTCGCCCACGCGGTGCTCATCGACGGACAGGTCGCTGGTGTCGTCGGCGCCGACGTCGAGATCTCCAGCATCATGGAGGAACTCAAGCGCACGGTGCTACCTGGCGACGGCTTCGCGTTCATCGTCAATCGCGAGGGTAAGATCTTCGCCCACGCCGATGCGAAGTACCTGAACCAGGACGCGAGCGCGCTGGGTGCGGCGCTGACGCCGGATCTGCTCGATTCGGCGCTGAAGACGCACGCGTTCAGCAAGCTCTCGCTCGACGGCCGTGACAAACTGCTCGCGGTCTTCCCGGTCGTCGGCACCGAGTTCAGCCTGGTCACGGTCAGCGACTCGGCGACGTTGCTGGCACCTCAGCGCGCACTGCTGTGGCAGATGGCCGGGATCCTGCTGATCCTGCTGATCCTGCTGATCGCGGCAAGCCTCGTCTTCCTGCGCAGCCAGCTCAAGGGCCTGTTCGCGGTCCGCGACGCGATGCGCGAGATCTCGCACGGCGAGGCGGACCTGAGCCAGCGCATCCCGGCTTTCGGCTCCGACGAAGTGGCCGAGACCGCCCAAGCCTTCAACCAGTTCGTCACCCAGCTCAACACGACCTTCCTGAACGTCCGCGACAAGGCCTTGCAGCTGACCGAAGGCGTCAGCTCGGTGCGCGACAGCGTCGAGCGCATCGCGCGCGAGACGGCCAGCATCTCCGACATTTCCAGCGCCAATGCGGCCTCGATCGAGGAAGTCTCGGTCAGCATCTCGGAGATAGCAGCCTCGACCAAGGAGACCGATGCCGTGGCGCACGAGACCGGCGAGCAGAGCCGGCAGAGCGCCGAGGCACTACAGGCCATCACCCGCGAGATGGCGCAGACCCATAGCAACGTCGAGGCGGTCACCGCGATTCTCGACACGCTCGCGCAGCGCTCGCAGCAGATCCGGACGATTACCGACGTGATCGGCGAGATCGCGAGCCAGACCAACCTGCTGGCGCTGAACGCGGCAATCGAGGCGGCGCGCGCCGGAGAGCAGGGACGCGGCTTCGCGGTCGTCGCCGACGAAGTCAGGAAGCTCGCCGAGCGGACCGGAAAAGCGACGGTCGAGATCACCGGCATGCTCGAAGCGATCGTCGAGGAGACCGGCAATGCCGCCGGTCACATGCAGGGCACGCTCGCCGCGGTCAGCGGCAATGCGCAGATGAGCACTGAGGCCGGAGAGCAGATGCTGGCGATGGCCGGCAGCATGCGCTCGGTGCTCGAGAAGATCGGCGATATCGCGCTCGCGACCAATGAGCAACGCGCCGCGACGACCGAGATGGGGCAGAGCACCGAGGCGATCAACATCCGGATCTCGCAGACCGATGCGGATCTGCAGGATGCGAGCTCCCGCCTCGAAGCGCTCAATAAGCTGGCCGGCTCGATCAGCGCCGACTTCGCGAAGTTCAAGCTGTAAGTCAAAACCCACTGTAGCCAACCCGGGATCCGGGCAGACCGGATCCCGTTTTTTCGCTCTTCACCCGAACTCACCCTTCAGACAAAGCCCTTGCGCAGGGAGTTATCCCGGCTGCCCACCCTGTCGCGCGGGGCACTGCAGCTCGGGAGCCGACGACCCTCCATTTGTTCTGTCCCCATTTATCAACCCGAACCGGGAAGTTCGAATATTTAATTTACTCCGACCCTGTTTTATTTTTCTTGAGCGCAGAAACCCCTCGCCCTATAGTGGCAAAGTTCCGGCCCAGAGCCGGCCTTGCGCGTTCGCGCGCCGCAAAGGGAGCTTCTCATGCAAAAGCGCCAGGGACTCTACGATCCCGCCAACGAACACGACGCCTGCGGCGTCGGCTTTGTCGCCCACATCAAGGGCAACAAAGGCCACGACATCATCGAGAACGGCCTGAAGATCCTCGAAAACCTGGATCACCGCGGCGCCGTGGGTGCCGATCCGCTGATGGGCGACGGGGCCGGCATCCTGATCCAGATCCCCGACCAGCTCTTCCGCGAAGAGATGGCTGCCCAGGGCGTGAAGCTGCCGCCTCCGGGCGAGTACGGCGTCGGCATGATCTTCCTGCCGAAGGAACACGCGTCCCGCCAAGCCTGCGAGCAGGAGCTCGAACGCGCGGTGCGCGCCGAAGGCCAGGTTCTGCTCGGCTGGCGCGACGTTCCGGTCGACCACGACATGCCGATGTCGCCAACCGTGCGCGCGAAGGAACCGGTGATCCGCCAGGTCTTCATCGGTCGCGGTCCGGACGTGATGGTGACCGAAGCGCTGGAGCGCAAGCTCTATGTGATCCGCAAGACGGTCAGCCACGCGATTCAGAACCTGGGGCTGAAGCACGGCAAGGAATACTATGTGCCGTCGATGTCGGCGCGCACCGTGATCTACAAGGGCCTGCTGCTCGCGAACCAGGTCGGCGTCTATTACAAGGATCTCGCCGATCCGCGCTGCGTCTCGGCCTTGGCCCTCGTGCACCAGCGTTTCTCGACCAACACTTTCCCCGAGTGGCAGCTCGCCCACCCCTACCGGATGGTCGCGCACAACGGCGAAATCAACACGGTCAAGGGCAACTTCAACTGGATGCGCGCGCGCGAAGGCGTGTTCAAGTCGGCCGTGCTCGGCGACGACCTGAAGAAGCTCTTCCCGATCACCTATGAAGGTCAGTCGGACACGGCGACTTTCGACAACTGCATCGAACTGCTGACGATGGCCGGCTACTCGCTCGCCCAGGCCGCGATGATGATGATCCCGGAAGCCTGGGAACAGCACACGCTGATGGACGAGAACCGCCGCGCCTTCTACGAGTACCACGCCGCAATGATGGAGCCGTGGGACGGCCCCGCCGCGATGGCCTTCACCGATGGCCGGCAGATCGGCGCAACGCTGGACCGCAACGGCCTGCGCCCGGCCCGTTACCTCGTCACCGACGACGACCTGGTCGTGATGGCCTCGGAAGCCGGCGTGCTGCCGATCCCGGAGAGCAAAATCGTCAAGAAGTGGCGTCTGCAGCCGGGCAAGATGTTCCTGATCGACATGGAAGCCGGCCGCATCATCGACGACAAGGAACTCAAGGACGCGCTTGCGAACGCGAAGCCTTACCGCGAGTGGATCAAGAGCATCCAGGTCAAGCTCGACGAGATCGCCTGCCCCGACGAAGCGGGCGCCGAAGCACACGCTTCGCTGCTCGACCGCCAGCAGGCCTTCGGCTACACGCAGGAAGACATCAAGTTCCTGATGACGCCGATGGCCAAGGCCGGCGAGGAAGCGATCGGCTCGATGGGCAACGACTCGCCTCTGGCCGTGATGTCGAACAAGGACAAGCCGCTCTACAGCTATTTCAAGCAGCTCTTCGCGCAGGTCACGAATCCGCCTATCGATTCGATCCGCGAACAGATGGTGATGTCGCTGGTGTCCTTCATCGGGCCGAAGCCAAACCTGCTCGACCTGAACAACATCAACCCGCCGATGCGCCTCGAAATCTCCCAGCCCGTGCTGGACTTCAAGGAGATGGCGAAGCTGCGCGAGATCGAGAAGTACACCGACAACAAGTTCAAATCCTATGAACTGTCGATCTGCTACCCGGTGGCCTGGGGCCGCGACGGCATCGAAGCACGCCTCGCCTCGCTGTGCGCCGAAGCCGAAGACGCAGTCAAATCCGGCTACACGGTGCTGATCGTCTCCGACCGCAAGATCGATGCACAGAACGTCGCGATCCCGGCCCTGCTGGCGACTTCGGCGATCCACCAGCACCTGGTCGCGAAGGGCCTGCGCACCGCGACCGGCCTCGTCGTCGAGACCGGAAGCGCGCGCGAAACCCACCACATCGCGCTGCTCGCCGGCTATGGCGCGGAGGCCGTCCACCCCTATCTGGCGATGGAGACGCTGCGTGAAATCGCCAAGGATCTGCCCGGCATCACGGCCGAAGAGGCGATCAAGCACTACATCAAGGCGGTCGGCAAGGGTCTGAACAAGGTCATGGCCAAGATGGGCATCTCGACCTACATGTCCTACTGTGGCGCGCAGATCTTCGAAGCGATCGGCCTGAACTCGGATCTGGTCAACAAGTACTTCAAGGGCACCTCCTCGAACGTCGAAGGCATCGGCATCTTCGAAGTCGCCGAGGAAGCGCTGCGCCTGCACGGCCAGGCCTTCGGCGCCGACCCGCTGCTCGAAAACGCGCTTGACGCGGGCGGCGAGTACGCGTTCCGCGCCCGCGGCGAAGAGCACATGTGGACGCCGGACGCGATCGCGAAGCTTCAGCATTCGACCCGTTCGGGCAGCTTCCAGAACTACAAGGAATACGCGCAGATCATCAACGACCAGAGCCGCCGGCACATGACGCTGCGCGGTCTGTTCGAGTTCAGGATCGATCCGTCCCGGGCTGTGCCGCTCGAAGAAGTCGAACCGGCCACCGAGATCGTCAAGCGCTTCGCAACCGGCGCGATGTCGCTCGGCTCGATCTCGACCGAAGCGCACGCGACGCTGGCGATCGCGATGAACCGGATCGGTGGCAAGTCGAACACCGGCGAAGGCGGCGAGGACGAGAAGCGCTACAAGAACGAGATGAAGGGCATCTTCATCAAGAAGGGTGAATCGTTCAAGAGCATCATCGGCGATGAGCTGATCGAAGCCGACACGGTGCTCGAAGAAGGCGATTCGCTGCGCTCGAAGATCAAGCAGGTCGCCTCGGGCCGCTTCGGCGTCACCGCCGAGTACCTCTCGTCGGCGGACCAGATCCAGATCAAGATGGCCCAGGGCGCCAAGCCCGGTGAAGGCGGCCAGCTGCCCGGCGGCAAGGTCTCGAAGTACATCGGCCGCCTGCGCTTCTCGGTGCCCGGCGTCGGTCTGATCTCGCCCCCGCCCCACCACGACATCTACTCGATCGAAGACCTCGCGCAGCTGATCCACGATCTGAAGAACGTGAATCCGCGCGCCAGCATCTCGGTCAAGCTGGTCTCCGAAGTCGGCGTTGGCACCGTCGCCGCCGGCGTCTCGAAGTGCAAGGCCGACCACGTCGTGATCTCGGGCGCCGATGGCGGGACCGGCGCTTCGCCGCTGTCGTCGATCAAGCACGCCGGCTCCTGCTGGGAACTGGGCCTCGCCGAGACCCAGCAGACCCTGGTGCTGAACGGTCTGCGCAGCCGCATCGTCGTCCAGGCCGACGGCCAGATGAAGACCGGTCGCGACGTCGCGATCGCCGCGCTGCTCGGCGCCGAAGAGTTCGGTTTCGCGACCGCGCCTCTGGTCGTCGAAGGCTGCATCATGATGCGCAAGTGCCACCTGAACACCTGCCCGGTCGGCGTCGCGACCCAGGATCCGGAGCTGCGCAAGAAGTTCACCGGCAAGCCCGAGAACGTGGTCCGCTACTTCTTCTTCGTCGCCGAGGAAGTGCGCGAGATCATGGCTCAGCTCGGCTTCCGCAAGGTCGAGGAAATGATCGGCCGCGCCGACCTGCTCGACAAGAAGAAGGCCATCTCGCACTGGAAGGCTCAAGGCCTGGACTTCAGCAAGATCTTCCTGATCCCCGACGCCGGCAAGGATGTGCCGCGCCGCTGCATCGCGGCCCAGGATCACGCGCTCGAAAAAGCGCTCGATCTGAAGCTGATCGAACAGGCCAAACCGGCCCTGGAGAACGGCGAGCGGGTCTCCTTCATCTCGCCGATCCGCAACGTCAACCGCTCGGTCGGCGCGATGCTGTCCGGCGAAGTCGCGCTGCGCCACGGCCACACCGGCCTGCCCGAGGATACGATCCACATCCAGCTGACCGGCACGGCCGGGCAGAGCTTCGGCGCCTTCCTGGCCCATGGCGTGACGCTGGACTTGGTCGGCGACGGCAACGACTATGTCGGCAAGGGCCTCGCCGGTGGCCGCGTCATCGTGCGCAGCCCCAACGACTTCCGCGGCTTCGGTCCCGAGCACATCATCATCGGCAACACCGCGCTCTACGGCGCGACCGGCGGCGAAGCGTACTTCAACGGCGTCGGCGGCGAGCGCTTCGCGGTCCGCAACTCGGGCGCGGCGGCGGTCGTCGAAGGCTGTGGCGACCACGGCTGCGAGTACATGACCGGCGGCACCGTCGTCGTGCTCGGCGAGACCGGGCGCAACTTCGCAGCCGGCATGTCGGGCGGCGTCGCCTATGTCTATGACCCGAACGGCACGTTCGCGAGCCGCGCCAATCTGACGATGGTCGATGTCGAAGCCCTGCAGGAAAGCGCCGTGCAGCAGGCGAACTCCAGCCCCGTCGAATGGCATTCGCTCAAGCGCGGAGCCGAGCAGCAGACCGACGAAGCGATCCTGCGCCAGCTGATCGAGCACCACTTCCGCTATACGGGAAGCTTCCAGGCCAAGACCCTGCTCGAAAACTGGAAACAGACCCGTTCCGCCTTCGTCAAGGTGATGCCGAAGGAATACCGCCGTGCGCTCAAGGAAATGGCGGCCGCTGCCGCCTCCGCGACCGCCGCCTGATCAAGAACCGGAGAAAACGAAAATGGGTAAAGTCACCGGATTCAAGGAATATGCGCGCGTCGAGGAAGGCCACGAAGCCACCGAAACCCGCGTCAAGCACTTCAAGGAGTTCACGCTCCACCTGACGGATGAAGAGGCGAAGATCCAGGGCGCGCGCTGCATGGACTGCGGCACGCCGTTCTGCAACAACGGCTGTCCGATCAACAACATCATCCCGGACTTCAACGATCTCGTTTATCAGCAGGACTGGAAGAGCGCGATCGAAGTGCTGCACTCGACGAACAACTTCCCGGAGTTCACGGGCCGCATCTGCCCGGCCCCCTGCGAAGCGGCCTGCACGCTGGGCATCAATGAAGCGCCGGTCGGCATCAAGTCAATCGAGCACGCGATCATCGACAAGGCCTGGGAAAACGGCTGGGTTCAGCCCAAGCCCGCCGAGCGCAAGACCGGCAAGAAGGTTGCCGTCATCGGCTCGGGTCCCGCCGGACTCGCCGCGGCCCAGCAGCTCGCGCGCGCCGGCCACGACGTAACCGTGTTCGAGAAGAACTCCCGCCTCGGCGGCCTGCTGCGTTACGGCATCCCCGACTTCAAGCTCGACAAGGGCAACATCGATCGCCGCGTCGAGCAGATGAAGGCCGAAGGCGTCGTGTTCAAGACCGGCACCTATGTCGGCAAAGGGGCACTCCCCCACGGAGTCGGCTCGGATGCGAAGACCAAGCTCGATCCGGCCCAGGTGCTGGCCGAATTCGACGCGGTCGTTCTCGCCGGCGGTTCAGAAGTACCGCGCGATCTCGCCATCCCTGGCCGCGAACTCGACGGCGTGCATTTCGCGATGGAGTTCCTGCCCCAGCAGAACAAGGTCAATGCCGGCGACAAACTCAAGGAGCAGATCAAGGCAGGCGGCAAGCACGTCGTCGTGATCGGCGGCGGTGACACCGGCTCCGACTGCGTCGGCACGTCGAACCGCCAGGGTGCGAAGAGCGTGACCCAGCTCGAACTGCTGCCCAAGCCACCGGTTCAGGAGGACAAGGCGCTGACCTGGCCGTACTGGCCGAACAAGCTGCGCACGTCGAGCTCGCACGAGGAAGGTTGCGTGCGCGAGTGGGCTATCACGACCAAGGAATTCCGCGGCGAGAACGGCAAGCTCAAGTCTCTCGTGACGGCCCGCGTCGAGTGGTCCAAGGATGAAAAGACTGGCCAGTTCAAGATGAGCGAAGTCGCCGGCTCCGAGCAGGAGATCCCGGCCGAGCTCGCCTTCCTCGCGATGGGCTTCGTCCATCCGGTCGGCTCGGTTCTCGAAGCCTTCGGCGTCGAAAAAGACGCTCGCGGCAATATCCGCGCCGCGACCGATGGCGATGAAGCCTATGCGACCAACGTAGCCAAGGTCTTCACCGCCGGCGACATGCGCCGCGGACAGTCGCTGGTGGTCTGGGCGATCCGCGAAGGTCGCCAAGCCGCTCAAGCCGTCGACAAATACCTGATGGGAGAGAGCCTCCTTCCCCGTTAAGGGGCGGCGGATCGCCCAAGGGCGAGGGCGAGTGGACCAACGCGGGCCGACCGGCCCGCTCAGACGAAGGTCGCCAAGCCGCTCAAGCCGTCGACAAATACCTGATGGGAGAGAGCCTCCTTCCCCGTTAAGGGGCGGCGGATCGTCCAAGGGCGAGGGCGAGTGCGGGGTTTCGCGAAACACTGTTTCGCGCCGCACGAGCCGGCCCGGTGTGCAAACCGGGCCGTGGAACGAGTGGACCAACGCGGGCCGACCGGCCCGCTCAGGCGAAGCCCGCCAAGCCGCTCAAGCCGTTCCCCTCACGCCTGCGCATCGCAAGATGCGCAGGCGTTTCTTTTGATCGGAGCTCGGGCCGGATCAAACGTGCCGCGATGCCATGCGTATAGAATGAAACTTCCTTCTCCGGGGAATGACATGCGGAAAGATCTGGTCCGGCCTCAGCTCTGGCTCGCCCTGGGCCTGCTCCTGATGACTCTGGCCTTGCCGGCCCGAGCCGTTCTGGTTGTGACCTACCGCACTCCGGAAAGCCCCGTCGACCACCGCTACGACTACGACAACGCGGTTCTGCGCCTCGCTCTTGAAAAAACCCGCAAGGAGTACGGAGACTTCCTGCTTCAGGCCAGCCCGCCGATGAACTTTTCGCGGGCGATCCAGGATGCCCGCAGCAAGACCTATCCAAACTTCTTCATCAAACTCAGCTACGAGGACAGGTTCGCAGATCTGGGTCTCACCTATGCCCGTTTCCCCATCGACCTCGGCATCGTCGGCTATCGCGTCTGTTTCGTCCGCCCCGAGCTGAAGCCCAGACTCGCCGCGACGCGCACGCTCGCAGAACTGAAGAGTTTCAGCCATGGACAAGGGCTGGGCTGGGCGGATGCGCAGATACTCACCGCCAACGGCTTCACGGTCCAGCAGGTCAGCGACTACGAGAACCTGTTCAAAATGGTCGCTGCCGGCCGCTTCGACCTCTTCTGCCGTGGCGCCAATGAACTGCTCGAGGAATATCAGGCGCACCGGAGCCTCCCCCGGCTGGACTTTGACTCGTCCTTCGCGATCGTCTATCCCTTGCCGCGTTTCTTCTACTCTCATTCATCGAACAGGGTCGCACTCACGCGCGTGACCCGGGGGCTTGAGATCGCCTATCAGGACGGCTCACTGCAGCAGCTCTGGCGCGAGAAATACCAAGCGAGCATAGAGTTCGCGAAACTGAAGACTCGCCGCATCTTCCGGATCGACAACCCACTGATCCGGAAGATCGATTTCGACTTCCGCAAGTACGATTTCGATCCCACCGGGCGCTGACGGGTCAGGCGCAGGAGATGTCTTCCTGAAAGAGACGTATGGAAGCAAAGCTCAGACACTCTCTGCATGCATTCGCGCTTGCCTGCTTTCTGGCCAGCTTCGCGCAGCAGGCGGCTGCGCAGATGGTGTTCACCTACCAGCAAGCCGAGAGCCGGAAGGACAGGCGCTTCGACTACGACACCGCAGTCCTGCGCCTCGCGCTCGAAAAGACCCGCAAGGAATATGGCGGCTTCCGTCTCCAGCCCAGTCCGCCGATGAACCGCGCCCGGGCGATCGCGGACGCCAGCAGCCGGGCCTATCCGAACTTCTTCGTCAAACTCAGCTATTCGGACAACCTCGCTGGCAAGGGCCTTGCCTACGCGCGTTTCCCCATCGACCGCGGCATCGTCGACTACCGGATCTGCTTCGTCCGCTCCGAACTCAAAGAAAGGCTCGCGGCGACGAGCACGCTCGTCGAGCTCAAGCGCTACTCGCATGGCCAGGGCATAGGCTGGGCCGATGTGGACATCCTCAGAGCCAACGGTTTCACGGTTCAGCAGGTCAGCGACTACGAGAGCCTTTTCAGAATGGTCGCCGCCGGCCGCTTCGACCTTTTCTGCCGCGGCGTCAACGAGATCCTCGACGAGTACCGCCTGCACCGGGACATCCCGCATCTTGACTACGATTCGAGCTTTGCGCTCGTCTATCCGCTGCCGCGCTTTCTCTTCACGAGCGCAGCGAACAAGGCCGCCCTCGCGCGCGTGAGCCGGGGCCTGCAGATCGCCTATCAGGACGGCTCTCTGCAAGCGCTGTGGCTCAGGCAATACCAGCCGAGCATCGAGTTCGCAAAGCTGAAGACCCGCCGCCTCTTCCGCCTCGACAACCCACTGATCCACAGCATCGACTTCGATTTCCACAAATACGATTTCGACCCGCTCAAGAACTGAGCCCTGCAGCGCAATTTCAACAGGGATGGGTTCGCCGACAAAGTAAGACAATCGTCACCCTGAAGGCATTCTCGCAAGGGGACGGCGATGGGCATGGTTCTGGGAAGAGACAAGCGAGGGCGTCGGCTTGCCGCCCAGCTCTTCGTCTGGGTTTCGCTGGCGATCGTGCTCTACCCGCTGCTGAGGATGATTCTGTTCTCGCTCTTCGACAGCCGCTTCTTCCGTCTGGACTCTTGGCCCAGGCTGACGCTCAGGCACTGGCAGGCCGGCCTGGGCCTTCCCCACCTGAGCCGCCGCGGCGTGATGATCCCGGCGCACCATGAACTCTGGCTGTGGATTGGCAATTCGCTGAAGGTCGCCGGCATCACTGCGCTCGCTTCGACGCTGGTCGCGCTGAGCACCGCCTACGCCTTCGCGAGGCTGAGCTTTGGCGGACGCTACTGGCTGGATCGGGCGCTCTTCATGGGTCAGATGTTCCCCAGCCTGCTGCTGGTCGTCGCCTTCTACACGCTGTTCGACCAGCTCGGCGAATATGTGCCCATGCTCGGCTTGGACACCCACGGCGGGCTGATTCTGGCCCTTTTCGGACAGACCTCGCTCGGCATGATCTGGGCCTTCAAGGGCTTTTTCGCCGAACTGCCGAAGGAGATCGAAGAAGCGGCCAGCATAGACGGGGCCTCGGACTGGCAGATCTTCTGGCGCATCGCGCTGCCGCTCGCCCGCCCGATGATCGCGGTGATGGTCACACTGACGATGACCGGCCTGATGTACGAGCCGATGCTCAGCTCGGCGCTGCTGACGAGTTCGGACAAGGCGACGATCGCGACCGGGCTGATGCAGTATTCGAGCAAGATCGGCGAACGTTCGATGGGAGGCGAGACCGAGCTGGGCGATCTCGCCGCGGTCAATCTCTTCGTCTCCCTGCCCTGCATCGCGGTCTTCCTGTTCGCCCAGCGCTGGATGGAGAGCACGCTCAACGGCGCGGTGAAGGCCTGACATGGAATCGACCCGAAATCTTCCGCTGCCCGGGATCCGGCTTTCGGACCTCGCCGGCTGGCTCGCCGGAGGGCTTGCGGCCGCTCTCTCGCTCTATCTGTGCCAGCGCATCTACGCCTCGGGTCAGATCCTGATCGCCGCACTGGCGATGCTCACGCTGGCCGCCAGCGCGATCGTCTTCTGCCTGCCGAAGACCCGGGTCTGGCGCTTCGTGCTGCCCGGCATCTTCGCGGCTGTCGCCTTCATCGTTTTCCCTATCGTCTACACGGTCCGGATCAGCTTCACGAACTACAGCTTCGGCCACATGCTCAGCTTCGAGGGGGCGACCGCTTTCCTGCTCGACCAGAGCTATCTGCCCGAGGGCGGTCAGCGTTACGGCTTCACGCTGCTGCGGGAGGGTGGCCGCTACCGGATCGAAATCGAGGACGAGAACGGTGCGCGACTCGGCTCGACCCCCTTCGCACTCCCCTCTCCGGGCAAGCTTCTCCCGCTCGACGTCGAGCCGATCGACCGGCCGCAGGGGCTCAGCGTCGTCGACACGCAAACCGTCGTCGCCCATCTCGACGCGCTGAAGACGCTGCGCCTGCGACTGCCGCACGGGCCTGTCCTGCGCCTGGCGGGCCTGAACCACTTCGATGCCGCGCTTCCCCAGTACCGCCGCGAAGCGGGCGACCTCATCAACCTGCAGACCGGCGAGAGGCTGCACCCGAACTTCACGACCGGCTTCTACGAGAACCCCGACGGCCGGGTGGTCACGCCTGGCTTCAAGACCACCGTGGGCTGGAGCGAATACCGCGAGCTGCTCTTCGGCCCGACCCTGAGCGGCCCGGTCGCACAGATCTTCATCTGGAACGTCTGCTTCTCGGCGCTGACCGTCGCAATCTCGTTCGCGATCGGGCTGGGCCTCGCCGTGCTGCTGAACTGGGAGGGGCTGGCCGGACGCAAGCTCTATAAGACGCTCTATTTCCTGCCCTCGGCGATTCCTCTGGTGATCAGTTCGGTGATCCTCAAAGGCCTGTTCGATCGCCAGAGCGGCGAGATCAACCTGCTGCTGAACCTGATGTTCGGGATCCGCCTGGACTGGTTCCAGGATCTGGACTGGGCGCGACTGATGGTTCTGATCGTCAGCAGCTGGCTGAGCTTTCCCTACTTCCTGATGATGAGCATGGGAATGATCAAGGCGATCCCGCCCGAGCTCTACGAGGCGTCGGCGCTGGCCGGCGCGAGCCCGCTCGACAATCTGCGCCACATCACCTGGCCCATGGTCCGCCGCCCCTTCGTGCCGCTGCTGATCGCGTCCTTTACCTTCAACTTCAACAACGCTGCGCTGATCACGCTGCTGACCCGGGGCGGGCCGGCTTTCGCCGACTCGCAGGTCGACGCCGGGGCAACCGACCTGCTGGTCTCCTTCACCTATGCGCAGACGATGCGCAACGGCGCCAACTTCGGTCTGGGCGCGGCGCTGTCGGTCCTGCTCTTCATCGTCGTCGGCGCCCTCGCCTGGGCAAGCCTGCGCTTCTCGGAAAAGTACATGCTCGAGCAGCCCTGAGCCATTCAGATGAGGCGCTGCTCGATCACCGCTTCACCTTCCGCGTAGCGCACTTCGGCCAGCGCGCCGTTGATCATCAACCACTGCGGCGGCATGTGCCCGATGTCGCAACCGATGATCACCGGACAGGCGAGATCGCCGAGCGCGCTGATCAGCGCTTCGCGCTGGTTCAGCCACTCGGCGGTGCGCACGTCGCCAGCGCTACTGCGACCGACCAGCACGCCTGAGAGTTTGTCGAACCAGCCTGCCAGCTTCAGACCCTGGATCGCGCAGAGGAACTCAGTAGGCCTCAGGTTGCAGTTCTCGAGGTAGAGAATCACCCCTGCGTCGCCGGCGTCGCGGACGAAGCGCGGCACGTCGCCAAAAGGCGAGCCGGCGAGATGGCGAATCGTATCCAGACAGCCCCCGATCAGGCGGCCAGAGAAGCGCACGGGCCGCCGCGGATCGACGTCCAGATGCGCAAGTCGGGTCGGAATCGTTGGCGAAAAAGTTCGCGCCGGTTCGTGCGAGAACACCCCCCAGTCGCTCTGCCAGTGCGTCGAGCTGTGCTGCACGAAGCACTGCCCGGCCGGCGTCGCCAGATGATCGAAGAGCGCCGAAGTCAGCGGATCGTCCTGACCCGGCGCCAAGTCCATCAGGCAGGGGCCGTGCGCGGTCGCGATGCGCAGGCGCAAGGTCAGCGCCATCAACAGCGTCGAGGTGTCCGAATAGCCGATCAGCCACGGCAACCCGGCTTCGCCGAGTGCCGCGCAGTCGAGCCGGGAGAGCAGCTCGATCGCGAGCTCGCCGCCCCAGGGCGGGAAGATCGCCGCGACGCTCTCGTCGAGCAGCAATGCGTTCAGTTCGGCGGCGCGCAGCCGGGCCGGCGCGCTGACGTGCTTGTAGTCCTCGCGCAGGCAGGCGCCTTCGAGGACGTCAAAACCTCGCTCGCGCAGATGGGCGAGGACGAGGTCCAGCCGGGGATGGCAGGAGACGGAGACTCCGGCCGAAGGTGCGGTGACGGCGATGCGGGCGCCGCGGTTCAGGGGGGAGGGATAGCGGATCATCGTTCGAGTGTGGCGGAGAGCGTATTGCCCGGCAAGGGCTGGTCGATCACGAAGACCGGCGCGAAGCCTCCTCCCGGCGTGCGGAAATTGGTCGTCTGGCCCGAGTAGAGGCGCGCGGCGAAGAGTTGAACCCAGCCTTTCCAGACATAGGCGCGCAAGTCGAACTTCAGCGTCTCGGCCGAACAGGATTCGCCCCCGTCGACGCAGACCAGCCGCTGTCCGGGCGGCACGATCTGTTGCGCGACATATCCGCCGGCGAGGATCTCGCCCCAGACCCGTCGGGTCAGCTTGTCACCACGATAAGCGGCCCGGCTGCCGTAGCCGCCCGAAGGCTTGAAGAAGAGTTCGCGGCGGGCGGCCCACAGCGCGTCGGCGCACTCGGCGCTGACCCAGCGCGTTTGTGGCACCCCGGCGAGCAGCGCGGCACGGCTCGCCTCGGTGAGATCGAGCGCCGCGAGCCGCCGCGGATCGGCGAGCCAGGCAAACAGGCGTTTGTCGGCGTAAAGCGCGTGGGCGCGCGGATGCGGCGTCAGCACCACCGCGTCGGCGAGGTAGGCGGCACGCAGCGCGGCATGCGCCGGGGCGGCGAGCGCGAAATCGGTCAAGCGGTTGTAGACGAGGTCGATCGGCTCGCCCTGGTGGGTCAGTCGCCCGCCATCCCAGCAGAGCTCGGCCGCATCGGCGATCACCGTCGCGATTCCGGCGCGCTCGAACATCTTCTGGAACAGGCAGAACTCCGGATACAGGTACTGCGCAGCGGGTTCGTCATCGACGATCGCGATCCGCCCAGGCCTTCCCTCGCCACCGGCCAAGCGCCATTCCTCGTCGAACATCGTCAGCCACTGCGCCTCGAGCGCCTCGAGCGCGAGCGGATTCAGGGGCAGACCCGACTCCGGGCAGCAGGCGCTCTGCGCATGCGCCAGCACCGCGTTCAGCGCGGCGCCTCCGGCATTCGTGTTGATCTCGATCAGGCGGACTCCGTCCGGGCCGACGTGAAAGTCGTAGCCGAAGAAAACGCCCTGAGCGCCGGGATCATGGCGCGCGATCTCCGGAGCGAGTTCCAGCGCCCGCTCTTGCCACAGCGGTCGCGCAACGGCTTCCTCGACGGCGCGGACGATCGCTTCGACCTGGGCCTTCTGCTCGGGCGTGATGAAGACCATCGTTGCCGAGAACATCTGCGGCCGCGTCCGGGCGATCTCGTCACTGAGACCGGCGAGATCGGCTTCGCGTTCGAGCTGCGCGCGCAGCCGTTCAGGATCCAGCGCCCGGCACGCACAGCCGCGGTTGAGCCGGTCGGCCAACGTTGCCCCGGACTCGCCATCGAGGCTCACGATTTGCCCGTCACGCGCCGCCCCTTCTCGTCGACGACCGCTTCGCCGTCTTCCTTCGCGAAAGCTCCCCTCTGGGGTTGAGGCAGGATGTCGAGTACGAGTTCGGAAGGACGGCACAGCTTCACGCCCAAGGGCGTGACGACGAAAGGCCGGTTGATCAGTATCGGGTGGGCGAGCATGAAGGCGAGCAGATCCTCGTCGCTCCACTTTGGATCGTCCAGCCCCAGCTCGTCGTAAGGCGTGCCCTTGCGGCGCAGCGCCTCGCGCACGGTCAGACCGCTGGCGCGGATCAACTCGACGAGCGTCGCGCGCTCGGGCGGCGTCTCCAGATAGAGAACGACTTCGGGTTCGATTCCGGCATTGCGGATCATCGCCAGCACGTTGCGCGAAGTCCCGCAGCGGGGATTATGGTAGATCGTGATCTCGCTCATTTCAGGCTCTCCAGGGATTTTTGTCGTCAGTACGACGGACTCGAAGCGAAGAAGTTCTTGCGGATCCACAGAGAGACCGTGACCAGACCGATCATGACCGGCACTTCGACGAGCGGCCCGATGACGGCGGCAAAAGCGGCTCCGGAGTTGATTCCGAAGACCGCCACCGAGACCGCGATCGCGAGCTCGAAGTTGTTGCTGGCCGCGGTGAAGGAGAGCGTGGCGCTCTTCTCGTAACTGGCCCCCAGCCGCTTGCTGATGAAAAAGGAGACCGCGAACATCAGCACAAAGTAGATCAGCAGCGGGATCGCGATGCGCACCACGTCCAATGGGATGCCGACGATCAGCTTTCCCTTCAGGCTGAACATGACCACGATCGTGAACAGCAGAGCGATCAGCGTGATCGGCCCTATCCTGGGCACGAAGCGCGCGTGATACCACTCCTTGCTGACGAAGCGCAGCATGATCACGCGGGTCAGCACCCCGGCCAGGCAGGGCACGCCGAGGTAGAGGAAGACGCTCTCGGCGATCTGCCGGATCGAGATGTCGACGACCGCTCCGGACAGGCCGAAAAAGGGCGGCAGCACGGTCACGAAGAACCACGCATAGGCGCTGAAGAAGAGCACCTGAAAAATTGAGTTGAAGGCGACGAGGCCCGCCGCGTACTCGGTCGATCCCCTGGCGATCTCGTTCCAGACGATCACCATCGCGATGCAGCGGGCCAGACCGATCATGATCAGACCGACCATGTATTCGGGCTTGTCGTGCAGAAAGATCACAGCCAGCGCGAACATCAGGGCAGGCCCGATGATCCAGTTCTGGACCAGGGACAGGCCCAATATCTTCTTGTCGCGAAAGACGTCGGGCAGTTCCTCGTAGCGGACCTTCGCAAAGGGCGGATACATCATCAGGATCAGCCCCACCGCGATCGGTACGTTCGTGGTTCCGACCTGGAATCCATTGATGAAGCCCTCGATTCCCGGCACCGAGAAGCCAAGGCCGACCCCCAGGCCCATCGCCGCGAAGATCCAGACCGTCAGATAGCGGTCCAGAAAGGACAGTTTTTTCGATACTTCACTCATCGCCTTCTCCATCGGTCATGACGCCCCAGGGGCAAGCTCACGCGTTTCCCCGATCGGGATGGCACAGGGCTCTGAGCCCGGCCAGACCAACGGGTTCGCGCTTCTGCAACGGGACAAGGGCATAGCGCCGCGCGTGGCGATCGGCGACTGCGGCGATCTCGACCCATTCGTTGCGCGCGCGCAGCTTCAGCAGCGCAGACCGGGGCTGAGCGGCAGCGACGCTGTTGTTGATGATCCAGGCCCAGGGTTCTATCCCCGCCCGGCGAAGATCGGCCTGAAGGCTCGCGGCTTCGAGCACCGGGGTCGTCTCGGCCAGCGTGACCAGAAGCACTTTGGTTCGGGCGGGATCCTGCAGTTGCATCATCGGAGTCGAGTAGTGAAGGCCCGGGGCCATCTGGCGTGCGACTTCGCGGTGATAGGCGCCGGTCGCATCGAGCAGCAACAGCGTGTGGCCGGTCGGCGCCGTATCCATCACGACGAACTTGTTCCCTGCTTCCCGTATCACCCGTGAGAAGGCCTGAAAAACAGCGATCTCCTCGGTGCAGGGCGAACGCAGATCCTCTTCGAGCAGAGCCCGTCCCGCTTCATCGAGCGCAGCCCCCTTGCTGGCTAGCACCTGCTGACGGTAGCGCTCGGTTTCAGCGTGGGGGTCTATCCGGCTGACCGTCAGGTTCTCGATCGCCCCGGAAAGGGTCTCCTCGAGGTGAGCGGCCGGATCGGAGGTCGTCAGATGGACGGGGAGGCCGCGCGAAGCCAGCTCGACGGCCAGAGCCGCGGCCAGCGTGGTCTTGCCGACGCCCCCCTTGCCCATCAGCATCACCAGACCATGGCCATCGACCGCGATGCGCTCGGCCAGATCCGCCAGAGCGGGCGCCGCGAGCGGCGGCTCGCCTCCTTGCTCAGCCTGGCCTGCTCCTGCTGACCCGGCACCGAAGAAGGCGCGCAAAGCCGGCAGGCCAACGAGATTGAAGGCCTTGAGCGGCAGACTGTCGCGGGGCAGATCGCGCAGCTTCAGCGGAATCGCGGCGAGGGCGGCTCTCTCGCGTTCGACGATCGCCAGGGCCAGAGGATCGTCTTCGACCAGCGAAGCGGGCAGCACGCCATTGATGACGAGGTGCTGATGGGCCAGCCCTATCCCGGCAAGCTCCTCGTGGGTGCGGGCCACTTCCCGCAGCGTCGCCGCCTGGGCTCGCGCGACCAGGATCAGGCGCGTACGCCCGGGATCGGCCAGCGCTTCGACCGCGGCCTTGTACTGAGTCCGCTGCTTCTCCAGTCCGGCCAACGGCCCCAGACAGGAAGCATTCCCGGAGCCGGATTCGAGAAATCCGCTCCAGGCTCCAGGCAACTGCAACAGGCGAATCGTGTGCCCGGTCGGCGCGGTGTCAAAAACGATGTGATCGAAAGCGGCCGTCTCTGCGGAATCGGTCAACAGCGCGGTGAACTCGTCGAAGGCGGCGATCTCGGTCGTACAGGCCCCCGAGAGCTGCTCCTCGATGCCGCGCACGACCGCCTCCGGCAATACGCCGCGGACCGGGCCCACGATGCGATCGCGGTATGCCTGGGCGGCAGCCTGAGGATCGATCTCCAGCGCGCTGAGCCCCGGCACGGCCGCGATCGGGACGATGCGGTTGCCGATCGCCAGGCCGAAGACCTGGCCGACGTTCGAAGCCGGGTCGGTGCTGACCAGCAGCACGCGATGCCCTGCGTCCGCGAGGTGGATCGCCGCAGCGCAGGCGATCGACGTCTTGCCGACGCCCCCCTTGCCGGTGAAAAACAGGTAGCGCGGCGGCCTGGCGAGAAATTTCATCGTCGCATCCTCAGCAGCAGGAACTTCCACCACAGCAGGGCTTCCTCGGCACAAGTCCCTCCTTGAGCCCCAGCCAGCGCGCGAGTTCAGTCCGGCTCGGGTAACGGCCGGCGAGCGCCACTTCACCATCGAGCAGCACCAGAGGCAGGGCTTCGGCGCCCGAACGTTCGAGAAATCTCTTGACGACCGCATTCTCGGCAAAAGCCACAGGCTGTTGCGCGAGATTGAAGCGTTCGATCACCGCGCCCTGGGCGGTGGCCCAGGACACATCGGCGGCGAAGCTGACCAGAGCCTGGTCGACATCGGTTCCACAGACTCCTGTGCTGCAGCACAGGGCGGGGTCATAGACCTGGATCGTTTTCATTTGCATCCTTCCTCAGGGTTTGCTGCGCCGACCGGCGGCAGCACGTCAGAACGACAGCGCGACTCCTTGCGCAAGGACACGCACTGTTCGGGATGACCGGCGCAGCACTCCTCGGTCAAATAGGCGATCAGATCCAGCATCAGCGGCAGATTCGCCCGGTAGCGCTGATAACGCCCTTCCTGTTCGGCCGTGACCAGCCCGGCCTGGGCGAGCGCTTTCAGGTGAAAGGACAGATTGGTCGGCGGGACGGCCAGAGTCGTCGCGATCTCGCCGGCGACCAGACCTTCAGTCCCCATCCTGACCAAAAGGCGGAAGACATCGAGCCGGATGCCCGAAGAGAGCGATTCGAAGACGGTGGTGGCGGTCGGTTTATCCATGAGATGACTCTACAACATATATTGAAATGTTGCCAGAAACTGAAATGCCGCCTCTGGCTCAGCGTGATCCCCGGCGCAGCACTCAAGCTTTCGGCCAAGAAAAAAGGGCAGACCACGGTCTGCCCTTTCCTGGAGCGCAAAAGCGCTTACTTCGCCGCCTTCCAGCCGCCCCCCAGCGCCTTGTACAGATCCACGGCCGCGACGAGCCGGCTCTGCCGTGCCTTGACGAAGGCGATCTGGGCATCGTTGCTGCTGCGCTGTGCGTCGAGCAATTCAAGGAAGGCCGCCGAACCGGCTTCATAGCGGGCCCGGGAGATCCGCTCGACCTGGCGCGCCGATTCCAGCGCCTCACCGTACTGCTTCTCGGCCTCGGCCGCCTGGGTTGCCGTGACCAGCGCATCGCGGACTTCGCGATAAGCGGTCTCGGCGCTCTTGCGGTAAGTCTCAAGCGCCTGAACCTGCACCGCGCGGATCTCGTCGACCTTGGCGCTCCGGCGGCCCGCGTCGAAGATCGGCAGGTCGAGCGCCGCGCCGGCCGACCAGATCTTCGCGCCGCTCTTGAACAGATCGGACAGGTCGCCGCTCTGGCCACCGAAGTTGCCAGTCAGCGAGATGCTCGGAAAGAGCGCAGCCTTCGCGACACCGATGTTCGCGTTTGCGGCGGCGAGCTGAGCTTCGGCCTGACGCACATCGGGACGCGCGTCGAGCAGGCTCGCGGGAAGTCCCGGTGCGGGAGTCGGAGGCACGGGCAGCGAATCGAGTGTTCCGCTTCCGGGCACCAGCGCCGGATCGCCGACCAGCAGCGCGATCAGGTTTGCGCTCAGCGCGCGTGCCTGGGTCTGGGTCGCAAACTGTGCTCGGGCGCTGGCCAGACTGGTGCTCGCTTGTTCCAGATCCAGCCGCGAGCTGCTCCCGGAATCGTAGCGGCGCTTCGCGATCTTGAAGGCCTCTTCCCGGGTCTTCAGCGTCGCCTGGGTCGCGGTCAGCAGTGCGTCGTTGCTGCGCAGTCCGATGTAGGCGCTGGCGACCTGGCTGACCAGGGTCAGCCGCACCGTGTCGCGCGCGTAGCGGCTCGCTTCGGCCGAGGCCAGAGCCGATTCGCGGGCACGCCTCAACTTGCCCCAGAAATCCAGCTCGAACGAGGTCGACAGCGCGAGCTTGAAGCTGTTCGTGGTCAGCAGAGTGCTGGCGCCGGGCGGATTCGCGGTCAGCTGACTGATGTGACCGCGGTTTGCCGACGCGCCGAGGTCGAACTCGGGAAAAAGCGCCGCGCCAGCCTGGCGCATCACCGCATCGGCCTGCTCGACCTTGGCGATCGCGATCCGGACATCGGTCGAATCCTTCAGCGCCCGCTCGACCAACGCGTCGAGCTCGGCGTCGTTGAAAGCGTGCCACCACTCGCGGTCTATCGTCGAGGCCGGATCAGCGCTCTCTTGATAGGCCTTGGGCAGGGAACTGGCCGGCCTCTGGTAGTCGGGGCCGACCGCGCAGCCGGCGAGGACCAAAGCCAGCACGGCGGCGAGGGGGGAGATGCGATTGATCATGCTTTTTCTCCGGAGGCGGGCTTCTCGTCGTGGTGGCGCGGCTTCTTGCCGGCCAGCCAGGTGAAGAAGACAGGGATGAAGATCGTCGCAATGAAGGTCGCCGCGATCATGCCGCCGAACACGCCGGTTCCCATTGAGCGCCGAGCCGCGGCACCGGCGCCGGTCGCGATCACCAACGGCACGACGCCCAGCACGAAAGCGAGCGAGGTCATCACGATCGGGCGGAAGCGCAGCCGCGCCGCTTCCTGAGCCGCCTCGAGCACACTCTTTCCGGTCTCCATCTGCTGTTCGGCGAATTCGACGATCAGGATCGCGTTCTTCGCTGCCAGACCGATCAGCGTCACAAGGCCGATCTGGAAGTAGATGTCGTTCGGGAAGCCCCGGAACAGAATTGCGACCAGAGCGCCCAACAGCGCGAAAGGCACGGCCATCACGACAGCCAGAGGCAGGGACCAGCGTTCGAACTGCGCGGCGAGGATCAGGAAGACCATGATCAGCGCGAAGACGAAGGCATTCGCCGACGACGAACCCGCCCTCTTCTCCTGATAGGCTTGACCGGTCCAGGCCAGCTCATAGCCCGCCGGAAGAACCTTCTCGGCGACTTCCTCGGTGATCCGGATCGCCTCGCCCGAGCTCACGCCCGGCGCGGCTCCGCCCATCAGCTTCGCGGCCAGGAAGCCGTTGTAGCGGTCCAGCACCTCGGCACCGGTCGTGCGTTCGACCTTGATCAGCGACGAGAGCGGAATCATGTCGCCAGCATCCGACCGAACCCAGACGTGGCCCAGATCCTCGGGCTTCATCCGGTAAGCCGCATCGGCCTGGATCTGAACCCGGTAGGTGCGGCCGTACTTGTTGAAGTCGTTGACGTAGAGCGAACCCATCATGCTCTGCAGGCTCGTAAACACGCTGGCGACCGGAACCCCCAGCGACTGCGCCTTCTCTTCATCGACTTCGACGTGCAGCTGAGGCGCACTCGGCCGGAAGAAGGTGTTGATGCCGGCGAGTTCCTTGCGATCCTTCAGCGCCTCGATGAACTGCCCCATCACGACGGCCAGCTTCTTCGGATCATCCGTGCCGCGGCTCTGCACGAAAGCCTCGAAACCACCCGCCGTTCCCAGGCCACGGATCGCCGGAGGATTGAAGGAGATCGCGAGTCCGTCGGGCTGCATCATGCCAGCCCCCATGATCTGCTTGACCAGTTCCTCGGAAGTGAGCTTGCGCTCCTCCCACGGCTTCATCCGAACGAAGACGGTCGCCGCGTTGGTCTTGTTACCGCCGCCGATCATGTCATAACCGTTGACGACGAAAATGCCCGCTATCGCCGGATTCTTCGCAATGGTGCGGCGCACCGCCTCCGCGGTGCTCGCGGTCCGCTCCAGCGAAGCGCCATCGGGCAGCATCACCGACGCGAAAACCACGCCCTGGTCCTCAGCCGGGACGAAGCTGCCCGGTATCCTCAGGATCAGCAGCGTGCCGATCGCGATCACGCCGATGAACACGAGCGCCGAAACGATCCGGTGATGCAGGGCCAGACCGACCGTCCCCGTATAGCGCTTCGTCAGACCGTCAAAGAAGGCATTGAACCAGCGGAACGGCGCCGCCGGCTCGCTGTGCTGGGGCTTGAGGAGCAGAGCGCACAGGGCCGGAGTCAGCGTCAGCGCGACGAGGCCGGAGATCACGACCGAGACGGCCACCGTCACCGCGAACTGTTTGTAGAGCTGACCAGCGATACCGCCGAGGAAGGCCACGGGCACGAACACCGCGCAGAGCACGAGCACGATTGCGACGACCGCGGACGAGACTTCGCGCATCGCCTCCTTGGCCGCCTCACGCGGCGACAGACCCTGCTCGCTCATCAGACGTTCGACGTTCTCGAGCACGACGATCGCATCGTCGACGACGATACCAATCGCCAGCACCATCGCGAACAGCGTCAGCGTGTTGATCGAAAAACCGAACAGCCACAGGCCGGCGAAAGTACCGATCAGCGACACCGGTACCGCCAGAACCGGGATCAGCGTCGCCCGCCAGCTCTGCAGGAAGACATAGACGACAACGATCACCAGCAGCGCCGCTTCGAGCAGCGTCTGGACCACTTCGTTGATCGAGGACTGCACGAAGGTCGAAGTGTCATAGGGCAGCGAATAGTCGATGCCTTGGGGCAGCTTCTTCGCATAGCCGGCCATCCAGGCTTTGACCGCATTGGCCGTGTCGAGCGCGTTCGCACCGGTCTGCAGATAGACCGCCATACCGCTCGAGGGCTTGCCGTCCAGCTGGGTAAATACGTCGTAGCTCTGCCCGCCCAGCTCGACCCGCGCCACGTCGCGCAACCTCAGGATGCCGCTCTTGCTGTCGCCGCGGACGATGATGTTGCCGAACTGTCCGGGATCGATCAGCCGGCCGCGCGCGGTCACCGTATAGACCAAGGACTGGCCGGGCTGGGACGGCGAAGCGCCGATCTTGCCGGCCGCGAACTGGACATTCTGACCGCTGATCGCGGTGGCGATGTCGGACGCCGTGACGCCCAGCTGGGCCATCCGGTCGGGCTTGAGCCAGACGCGCATCGCGTAGCTCGAACCGAAGACGTTCACATCGCCCACTCCCTTGATACGCTTGATCTCATCGACCATGTTCAGCGTCGCGTAGTTGGAGAGGTAGAGCGAGTCCTTCTTGCCGTCCGAGGAGCGCAGCGCCAGCATCAGCAGGATGTCGTTGGAGCGCTTCTGGACCAGAACGCCGTTCTGACGGACCGTGTCAGGCAGCCGGGTTTCGACTGCGCGGACCTTGTTGTTGACGTTGACCGCAGCCATGTCGGCGTTGGTGCCGGTCTCGAAGGTCGCGGTGATCGACAGCGAGCCGTTGGAGCTGGCGCTGGACTGGAAGTAGAGCAGGCCTTCGACGCCGTTGAGCTGCTCCTCGATCGGCGCGGCGACAGTGCGTGCGAGCGTCTCGGCGCTGGCGCCCGGATAGCTCGCGGTGATCTGCACCGTGGGCGGTGCGATTTCGGGATACTGCGCGATCGGCAGCACACGGGCGGCGACTATGCCGGCGATCACGATGATGATAGCGATCACCGTCGCGAAGATCGGCCTTCTGATGAAGAACTGGGAGAACATGGCTCAGATCCTCACTTGCCCGCGCCCGGCTTGCCAGCGGCGCCGGCCTTGGCCATCTTCGCCGCCATCGCCTTCATCTGCTCGGGCGTCAGCGGCATGACCGGCATGCCGGGCTTGAGCTTGATCAGGTTGTCGACGATGACGCGGTCTCCCCCTTTCAGGCCCCCGACGATGATCCAGTCCTTGCCATCCCAGTTGGCGGTCTGTACCGGCCGGGGAGCGACGGTGTTGCCTTCGCCGACCGTCATCACGACAAAACCCTGGTCTGTCTGCAGCACGGCGGTCTGCGGCACGCGGAACACGCCATCGCGGCTGCCGACTTCAATCCGCACCTTGACGAACTGGCCCGGCAGCACCGCCGCTTGCGGGTTCGCGAAGGAGGCGCGCAGCTGGCGGGTGCCGAGTTTCGGATCGATCTGGCTCGCCGCAAAGTCCAGCGCGCCCTTGGCGTCGAAGCGGGAACCATCGGGCAACTCGATCTGGACGCCCTTGACCTTGCGCGGATCGAAACGGCCGCCGGGAACGCTCGCGGCGTCGAGATCGCCAATCGCGAAGCGAACCTTGATCGGGTCGACCTGGACGACGCTGGTCAGCAGGCTGTCGGAAGTCGTGATCAGGTTGCCTTCGGTCTTCTGCGCGCGACCACTGATGCCGGACACCGGCGCCGTGACGTTTGCGTAGCCGAGGTTCAGCGAGGCGGTCTTCTCCTGCGCCTGGGCCGCTTCGAGCGCAGCGCGATTGAGCGCCGCGGTCGAGGTCGCATCGTCGAGGTCCTTGCGGCTCGCCGCATCCTGGGCGACGAGGCCCTTCAGACGCGCCTGCTCGCGGTTGGCCTGATCGACGCGGGCGCGCGCCTCGCTGACCGAGGCACGGGCGCTGGCCAAAGCCGCTTCGAGCGGAGCGCGGTCGATCTCGAACAGGGGCTGGCCGGCCTTGACCGCCGCGCCTTCCTCATAGAGCCGCTTCATCAGCAGACCGCCGACGCGGGCGCGGACTTCGACTTCCTTCGCGCCTTCGGTCTGACCGACCGCTTCGATCAGGATAGGTGCGGTGACGGGCTGAACGGTCAGCGCGGTCACCGGCAAGGTCTTGCCCGGAGCCTGAGCGTCAGCCTTCGGATCCTTGCCGGAACAGGCGGCAAGCGCGGCGATCAGAGAGAGGGACAGACAGGGCACCAGCATGCGCTGCAGCGAGCGTGTATCAGGCATAGAAACTCCTGCGAGACTTCGCGCGGGAGGCGCGAAGAAATATTTGGGGGGAATACAAACATTCATGAATGTATAATTCTACGCACAATGGCTCGCAAAACCAAAACCGAAACCGAACAGACCCGCCGCCTGCTGATCGATACGGCACGCCGCGTGTTCGCCGAGCGCGGCGTCAGCCGCACCTCGCTGGAGCAGATCGCGACGGCCGCAGGGCTCACCCGCGGTGCCGTCTACTGGCACTTCAAGAACAAGGTCGACCTCTTCCTCGCGCTGCGCAACGACGTGATGATGCCGATGATCGCGACGATAGAAGGCATCCTCAACGAGGACAGCAACGAAGATCCGCTGCTGACGATAGAGCGCTGCCTGCTGACAAACATCGAGCTGCTCGAATCGGATCCGGCCACCCGCGAGACTTTCGAGGTGATGATCACAAAGTGCGAGTATGTCGGCGAGTTCGGCGCCGTGCTGCGCTGCGCGATCGACCGCAGCATCGATGCGGCGCGCAACAGCCTGGTCGCGGCCTACCAGCGCGCTCACGCGAGCGGCGCGATGCGGCCCTCGCTCGATCCGGTTGCGATGGCCAACGACACCTATGCCTTCCGGCTGGGCCTGATCAAACAATGGATCGGCTGCGGCGCCGACAACGGCTTCCGGGCCATCGCCCAGCCGATGATCCACGCCCACATCGCGCTGAGGCGGGCGGATCCACCCGCGAAGTGATCGTCCTCTTTTTCGTCGGCATCTTATGGAGTTATCATTAACTCATGTCGAGGCAGAGATCCCCCCTGCCATCAGACAAGGAAAATGATGACTTTCCCCCCGTTTCGATCGCTGCTGGCGGCCTCCGCGCTGCTGCTGAGCCTCAGTTCCCTTCCCGCCACCGCCGGCGAACACGGCGAGGCAGCCGCCGGCCCCGCCCCTTTGCAGTTCGTGGTCAATCTGGGCCGGACCGGAGTGGGCCAGAGCATGCTCCAGGTCGCAATCGTGCTCAAACCGGCCAATCCCGAGTTCGGCCCCACGCTCGACGCCTACAAGCCGAAGATCCAGCACACGATCATTCAGCTGCTCTGTGCCAACACGCCGGAGAGCCTGCGCAGCGAGGACGGCAAGACCGAACTCGCCAACCGCATCCAGAAGGCCATCAACGGGATCTTCCACGCGAACCGCAAGAACGGCGTCAAGGAAGTGCTGTTCACGCAGTTCATGATCGCCGAAAGCTAGAAGCTCAGCTTTCGGCGCCGCAGCACTTCTTGTACTTCTTGCCGCTGCCGCAAGGGCAGGGATCGTTGCGCCCGACTTTCGGTGCTTCGCGCGTGAAGCTGCCTTCATCGGCGCGATGCAGCACTTCGCCGTCATCGCCCTCACCGTTGGCTTGGGCGCTCTCGAGCACCCATTGGGCGATCGCATCGGCGGCATCCTCAATGTAACCGACGCCCATCTCCAGGGCCTCGTCACGCCGCTCAGCAAAAGGACTCGTCAACGCGGCACGGCACTCCTCGCGATCGAGCACCTCGGCGTCGAGCCGTCCCGAATCGAACCAGGCCTCTATCTTCGGCAGCAGATCGGCGTCAGCGACATCGCAGAGCCGACTGGCGACCCAGGTCGACATCAGCTGCGCTTCGTCCGAAAAATCAGGTTCGGCGGGCAGAGCCGCGATTTCCCGGTCGGCGAGTGTGATGAGCTCGCCCACCAGCGCTTCGCGGTCCAGATCGCCTTCGAAGACACAGACGACGAGCGCTTCGAGCGCCGCTTCGCGGGCATAGGTGTCGACGGCCGGATCCTCGGCCAGGGCACGGATCGCCGCGAAATCTCCTCCGCAGACGCTGGCCAGAGCGCGACCGACCACGACCGACAGATAGTCGCCGAAAAGCGCATCCAGCGTTTCGCTCGGCAGGCGCAGCAGCGCGATCAGCGGCGCATAGGCGCGCGTCTCGCGCCACTGGGCGAGCAGCGCGACCGCGTGCAGGTGCAGCACATAGTCGGACTCCTGGGCATGATCGGGTGAAGTCGCGATCTGTTCGAGTTCGCGGATCAGGCGCGGCGCGAGCGTCTCCCTGACCGAATCGGCTTCTTCGAAAGCCTCGACCGGAAGGTCTTCCTCGGCCCAGCTCAGGGCATCGAGAATGCGTTGGGTCTTGTCTGTGGCCATCATGGAATCCCGTAAAAAGAGCGCGATGTTAGCGCAGGTCTGCTCAGCCGCGACTTTGAACTCTCTCCGATAAGGATAGTCGCTGCGGATCGTGCCGGGTCCAGGCGATCAGGTGGTGCTGCCCGGAATGCAGCGACCAGCTCGCGGTCTCGAATGCACAAGAGCCCGCCAGCGCGAGCGTGCCATGGTCGCGAACGGCGATCTCGCCGCCGCGCCAGGCGCCGGCCAGCACCTCTTCAAACGATGAGCCCGCAGGCCATGAGAGCCGATCGCTCCGGTCGACCGGCCTTTCGCTGGACGCAAGATCGTGCCAGCTGGCCCAGCTGAAACCGGCGAGCGCGCACCGGAGTTCCTCGCACCACGCCTGCGCCCCCGGCTCGGGCGAGAGCTGGCCGAGCACATTGCAGAAAAGCAGCGCATGACCGGGAAAGAGCCGGTGCAAAGCCTTCAGGCCCCCCGGAGCGAAGAGATCAAGGCGGGAGAAGCGAAGCCGGGCTCCCGCGAAGCGGTGCTTGAGCAGAAAACGCGCCAGAGGATCAGGCTCCAGCGCGATGATCTCCTCGAAGCGCGCCAGAAGCGAAGCGGGAAGAGTCCAGCCGGCGCTAGGGCCGACCAGAACCAGCCGGGAAGAGGCGGGACGCCAGGCATCCAGCCATAGGGCCAGGTTTTCGCGAAAGGGACGCCACAAGGTATTGCGGGCGCGCAACGCGCGCCAATGCCAGAGAAGACCGCCACTGGCGGAGCAGCAGCGGTCGCGCAGGCGGGGAAAATCAGTCCCCATCACCCAGATCCGCGCGCAGCCTCGCGACGAGCGCGGTGAGTTCCGCCACCTGGGCTTCGAGTTTCGTGACCCGCTCGGCGAGCGGCGACGCGCCGGCAGCCGAAGTCGCCGTCGGCGCGGCGATTTCGGGCTGGCCACTCAGAAGGTGAGCCCAGCGGTTCTCGCGCGCGCCCGGAGCGCGTGGCAGCTCGACGACCAAGGCTCCGGCGGAGCGCTCGGCGAGCTCGGCGAGGAAAGCATCGACCGACGAGACATCGGCAAAGCGATGCAGACGCTCGGTGTTGGCGCGCAACTCGGCGGCAGTCTGCGGACCGCGCAACATCAGACTGGTCAGCACGGCCACGGCCTGGGAGGGCAATTGCAGAACCCGACCGAAGTTGTGCGCATAGCGCGTGACTCTTGAACCCGAGCTCTCGACAACCAGCGAAAGCCCGCGCAGCACGTCCAGCGCAGCGAGGATTTCGGCTTCGCTCGCCGTGATGACCGGGTCGCGACTGGTCTTCTGATTGCAGCCGGCCTGCAGCGCGTTCAGCGACAGGGGGTAGGTGTCAGGAACTGTGCGTTCCTTTTCGACCAGCACGGCCAGGATGCGGGCTTCGAGCAGCGAGAGTTCGGGCAGGGACACGTTCAGACTCCGTACGGGACAGCCCGCGAGTGTATGTCAGAAGCGGCTTCCGGCGACGCTTCGGGGCGAAGCGCTCTTCTCAATCCCCGCTGTGGCTGCGGCTGCCGCGCGGTCGGCCCTTGGGCAGCGGGGCCAGGCGACGGCTGACCGGCGCGTCAAAGCTGTCCTCGTCGCCCTCGCCGAGCAGCCAGCCGCGGTGGGCCGCATAGCGGATCCGCTCCAGTTCGGCGTCAGGGATGCCGGCCTCGAGCAGGCGACGGTAGGCCGCCTGACGGTCGAATGGCGTGTTGCCCAAGGCCCAGAAACCGGGATGATCGCTCACCAGCGGGTCGGACTCCAGACCGAGATGGTGGCGACAGCTGGACCAGGGATGGAAGGCCGGCTCGGGAACCAGGCCGGAGCGCACCGGGTTCGATTCGATATAGCGGTAACAGGGGAGCAGGAACTGTCCGGGTTCGACGACCGTAGACCGATAACGCCCTTCCCACAGCGTGCCGCTGCGCTGATGGCGCTGGTTGAACCAGCGCACATAGCGGCGTCCGAGCTGCTGCATCAGCCGTCCGGTCGCCGCCTCGTCGGGCGCGCTGAGCAGAAAGTGCAGATGATCCGGCATCAGCACCCAGGCGTGCAGCTTGATCCCGGTCTCGCGCAGCGCTTCGCGCAGCCATTCGAGATAGCGCCGGCAGTCGGTCTCGTCGTTGAAGACGATGCAGCGATTGTTGCCGCGCAGCGTCACGATCTGGGGCAGGCCGGGCACGAAGAGGCGGGCAAGCCGGCTCATCTCAGGCCTCGTCGATCGCGAACAGCCGCCGGTGCTCCTTCACCGCGTAGCGGTCGGTCATGCCGGCGATGTAATCGGCGATCGTGCGCGGAGCATCCTCTTTCGCGCGGAGCTGGTCCTTGGGCAACAGGAGGCGCGGGTCGGCGAGGAAGGCTTCGAAGAGTTCGCGGATGATCCGCCGCGCCTTGTTCATCTCGCGCAGCACCCGGTAATGCCAGTACAGCTCGCGGCGCAAAAAGGCGCGCAGCGGCTGAAGCGCTTCGTCCATCGCCGGAGAGAAACCGACCAGACGCGGCGCAGCGCGCACATCGTCGAGCGTTTCGACTCCGGCGGCGCGGATCGCCGCGAACGTCGTCTCGACGAGATCCCGGGCCTGGGTGTTGATCAGACGCCTGACCGTCTCATGGATCAGACGGCGTTCACTGAGCCCGGGATAGAGCGCCCGGACCTGCCTCAACGGAACGGCGACCAGCTCGACCTCTTCGAGTTGCTCCAGCGTGATGAAGCCGGCGCGCAGGCCATCGTCGAGATCGTGGTTGTTGTAGGCGATCTCGTCGGCGTAGTTGTTGAGCTGAGCTTCGAGCGAAGGCTGGGTGTGCTCGAGAAAGCGCCGCCCCAGATCGCCGAGCTTTTCGGCGTTGGCGGCCGAGCAGTGCTTCAGGATGCCTTCGCGGGTCTCCCAGCACAGGTTGAGCCCGTCGAAGTCGGCGTAGTGCTCTTCGAGCTGATCGACGATGCGCAGCGACTGCAGATTGTGCTCGAAGCCGCCGTACTCCTTCATGCAGGCATTGAGCGCGTCCTGCCCGGCGTGACCGAAAGGCGTGTGCCCCAGATCGTGCGCATAGGCGATCGCCTCGGACAGATCCTCATTGACGCCGAGGATGCGGGCGATGGAGCGGGCGATCTGCGCGACCTCCAGACTGTGGGTCAGCCGGGTCCGGAACAGATCCCCTTCGTGATTGACGAAGACCTGGGTCTTGTATTCGAGGCGACGGAAAGCGGTCGAATGGACGATGCGATCGCGATCGCGCTGGAACTGCCCGCGCCCTTCGGGGGCGGCTTCGAAGACGCGACGGCCGCGCGAGGACTCGTCGCGGACAGCCCAAGGAGCCAAAGCGGCGCTCATAGCCAGGGCCTCCTTAGCCCGGGTTCGACTGAAAGCAGTCCGCTCAAGTCCTCGTATCGCGATGCCTCAAAGGGCGAGGACTCGTTGCACGAGTCCTCGTCACGGACGGCCCAGGAAGCCAGATCGGCAGTCATCGACTGCGCGCCTCGATCGCGGCGGCGATCGCTGTTTCGCCGACATCGCCGCGAATCGTGGCCTGCCCTATCCCCTCAAGCAGGATCAGGCGCAAGTGCCCATCGGCGACTTTCTTGTCGTGGCGCATCAGTTCAAGGTAGCGCTGCGCGCCCAGCGCCGGACCGAAGACCGGGAGACCGGCGCGCTGGTGCAGATCCTCGATCCGCGCAAACTGGGCCGCGGAGAGATCGCCGAGCGAACGCGAAAGCTCGGCGGCCATCAGCGTTCCGGCCGCAACCGCTTCGCCGTGCAGCCAGACTCCGTAACCGAGGCCGGTCTCGATCGCATGCCCGAAAGTGTGGCCAAGATTCAGCTTCGCCCGCTCGCCCTGCTCGGTCTCATCGATAGCAACGACCTCCGCCTTGTTTCGGCAGGAACGCTCAACCGCAAAGCTCAGCGCCTCGGCATCGCGCGCCCTGAGCCTTTCGATGTTCGCTTCGAGCCAGTCGAAGAACTGCGGATCGCGGATCAGGCCGTACTTGATCACTTCGGCGAGCCCCGCGCTGAGCTCGCGGTCGGGCAAGGTATCGAGCGTCGCAATGTCCGCGAGCACGCGCCGGGGCTGGTAGAAGGCCCCGATCATGTTCTTGCCGAGCGGATGGTTGATCGCGGTCTTGCCGCCGACCGACGAGTCCACCTGGGAGAGCAAGGTCGTCGGAATCTGGATGAAGGGAACTCCGCGCTGATAGGTCGCCGCCGCGAAACCGGTCATGTCACCGATCACCCCTCCGCCCAGCGCGATCAGCGTCGTCGAGCGCTCGGCGCGACCGCCCAGCAGCGCATCGAAGATCCTGTTCAGGGTCGGCCAGTCCTTGTGCGCCTCGCCATCGGGCAGGATCACCTCGGCGACCTCGACTCCGGCCGCGCGCAGCGCGCTGGAGAGTTGCGCGAGATAGAGCGGAGCGACGACTTCATTGGTGACGATCACCGCCCGTTTCGTCTTCAGGGCGGGCAACAGCAGACTCGCATCGTCGAGCAGACCCTGGCCGATCAGGATCGGATAGCTCCGCTCGCCGAGGCTCACTTCGAGGTTTCGCATGTTTCCCATTCCTTCAGGATCCTCTGTACCGCATTGGACGAATGGTGGCGGGCACCGTCGAGCACGAAATCGGCGACTTCGCGGTAGAGCGGATCGCGCTCGGCGCGCAGCGCTTCGAGCTTCGCGATCGGATCGGCAACCTGCAGGAGCGGGCGATTCTGGTCGTTGCGGGTACGCTCGTACAAAACCCTGACCGGCACATCCAGATAGACGACCCAGCCGTGCCGCTTCATCTGTTCGCGGTTGCAGGGATTGAGCACGGCACCGCCTCCGGTCGCCAGCACGATTCCCGAGCCTTTGAGCAGGTCGGCGATCGTCGCCGCTTCGCGTTGGCGGAAACCCGCCTCGCCTTCGAGGTCGAAGATCGTCCTGACCCGAACTCCGCAGCGCTGCTCGATCTCCTGGTCCGAATCATAAAAGGGGCGCTCCAGGCGGCGGGCCAGGAGTCTGCCTATGGTCGTCTTGCCCGATCCCATCAGGCCGACGAGGATGATGTTCTGAGAAATTTCCACGGGGAGCAGGGAGCTTGATATCGACCCGATTGTAGCCTGCACCCGTGCCCTGCCGGGAGGGCGCAAACAAAAAGCGCCCGAAGGCGCTTTTTGTTGTCCGTGAATCGCGACTTACCAGCGGATCACTTCGCGAACATAGTCGTCGCTGTCCGGCGCAGCGATCACCGTCGTCGTCTTGGTAATCACAGTGGCCGAATAGGTGTTGACAGTGATCGGCGTGCTGGCCGGAGCGTTCAGGCCCTTGGCAAACGCAACCACTTCGTTGTTTGCGACCCGCACCTTCGCGCCAGTGGCATCTGTACCCACATAGCCATCATCACCCCAGACCTTGACAGTACATTGACCCGCCGTAGTCGTGCAGTAACCGGTCGCGGAACCGCCCGAGTCGGTCGTGCCGACCACGAGGCCTTTCTGCGAAGTCACGAAGGTCACGACCGTGCCATCCGGAGCCGGATGACCGAGGAAATCGCCGACGTTTACAGTCAGGGAGCAAGGGTAGGTCAAACTACTGGTACTCGCGCAAGAAGACCCTGACTGCCAGCCCAGCGAGAAGTGAGACTGATCCGGGAAGCTGGACGAGATGGCGAGCTGGTCGTTCGAGTAGTACTTCGTCGTCGGGCTCGCACTCGCGGGCAGCGTGCCATAGACCAGGAAGGATTCCGGCAAGGTTCCCGACTGAATCGTCACCTTTGCGATGCCGCCGCTGTCCGACGTCACCGTGACCGCGTTGTCCGAACCGTTAGTCTGGATACCACCGTTGCGCGAAGTCAGATCGAAGACGACACTGGCGCCCGGAACAATCGATCCAAAGGAGTCGAGGACCTTGAAACTCACGACAGAAGTTTCGGACAAGGTGCCGGAGCCAGCCGACGCGCCTTTGATCACCATACGGGTCGGAGACGAGCTGACATACTGGAGCAGAGCTGGAACGCCTTGGTTTGTCCCGTTAGTGGTCTGACCGACCGACAGGTTGACCGTCCCCGTCGCCGATGCCGACGACGTGGAGCCCGTGGAGCTGACGCTGTCTACCGTCGCCGAGGCGGTGACCTTGATCGCCGTATCGGTGCTGACCTTGTTCGCGCTGACCCGGATCGTCGCCAGACCCGACGAGTCGGTCAAGACCTTGCTCTGCGACAGCGTCGCCGCGGTCGTATCGTCGATCGAGAAGGCCACGATGACGCCCGGCACAGCCTTGCCTGTCTTGTCGGTCACGACGGCCTGAACCGTAACCGGGTCACCGTAGGTAATGTGGCTGGTCGAAGCGCCGGTCGACGACGCTGCCACAGCCATCGTGATCTTCGCACTAGCGCTGCCCGTATCCAGCATGGAGCCACCGCTGCCGCCCCCGCACCCCGCCAGAAATCCCAGGGCCAGTCCGGCCAGGGCAATCCTAAAAATCCGCTTGAACATCTCTCTCTCCTTGGCCGGGACCATCGCCCGGCCACTTTTTTAATGAAGTGATCAGCGCGCCGACGTGCCCTGATCCGATACGATTTTAGGCGTGATGAAGACCAACAGTTCAGTCTTCGCATCGGAGCGCTGATTGTTCCTGAACAGGTAGCCCGCGACCGGCAGATCGCCCAGGAAAGGGATCTTGTTCGTCACGTTCGTGATCTGCTGGGTATAGATGCCGCCGATCACGACCGTTCCGCCATTCTCGACCAGCACTTCGGTCTTCACATGCTTGGTGTCAATCGCAACTCCGGTAGTCGTCGAAAGGCTGGTGTTCGGGGTGTCCTTGTTGACGTCCAGCGACATCATGATCTTGCCGTCGGGCGTGATCTGCGGCTTCACCTTAAGCGAAAGGTTGGCCTTCTTGAACGAAACGCTGGTCGCCCCCGAGCTGGTTGCCGAATTGTAGGGAATTTCAACACCCTGTTCGATCAGCGCTTCGACCTGGTCGGCGGTCATCACGCGCGGCCGCGAGATCACCTTGCCGCGTCCGTCGTATTCCAGTGCGGAGATCTCCAGTGCCAGGAAGCGCGTCGCATTGCTGTTCCACAGCACGAAGGACAGAGCCCCCGCGGCGGTCGAAGAGATCGACCCTGCCGGCAAATTGATCCCCATCGCCTGGTCCAGCGTCGCCTGAGTCGAGGTCAGGCCTGACGCGTAGGCGGTCTGGGCGATATTGCTACCGTAGGTATAGCGGCCGACGTTACTGCCCGCCGAGTTCGTCCCGACCACGCCGCCGCCGTTACCCCCGAAGCCCAGGCGCACGCCGAGGTTTCGGGTGAAGGAGTCGGAGGCTTCGACGATCTGCGCTTCGATCAGGACCTGGCGGACCGAGACGTCGATCTCGTTGATGATGCGGCGCACCTCTTCGAGCTTGGAACCGATATCGGAAACGAAGAGCTTGTTCGTCCGCTCATCGACGACGACCCTGCCCCGCGCCGAAAGGATGGTCTGATCCTTGTTGCTGAGGAAGGCCGCGACTGCAACCGCCTTGTGATAGTTGATCTGGAAGGTCTCGGTGTGCAGCGGTTCAAGCTTATCGATGTCCTGCTTGGATTCGAATTCGAGCTTCTCGCGCGATGCCAGTTCCTCGCGGGGAGCGATCCAGATCACGTTGCCGTTCTTGCGCAGATCGAGTCCCTTGGCCTGAAGGATGATGTCCAGGGCCTGATCCCACGGAACGTCCTTGAGCCTCAGGGTCAGGTTGCCACTGACCGAGTCGCTGGTGATGATGTTGAAGTTCGTGAAGTCGGCGATAACCTGAAGAACCGAACGCACATCGATGTTCTGGAAGTTCAGCGAGAGCTTCTCTCCGTTGTATTTGCGATGCGTTCCCACCCCCTGAACCAGCTTTTTCGGATCTTCGAGAACCTTCTTCACTTCGATCACGAACTGGTTGTCACTCTGATACGCGTTGTGCTCCCAGAGTCCCTTGGGCGTGACGATCAGGCGCACGTTCTGGCCTTGGCTCGATGCCGCCATCGAACTGACCGGAGTTCCAAAATCGGTGGTATCAAACTTTCGCTGCAGCGATTCCGGCAAAGAGGTGCGATGGAAGTCGACCTGCAGGTTGCCTCCCTGCTGGCGGATGTCGATGCCGGTCGAGGAATCGGACAGATCGACGATAATCCGGCCTTCGCCGTCACGGCCGCGCCGGAAGGTGATGTCGCGGATCGAATGCGAGCTGACCGTCGGCGAGCCTTCTGCGAAGCGGGAGGCCTGAGGCGTCGCCGCGCCCTTCGCCGGAGCGGCGGCAAGCGTGATCAGGACGGTACGATCATCAGCCTTTGCCTCATAGGCGAGAGGCCTCAGCAGGTTCAGCACCAGCCGGGTTCGATCTCCGGCCTGGACAATGTTCGCGCTGCGCAGATCGCCTTCGTTGAAGGTCTGGGTATTCGCTCCGGTCGCATTCGACGTCGCAGGGAAGTCGATCGCGATGCGCGCAGGATTCGCTACGCTGAAGCTTCCGAGATTTCCGGTGAATGCCTTCTTCAGCGTCACCTTGACCTGGAGGCTACTTCCCTGCCGGGCGACGTTGATCGCCTCTATGCTGTTCGCTGTGGACGCGCTTGCCGCCGCCGCACCCGTCTGGGCAAGCGAGAGCGGGGATGCCGCGACGAGAAAGCCCGCAACAATGATTGCAGCCAGCCGAGCTATCGTTTTCATTTCTTGGTCTCCTGCTCCTGCAATTGGAGCGTGCTGACACGCTCAACCCAATCGCCGTTGGTATCTTCGATCAATTCCTTCAACGAAATCTCGCTCTCGGTCACTTTGGTCACGACACCAAAATTCTGCCCAAGGTAGTTTCCGGTCCGAACCTGGAACAGGGTTCCGGCAGCCGAGACAAGGGCGACAGGGTGCCCTTTCGACTGCAATGCCCCGACCATCTTCAGCGTTTCGAGCGGATAGGCTTCGAGCGGCTCACGGCGCCGGTTCAGATCCGGCTTGATGCCGCTTCCACCTCCGGGTTTGGCGGTTTCAAGCTTGGCCGCTGCAAAGGGGTCGGGCAGCGCGCCGGCATCGTAGGCGATGACGGGAAACACCTTGATCTGGGGCAGCGGCTGAACACGGCCCTTGAGGTCCTTGGCCGAATCCGTCATCCAGGTCTTCAGATCGCCATGCTCATCTCCACCGCAGGCAGCGAGCAGGACGGCGAGGGAGATCAGTGCCAATGCATTTCTCATCACTTGGCCCCCTTGGCGCTCTTGGCATTCTTGGCGCTCTTGTTCTGCTGGGCGACCTCATCGCTGTCGAGGTAGCGATAGGTCACTGCGGTCGCATTCATCTTCAGAGCGTTGCTCTTGCTGTCGACTTCGAGCGCGATATCGTTCAGCGTCACGATGCGCGAGAGCTTCGCGACGTCGCCGACGAAATTCCCGATGTCGTGGTAGCCACCGTTGACGGTGATCGCAACCGGCACTTCGGCGTAGAAGTCGCGGACCTGTTCACTGCCCGGCTTCCAGAACTCGAACTGCAGGCCGCGCCCGAGGCCGGCCTGGTTCACGTCAACCAGCAGGTTGTCCATCTCGGTCCGGTTCGGGAGCTGCTTGAGCAGTGCGCCGAACTGCCGATCGATATCCTGGAGTTGCTTGCGGTAGTCCTCGAGGTTGACGGCCTGGCGCTTCTTGCCGAGCCACTCATCCTTGAGCTGAGTTTCTTCCTGCCTCTTCTGGTTGAGCAGCTCATTCTGGTTGCTCCAGTCGAAATACCAGGCTCCACCGAGAACCAGGAGCAGGATCCCGAGCAACACGACAATCCGCGGCCCCAGAGGCCAGAGGCCGGGATCGTTCGGATCCATTTGGCGAAAATCATCGACCAGCTGGTCCAGCCTGATTTCGCGCAGGCGCTGCAATGCGGACAGGTTCACGATTTCTTCTCCGCCGGAGTGCTCGCGGCCGGAGCCGCGGCGTTCCCGGTTGCACTTTTGTTCTCCGCCGGGGCGCTCGCGGCTGACGGCACCGCCTTCGCGGACTCATTCTTCTTCTCAGCGTCGGGGTCGGCCCGTTCAATCGAGATGTTCAGATTGAACTCGGAAAGGCGCCGTTTATTGACGTCCACCGCCTTGATCTCGACCAGTTCGGGTTTTTCGAGGACGGGAGAGGCATCAAGGTTGCGCATCAAGGTCGAAACACGGGCGTTCGACTGGGCATAGCCGGTCAGGTTGATCTTGAGTCCGGTCTGCTTCACCGACTTCAGGTAGATCCCTTCGGGAACCTGGCGCGCCAGCTCGTTGAACAGATAGACCGTTTCGGCCCGGTGGCTTTGCAGCAGTTCGATGACCTGCTTGCGCGACAGCAGAGCCTGAGTCTGTTCGCGCAGCCGCTTGATCTCGGCGATGTCCTTGTCCAGGCGCGCGATCTCACCCTTCAGGAAATCGTTGCTCGACTGCTGGGCATCGACCCGGGCAACCAGGAAGGTATGAACCGCGAGCGCGATCACCAGCCCCGCGGCCAGCATGATCCCCCCCAGCACGAAAAACTGCTGGCGACGGCCACGCCGTGCTTCTTCACGGTGAGGAAGGAGGTTGATCTTGATCATTCGTCGAACCTCCTCAGGGCCAGGCCGCAGGCTGCCATCAGCGCAGGCGCATCAGCCGCCAGACTCTTGGGACGGATGCGCGAAGCCAGAGCCATGCCCGAGAACGGGTTGGCGATCTGGGTCGCCACCTGGGTGCGTCCGGCGACGACTTGATCGAGTCCGGGAATCACCGCACAACCTCCGGCGAGGATCACATGATCGACCTGGTTGAAAGTCGTCGAAGTAAAGAAGAACTGCAGCGCCCGCGAGACTTCGAGCGCCAGACTGTCCATGAAGGGGCGCAGCAGATCGACTTCGAAGTTCTCGGGCAGGCTGCCCGTCCGCTTGGCCGACTCGGCTTCATCGGCGCTCATCCCGTACTGGCGAGCGATGTCCTGGGTCAGCTGATTGCCGCCGAAAGGTTGCTCGCGCGAATAGAGGAGCTGCTCGTTGCGATAGACGGCGGTCTTGAGCATGTTTGCCCCGGCATCGACCAGTGCGACGATGCGGTTGCGCCCGCCTTCGGGCAGCTGGGCGCGAATCAGGTCGAGCGCAGCCTGGGACGCGAAGGACTCGACGTCCATCACGATCGGCTTGAGCCCGGCCGCCTCGGCGACGGCGACCCGGTCCTCAACCTTCTCCTTGCGGGATGCGGCGATCAGCACTTCGACCTCGCCTTCCGAACCGGGAGCCGGCCCGAGCACCTGAAAGTCCAGATTGACTTCGTCGATCGCGAACGGAATGTACTGGTTCGCCTCGGACTCAACCTGGATTTCCATGTCGGTCTCGCGCAGGTCGGCAGGCAGGATGATCTTCTTCGTGATCACAGCCCCGGCAGGGAGCGCCAGCGCCGCACTGCGTGTCGTTGTAGAGAGCCGCTTCCAAGCACGCTTAACTGCCTCGGCAACAGCCTCGAGCTGAACGATGTTGCCGTCGCTGACCGCATCCCGGGGCAGAGGCTCTATCGCGTAGCGTTCCAGCCGCCTCTGGCGGCCATTCACGTCGGAAAGTTCGACCAGCTTGACGGCGGACGACGAGATGTCGATACCGATCAGCGGCCTGGCTTTTCCGGCAAAGATCGAAGTGAAGTCGATCACGGGAGAATTCCCTTTTTAAAACAACTGGTTAGACGCAATTACGACAATTTACTTGAGATCCTATCAGCATTTCAAAACATATGTAAAGCCAAAATTATGAAAAAGGAATGAAAACAAGCAGACTCGAACCGGGCCGGGCACGCTCAGGCATATAATCGCGGCTTCCGTTACCCGGTTCAGACCATGCGCGTTCTCGCTTATATTGCCGCCGTGCTCTTCGGCCTTGCCCTGCTTGTTGTCGCCTCCCTTGGGTTGGCCGCAGCGTTTGCCTGGCCCAAGCTCCCCTCCCTGGAAGCGCTGACCGACTACCGCCCGCGCATCCCGCTGCGCGTCTATACGTCGGACGGCCAGCTGATCGGTGAATTCGGCGAGGAGCGCCGCACTTTCGCCCGCATCCAGGACGTGCCCGAACACATGAAGAATGCCGTCATCGCCGCCGAAGACGACCGCTTCTACCAGCACGGCGGCATCGACATCGCCGGTTTCCTCCGCGCCGCGGCCGCGAACGTCTTCAGCGGCGGAAAGAGGCAGGGGGCCAGCACGATCACGATGCAGGTCGCCCGCAACTTCTACCTGACCCGGGAGAAGTCATACAGCCGAAAGCTCTATGAGATCCTGCTCTCGCTCAAGATAGAAAAGAATCTGTCCAAGAACCAGATCCTCGAAATCTATTTCAACCAGATCTACCTGGGCCAGCGGGCCTATGGCTTTGCTTCGGCTTCGCAGACCTACTTCGGCAAGCCCTTGTCCCAGGTCACGGTCGGCGAAGCAGCGATGCTGGCGGGCCTTCCGAAGGCCCCGTCGGCCTATAACCCGGTCACCAATCCCAAGCGGGCTGGCCTGCGTCAGCAGTATGTGCTCAGGCGGATGCACGAGCTGCACTATATCGACGACAGCCAGTACCAGACGGCACTGGAGACTCCGCTCAAGGTTCTGCACGGGACGCGCACCGAAACCTATCCGGTTCACGCCGAGTACGTCGCCGAAATGGCCAGGCAGATGGCTGTCGACCAGTTCAAGGAAGCCGCCTACACGTCCGGCATCCGCGTCATCACGACGATCAGCTCCACCGCTCAGGAGGCCGCTTACTCGGCCTTGCGCCGCGGCCTGATCGACTTCGAGCGCCGCCACGCCTATCGCGGCGCCGAAGCCTATGTCGACATGAGCGGCGTCACGAGCGACAGCGACGAAGCGCTGGACGTGCTGCTCGAAGACATCCCCGACAACGGTGAAATGCTGCCGGCGATCGTGCTCGACGCCTCGCCGACCGGGATGCGCGTCTATAAGCGGGGCGGAGAGATCATCGCCTTCGGGAAGGACAGGCTGCGCTCGGTCGCACCGATGCTGGCAGCCAACGCCCCGCAGAACAAGCAGTTGCGCCGCGGCGCGGTGATCCGGATCGCCCAGGGGGAGAAGCGCTGGGAAATCGTCCAGGTGCCCGAAGTCGAAGGCGGCTTCGTCGCCGTTGATCCGCGAAACGGAGCGGTCCAGGCGCTGATCGGCGGTTTCGACTTCAACCGCAACAAGTACAACCACATCACCCAGGCCTGGCGCCAACCCGGTTCGAGCTTCAAGCCCTTCATCTACTCGGCGGCGCTCGAAAAGGGTTTTTCGCCGAGCAGCGTCTTCGATGACTCGCCGATGACTTTCTCGGCGGGACAGACAGGCAGCCAGACCTGGGAGCCGAAGAACTACGACGGCCGATACGATGGTCCGATGACTCTGCGCACCGCGCTGATGAAATCGAAGAACATGGTGTCGATCCGCGTGCTCAACTCGATCGGCCCGCAATACGCCCAGGACTACATCGGACGCTTCGGCTTCGATCCGACCAAGCACCCCGCCTACCTGACGATGGCGCTGGGCGCGGGTTCCGTCACGCCGTGGCAAATGGCCCAGGCCTACTCGGTCTTCGCGAACGGCGGTTATCGGATCCAGCCCTTCGTCGTCAAGGAGATGCAGGATGAGCGCGGCAACGTGCTGGCTCGCACTCCGGTCCAGGTCGCCGGAGGAGATGCACCGCGGGTTCTCGACCCGCGCAACGCCTACCTGATGGACAGCATGCTCAAGGACGTCGTCCGCCACGGCACCGCAGTCAAAGCGATGGCCCTGAAGCGCAGCGACCTGGCCGGCAAGACCGGCACGACCAACGACTACGTCGATGCCTGGTTCTGCGGCTACCAGCCCACGCTGGTCGGCATCACCTGGATCGGTTACGACCAGCCGCGCAAACTCGGCGCGGGCGAGACCGGCGGCACCGCCTCGCTGCCGATCTGGATCAACTTTATGGGCAAAGCCCTGCGCGGCGTGCCGGAACAGGTCTTCGAAGCGCCTCCGGGTCTGACCCCTATCCACACCGATGACGGAAAAAATGACCTGATCTACGAAGAAAAGCTGGGCCAGGCTCCCGCCGACACCCATCAGGAAAGCGATGGAGGGGATCCACAAACCCCCACCCCCGGCAACGACACAAATCCGCTCCCGGCCGCTCCGTCACGCGAGCATCACACCGAGGACAGGCCTTGAGTTCAGGCCGCGCGTTCGAGTCTGACCGCGCGGCCTGCCTGAGCGGTGGCGAGCGTCTCGAGGCTCTGCCACAGCTCGGCGCCATCGCGGGTCGCGATCCAGCGCCCCGCGTCGTAGCGAAAATGAAAACCGCCCAACCGTGCCGCAACCCAGATCTCGCGGGCTGCCGAATGGCGGTTGATGATCATCTGGCTGCCATCGTCGAACTCGACCTGCAGAACGCCTCCGGGCTGCTGGTCGATGTCGAGATCCGCGGCTTCGAAAGCCGCCTCGATACGCCCGAGTTCCGCTTCGGCCAGCGCGTTGAATTCCGTTTCGTCCATCCGTTCTCTCCTTCCAGCCAGAGCCTATGAAAACCGCACGTCTCGTCCTGATCGCCCTCTTCGCCGCCCTGCTGACGGGATGCGGAATCAAGGGGGCTTTGTATCTTCCGGCCCAGCCCAAGGCTCAGCCAGCGCCTGCGCAGTCGGCGCCCGCCGCGGATCTTAGCAAACCGGCGGCGAAGAGCTGATCCATCCATCGCCGCAATTCACGCCTCATTCCCCTCTTTGCGCATTTCGTCGCAGCCCGGCTGAACAGGGGAAAACCCCTGCCTAGAGTACGGACAACGCTCCTCCCCCGGAGCGCTCCGATCCGAGGCAAAGATGAAACGCTCTCCCCTTTTCGCTCTGCTGCTGGCCGCAATCGTGATGCTGCTCGCCGGCCTTGCTCTGGCTGCCCCCTTCCCCGGGCAGCATTCGAGTATCGTGACGGTCTCGACTCTGCCTCTGCTCTCCCGCCATCACGTCTGAACGCGAGCCGACATCATGAAGCCCGACGAAACCGACACCCTGAAAACCGAATCCGCCGCGGAGGGAACTCCAGACCTGCGCTCGCGCCTGTCCGGTTGGATGCAGTCCGCCCCCTGGATTTCGCTGCCGCTGATCGGCCTGGCCGCATTCGCTCTGCTTCGCCTGCTCGCCGTCGTGGCGGTGCATCCGGCATGGGCCTCCGGCCTCACCGCAACGGCGCTGACCCTGTGCCTGCTCGCCGCCAAGAGCCTGAGCGTCGGCGCCGAGGCGACCCGACAAACGGTCCGCGAGAGCTGGCAGAAACTCAGTGACTGGCTCGCGGTGACGAGCTGGAAGCGCCTGCTGGCCGTCGGCCTGTGTGCGCTGATCGCCAGCGCGGTGATCTCGGACAGTCTCGCCGGCGGCAGGGATCTGGCCGGCCTGATGTTCGGTCTGCTGATCGCGCTGGTCGCGGTCAAGCTCGCCCTCCCTCCCAAGGCCGCCGAAGCGCAAGCAGGCACCGAGCAGGCCGATCCCGGGGCATCGGGCGATACAGCAAACGGCAACTGGCTGCAGCGGATCACCTGGCCCCGTCTGCTGCTGGTCGGCCTGCTGCTACTGATCGCCGCGGGTATTGCTGAGAGCCTCTTCGACCCCAGCGATCGCCCGGCGACCACGGTCACCCACACCACGGCCCGATCCTCAGTCAGTGCGTCGGCACCGCTGGCTGCGGCCTCCAACAGCATCACCGAGGATGCCAACGCGGACGACGAGGAGAGCGCTCAGGCGGCTCCCGAAGCGCCGGAAGCCCCCTCTGCGCCCACGACGGGCAAGAAAGCCGATGTAAAGATTGGTCCGTCAGGCATCAACATCATCGAGCGCGACGCCGATGGCAGAATCAAGAGCCACGTCCAGATCGGTCAGGGCGGAATCACGATCAACAAGGACAAGGGTGAGGGCAAGGTCGAGATCCGGACGCCCGAACTCGCCAATCTTCCCGGGATGACCCCCGAGCGGGCCAGAGCGCTCGAAGAGAAAATCCGCGCGAAAGTCGAAGCGAAGATAGAGGAGAGCTCCGACAAAGTCTCGAACAGCGAGCGCGGTTTCAACATCGCCTCGCTCGCCTTCCTCGCGATCGTCAGCCTCGCGATCATGAAGCTGCTCGCTGGCGGCAAACGCCGCGCCGAGCAGGATGCGGGCTCCGCGCGGATCGCCGCCGACCTGGCGAGACTGGAGCGCGAAGCCGCCGACGCAAAGCTGCATGCGATGCAGGCGCAGATCGAACCTCACTTCCTGTTCAACACGCTCGCGTCTGTCGACCAGCTGATCCGCACCGACCCGCAGCGCGCCTCCCAGGTCCAGAAAACGCTGATCCAGTACCTGCGCGCCGCAATCCCGCAGATGCGCGACGATGCGCAGCGCAGCACTCTGGGCCGCCAGGCCTCGATGTCCCGCGCCTATCTGGAGATCATGCAGGTCAGGATGGAGGAGAGGCTGGAGTTCTCGCTCGTTGTCCCCGAAGGCATCCTCTGCGCCGAGTTCCCGTCGATGATGCTGCAAACCCTGATCGAGAACAGCATCAAGCACGGCCTGGAACCCAAGCCCGAAGGCGGACGGATAGACGTGCTTGCCGAGATCGCACGCGGCAAGCTCAGAGTCCGGGTGGCCGACACCGGAGCGGGCTTCACCGCCGATGCGCAGGACGGAGTGGGCCTCTCCAATATCCGCGAACGACTGCGCCTGCTCTACGGAAATTCAGCGACGCTGACGCTGTCACCGAATGAAGGAGGCGGTACGATCGCGGTCATCGAAATCCCTTACCGCGACGACGAGGGGCAGCAAACCAAGGCGTGCTGATCGTCGCCCGAGAACCGAGCCAGGAAAACTCATGCCCACCGCCCTGATCGCCGACGACGAACGCCTGATGCGCGAGCAGATCCACCTCGCGCTGAAGGAAGCCTGGCCCGAGCTGGAGATCCTCGGCGAGGCGAAAAACGGCGACGAAGCCGTCGCGATGGCCGAAGAGTTGAAGCCGGACATCGCCTTCCTGGACATCCGGATGCCCGGCCGCTCGGGGCTGGAGGCGGCACGCGAAGTCTGCCTCCACGCCCACGTCGTCTTCGTGACCGCTTACGACCAGTACGCGGTCGAAGCATTCGAGCGCGGCGCGGTCGATTACCTGATGAAACCGGTCGACCCGGAAAGACTGGCGCGGACGGTGGAACGGCTCAAAGCCAGACTCGTCGAGCCTCCGCCCGACCTGAACCAGATGCTGCTTCGGCTCTCGAACACGCTCTCCGGCGGGCAGAGGAGCTATCTGAAGTGGATACAGGCCAGCGTCGGCAATGCGCTGAGGATGATCGCGACGCGCGAAATCCTCTTCTTCACCTCGGACGAGAAATACACCCGGGTTCAGACCGCCAGCTTCGAAGCGCTGATCCGCAAGCCGATCCGCGAGCTGGTCATCGAGCTCGACCCGGACGAATTCTGGCAGATCCACCGCGCGACCCTGGTCAGGGTCGACGCGATCACGGCAGTCATCCGCGACGAGCGCGGCCACCTGATGGTTGGCATCCGCGGCCTCAGCGAACGGCTCGAAGTGAGCCGCAGCTTCAACCACCTGTTCAAGCAGATGTGATTCAGGCCGGCGCCCGGGGCAGGATCAGCCGGGCGGTGAGGCCCGCCCCGACGCAGTTCTCGAGCTCCAGTCTTCCGCCCATGTCGGCGATCAGGCGATCGACGATCGCCAAGCCCAGGCCGCTGTGGCCAGAGCCACCGCGCGCCGGATCCAGACGCGAGAAGGGCCTCAGAGCTTCAGCAAATTCAGCCTCAGGAATGCCGCGGCCGTGGTCGCTGATCTCGATCAGCACCTCGTCGCCACGGGTACGCAGGCGAAGCGCGACCGGCTCGGCCCCATAAGCGAAAGCGTTGCCAAGCAGGTTCTCGATCGCGCGCCGCAAGGCCGCTGGCTTGACCACCGCGGTCAGCTCCGCCTCCAGATCCAGGGCAAGTCCCTGTTCGCACCAGGGCTCACACATTTCTTCGAGCAGCAAGCCCAGATCGCGCGCCTCGGCGCGCTCGCCCTGCCCTCCCCCGGCGAAGAGGCGAAACTGCTCGAAGATCTCGCTCATCTGTGCGAGCTCGCGCAACATCGCTTCCTTGCGCTCCCCTCCGGCCAGCTCGATCTGCAGCTGCAGCCTTGTGATCGGAGTGCGCAGATCGTGGGCGATTCCGGCCAGCATCGTCGTGCGGTCGCTCTCCAGTCTCTTCAGGCGATCGAGCATCGCATTGAAGTTTCCGGTCAGCGCGCGGATCTCGCTCGATCCTTCCGCGGCCAGAGGCTTGGCTTCGCCCTGCCCGCCGACCTGTGCCAGGGCTTCGCCCAAGCGGCGCAGCGGCCGATTGACCTGCACGACCAGGAAAAGCGCCGCGACGAAAGCCAGCACGAAACCGACTCCGGGAATCACCAGAACTCCGTCGGACCAGCGATCCGGAGTGGGAAAAGGAACCGCAACCCACAGCCAGCGTTCGGGCTCTCCAACGAGGCGCACCCAGAGACCGGGACCGCCAGGACCGTGCGCGAAGTGAAATTTGACCGCTCTGCCTAACTCAAGATCGAGAGCCTGGGACAGGCGATGGTGCATCTGTTCGGCGAAGGGGTCGCGGCGCATCCCTTCCTTGCGCGGAGAATCCGGATCGATGGGTTCTCCACGAGTCGGAAAATCGCGATGCGGTGGGCGTGCCTCGTTGCTCCGCAACGGAGGCTCTCCACGTTCAGCGTCGGGCAATTCGCGGAAACGAGGACCACCCTCACCGCCATGCCACCTCTGCCCGGGCGGTAGCCCCCCCAAGTGAAGCCGGGAACCCAGGCCGGCCACGGAGCCGCCGAGCTTCACCTCGCTCTCGACCTGGCGCACCTGGGCCGCAACCGACGCGGCCAACTGCCCGGTCCTCGCTTCGGCGAGGCGAGTCTGGAAGAACCAAGTCATCAGGCTGTAGCTGCCCATCAAGGCCAGCAACAGGATCAAAGCCAGGCGCAGGTTCAGCGAACCCAGCCAATGCTTCACGCGATGGCCTCACCCGACTCGGGCACGAAGACGTAGCCGACGCCCCAGACGGTCTGGATGTGCCGGGGACGGGTCGGGTTGGGCTCGACCAGGCGGCGCAGACGCGAGATCTGAACATCCATGCTGCGCTCGTAGGTTTCCGCTTCGGGACCACGCGCCAGCTCGATCAGACGCTCGCGCGTCAGCGGCTGGTGCGGATGGCGAGCCAGCGCCGCGAGCAGCGAAAACTCACCGGTCGTCAGCTCAACCCTCTCCCCTTCGCGCCACAGGCTACGGCTCGCGAGATCGAGACGGCAATTGCCGAAGCTGACGATCTGCCCGTCGGGCAGCGGTGCTCCCGGGGTCGGCATCCGGCGGCGGCGGAGCACCGCATGGATACGGGCAGCCAGCTCGCGCGGCAGGAAGGGCTTGCCCAGATAGTCATCAGCGCCGGTTTCGATGCCGATCACACGATCTATTGGATCGGAGCGTGCCGTCAGCATGATGATGGGCACTTCATCGCCCATCCCTCGTATCCTCCGGCACACCGAAAGACCATCCTCGCCCGGCAACATCAGGTCGAGGACGATCAGGTCGGGACGCTCGCGCGGCAGGCGCCGCAGGGGATCCGCCGCATCGGAAAAGGTCCGCACGTCGAAATTCTCGCGGGCGAGATATTCGGCGAGCAGGCTGCGCAATTCAGGGTCGTCGTCGATGACCCAGATCAGGGAGGATTGGCTCATGGTGGCAGTCTAACGATTCGCAGCAACAGGCATGTTGTGCACTTCTTTCAGAGTATGACTCACCGCCGGCTTTTGCCGAAGAGCCGTGGCTTCGCACCATTGTCAGCCCAGTCGCCCATGAAAAGTGCAGCGTTCCCCCTCTCTCACTGAGCAGAACCCGGAAAACGGCGCTTTCCCCATCAAGCAAGGATGGCCTCAGGCTTGCTTATAGGAGGCATAGGAAAACACCAGGTTTGCAAAGCGGGCGGCAGGCTTGTGCCCGCTGAAAGGGCCTCATCCCGTCCGGGACGGGGCGATTTCACGATGGCCACCATGGGTGGCCTGCTCACGGGAGAAGCTGATGGTCAAAGCACGGACACTGGTCGCACTGATGTTGGCGCTCGGCGGCACCGCCACCCAGGCCGCACCACTCGAAGTCAAACTGGGTTTCGCCGCCCCGCTGACCGGCCCCCAGGCACACTACGGCAAGGACATGCAGAACGGCGTGCTGCTCGCGATCGAGGAAGCGAACGCCGGCAAACCGAAGATAGGCGGCAAGGAAGTCCGGTTCGTACTGCTCTCCGAAGACGATCAGGCCGATCCGCGCAGCGGCACCGTCGTTGCGCAACGCCTCGTCGACGCCGGGATCAAGGGAATGCTGGGCCATTTCAACTCCGGCACCAGCATCCCGGCCTCAAAAGTGTATGCAGCCGCCGGCATCCCCCAGGTCTCGATGGCGACGTCCCCCGTCTATACGGAGCAGGGCTTCAAGACGACTTTCCGGATGATGACTTCGGACACCCAGCAAGGCTCGGTGCTCGGCCGTTTCGTCGTCTCCCGCCTCGGCTTCAAGAACCTCGCGATCATCGACGACCGCACCGCCTACGGCCAGGGCCTGGCCGATCAGTTCGAGAAGGCCGCCAAAGCGGCCGGCGCGAAGATCGTGGCCCGCGAGTTCACGACCGACAAGGCTGTCGATTTTTCGGCGATCCTGACTCGCATCAAGCCGACCGGGGCTCAGGCGATTTTCTATGGCGGCTCCGAAGTCCAGGCCGCCCCGATGGCGAAGCAACTGCACCAGTTGGGCTTCCGCACGACCTTGATCTCCGGAGAGATGGTCAAAAGCGACGGCTTCATCAAGCTCGCTGGCGACGCCGCGGAAGGGGTCGTTGCCTCGCTGGCCGGTCTGCCCCTCGAAAAGATGCCCGGAGGGGCCAGCTATGTCGCCCGCTACGAAAAGCGCTTCGGGTCCAGGGTAGAAACCTACTCGCCCTACGCCTATGACGGCACCCAGGCCCTGATCGCGGCGATGAAGAAGGCCAACTCGGTCGAACCGGCCAAATACCTTCCCCAGCTCGCGGCGATCAAGCTCGCCGGAGTCAGCAGTGGCCAGCTCGGCTACGATGCGCGCGGCGATCTGAAACAGGGTGGCATCACGGTCTATCGGGTCAGCAAAGGCAAGTGGGAAGTGCTGGAAAGCTTGGGCAAATAAGTCAGGACGGGCGGCGCGGAACGCCGCCCGGACACGCTCAGTAAGCGGGAGGAACGTCCATCGGGAAGCGGATCGTCTCGTTGAGCAGAATGCTGCTGGGCAGACGCAAAGCCTTACCCGAAGGCGGTATCGGCAGCTCGAACCACTTCCGGTAGATCTGCCGGATCTCGCCCGAGCTCATCAGGCTCTTCAGCGCGGCATTGACCTCGGCGCGAAACGCCACATCGTTCTTGCGCAACATCAGCGCTACGGGTTCCACGGTCAGCTTCTCATCCGAGACCACATAGCTGTCAGGATCGGGCAGCGTTGCCCTCAGGCCATAGAGGATCACGTCATCCGTCACAAAGGCATCGACCCGCCCCTGGACGAGCTGTGCGAAAGATTCGCTCTGCTGAGGAAAAACCTGGATCGCGGCAATGCCCAGAGCCTTGCTGCTGTTCCACTGACGGATCTCGGTCTCTCCGGAAGAGCCCGCGGTCACCGCGACGCGCCGGCCCTTCAGGTCGGCGAGTCCCCTGACCCCGATCTTGCGCGGGGAAAGAATCTTCATGTACGAAAAGAAGATCGGATATGAGAAATCGACGTGCAGGAGGCGCTCACGCGTCAGCGTCGAAGAACCGCATTCGAGGTCCACTTGCTGGCTCAGCAGTTTGGGAATCCGCTCCGCGGCATTGACCGGAACCTTGACCATCTTCAGGCCAGGAATCGCCTTATCCTTGGCGAGTCTCTCGACGATTTTCTGGCAGATATCGACCGAGTAGCCGACCACCTCGCCATTGGGCAGGCGATAGGCGAAGGGCACCGAAGAATCGCGAACACCAACGCGCAGAGTCTGGCTGGCACGGATCGAGTCCAGGGTTCCGGCCGCCAGGGCGGAAGAGACGGGGGCTCCGAGCAGCAGCACAGCAAAGAGAGTGCAGAGTGGTTTCACGGACACACCTCCAATTATGCAAATCGCTTGATTATGCCGAATCCCGGATCGCCGGCCGACCTAAGCCGCTCCGGATCCTTCGCCCGTTCAAGCTAAACTGCCCGACATTCTTCAAATTTACGGCACGACAGGCCTAGGCCTTTACTGGATCCTGACATGGCTTCACCAAATCTGACTCAGACCCGCATCGACAAATGGCTGTGGGCAGCACGGATGTTCAAGACTCGCACGCTGGCGACGACGGCCGTCGATGGCGGCACGGTTCATCTGAACGGAGTACGGGTAAAACCGGCCCGCGAGGTCAAGGCCGGCGACCGGATCCGGGTCAGCACCGAAACGGGGGAGCGCGAGCTGATCGTCGTTGCAATCGGAGAGCGCCGGGGCTCTGCCCCCGAAGCCCAGAAACTCTATGAAGAGACCGCCGAGAGCATCGCCCGGCGCGAAGCCGCAAGAGAGGCCAGGCAGCTCGGCGTCGAGCCGGCGGGCGAGCGCCACGGCCGCCCCACCAAGCGCGATCGGCGCACTATCGAACGCTGGCGGGATCAGTAGCGCCGCGCACGGGCAGGCCCGTCAGCAAGCGGGCGGCGACGAGACCGTTGACGAGTCCGAAGATCAGCGCCGAAGCGCCCAGGACAGGGGACAGCGCGAACACTCCGTCGTGAGGCACCAGCCACAGCCGCGCCAGAGCGAGCTGACCGCCGATATGCGCAAAACCGGCGGCAAGGCTGGCCGTGACCGGCCCAAACCAGCGCCGGGGCAGCCGGGAAGCGATGCCCAGCACGGCAAGGCTGGCGAGTGATCCAGCCAGACTCAGGAAGAAGCCCGGCGCGAGAAACTGACCGAGCAGCAGGCTTGCCGCGAAGACCCTGAGCAGCGCGACCCAGGCCGCATCGCGCCAGCCCCAGCGCCACAGCACGATCAGCACAACGATGTTCCCCAGGCCCGGCTTGACTCCAGGCAGAGGCAAGGGAATCGCCGACTCGGCAACCGAGAGCAGGATCGCGGCTGCCGCGAAGTGCGCGATCCGCACGTCCTGTTGATCGGGAACGAGTTCGATCTCGGTGCGCTTCATCTCAGTAACCCAGCGAGTCGTACTGGCGGCTACGACCGAGCACGGACAGAGTAACCTGGTTCGGCGCGCAGATCGCAACCGCCCCCGAATAGGCAAGCCAGCCCTGGCGCACGCAGTACTGACGGGGGCCCGGATCGCGGGCGACGCGCGCCCGCCCCGGCTGAATCTCGATACGGGTCAGCCCCAGCGGGCCGCTGACCGTGAAGACGCGCGGGGCGTCGAGCGGCAATTCGGCGACCAGACGGCCACCGGCACGAATCTGGGCCTTCTGAGGCTTATCGGCGCTCCAGAAATGCAGGCCCAGAGCCAGCACAGAGATCAGCCCCAGGGCGAGGCTCAGCCAGTCTCCGGGTCGGATCAGGCGGAGCCAGAACGCTCCGCTCACGAGCGCAGCGTGCGATGGCGGAGCAGAACCCTGACCTGATCGCGAAAACGCGCGGCGAGCGTCTCGGCGATATAAACGCTGCGATGCTGGCCACCGGTGCAGCCGATCGCGACGGTCAGATAGCTGCGCGAATCGCGCATATAGGCCGGAAGCCAGTGATCGAGATAACTGCCGATGTCCTCGACCATCCTCCCGACTTCATCGTGCGCAGCGAGAAAATCGATCACCGGTTGGTCGCAGCCGGTCAGCGCGCGCAGGGCCGGATCGTAGAAGGGATTGGGCAGGCAGCGCACGTCATAGACCAGATCGGCGTCGAGCGGGATGCCGTGCTTGAAACCGAAGGATTCGAAGAGCACGGTCAGGCCTTCGGCCGGCTCGGCATCGATGATGTCGCGAATCCAGCCGCGCAGCGTATTCGGATGCAGGTCGCTGGTATCGATGCGCTGACCTAGTTCGCCGACCGACTCGAGCAGATCGCGCTCGCGCTCTATCGCTTCGAGCAGGGTCGTGCCATCGTCGGCCAGCGGGTGACGACGCCGGGTTTCGGAAAAACGCGCGATCAAGGCCGTGTTGCGCGCCTCGAGGAACACGAAGCGGACATCCTCGACGAGACCGCGCAGGGTCTCCACGGTCTGCGGCAAAGCCTTGAGGCTGACTCCGCTGCGCACATCGACAGCGACGCCAACCCGGCTATAGCCGGATTCGCGCAGGTGCACGACCAGTTGGGGCAGCAGAGTCGCGGGAAGATTGTCGATGCAGTAGTAGCCTGCATCTTCGAGGACGGCAAGCGCGATACTCTTGCCGGAACCCGACAAACCGGAAAGCAGGATCAGTTGCATGATGGGGGCGGTCTCGGAGGAAGCGTCGCTAGTATAAGGAAAGCCCGGCTCCTGAGGGGGCTCACTGCTCAATCGTAGGCTCGGCTCAGAGCCGCCTCAGCTTGACCCGTCGCCCCTTGATAGTGCCAGTGCCCAGCTTACGAACCACCCCGTCGGCGAACTCGCGCGCGACCGCCGCATAGGTCTGGGCCTCCATCACGGCGATCTTGCCGACCTGCTCCCGGCTCAGGCCGACACCGATCAGAGCGCCCAGCACGTCGCCGGGACGAATTTTGTCGCGGCGACCGCCGAGGATCTGCAGCGTCGCCATCTCGGGCAGCAACGCTTCGCTGCGGTCGGAAAGTTCCTCCAGAGCCTTCCAGTCGAGCGAAATCGCTAGGGCCGTCGCGATCGCCTCCGCCCTCCCCCTCTGTTCAGGCGCAACCAGGCTGAAAGCCCAGCCTTCGGCATCACCGCGCCCGGTCCGACCGATCCGGTGCAGGTGCACATCCGGATCGGGACTCAGATCGACGTTGATGACCGCTTCGAGCTGGGCTATGTCCAGCCCCCGGGCCGCAACATCGGTCGCGACCAGCACCGAACAGCTGCGCTGCGCGAAACGCACCAGGACCTGATCGCGCTCGCGTTGCTCGAGCTCGCCGTGCAGAGCGAGCGCAACAATGCCCTCGGCCTGCAGCGCTTCGACGAGTTCGCGGCACTGCTGGCGGGTGTTGCAGAAAGCGATGGAGCTCGCCGGACGATAGTGGCGGAGCAGGCGGACGACTGCCGCGAAGCGCGTTTCGGGCGCAACTTCATAGAAGCGCTGACGGATCTTCGACGCGTCGTGCGCACTCGCCAGCTTGACCGTCTCCGGCTGTTTCAGGAAGCGGCTCGCCAACTCCGCGATATCCTCGGGAAAAGTCGCCGAAAACATCAGGGTTTGCCGCAGCGGCGGGCAGCGCGATGCGATCGCAGCGATGTCATCGTGAAAGCCCATGTCGAGCATCCGGTCGGCTTCATCGAGCACCAGGGTCGCCAGCCGTCCGAGGACCAGGCTGCCGCCCTCGAGGTGGTCGAGCACTCGCCCGGGCGTGCCGACGACGACGTGGGCGCCGTGCTCGAGGCTCATCCGCTGCGGACGGATCGGCGTCCCCCCGCACAGAGTCATGACCTTGATGTTGCCAATCGCGCGGGCAAGAAGACGAATTTCGCCGCTGACCTGCTCGGCGAGTTCCCGAGTCGGACACAGCACCAGGGACTGAACCGCAAAGCACGGCTGATCGATTTTTTGCAGCAGCGGCAGAGCGAAAGCCGCGGTTTTCCCCGAGCCGGTCTTCGCCTGGGCGATCAGATCCCGGCCGGCCAGAGCCGCGGGCAGCGCCGCGGCCTGGATCGCCGTCATGGCCCGGTAGCCGAGCTGGTCGAGATTGGCGAGCTGGGCCGGGGCGAGCGGCAGGGAGGCAAACGAGAGGGCGGCGGAATCCGGATTCGGGGCAGTTTCGGTCATCCGCGGATTATCCGGCTTTCCCGCCGGGGACGGAAAGCTTTCCCTGGCTCAACGGACCGCGATTACGCCCGGTTGAACTCCGCTGGTCGTCACCGTAGCCGTCGACAGCTTCGTCAACGCCCCGCCGGAACCAACCAGGTACTGCGAAACCGTCGCATCGGTGTAGTTCGTCGCATAGACGTAGCTGCCATCGGGGCTGATCGTGACGCTGAGCGGATTAGTTCCGCTGGCGATCGTGGGCACCGTCATCGCGGTCAGCTTGCCGCTGGCGATGCTGTACTGCGAAATCGTGTTGCCGCTGAAGTTGGCCACATAGGCGTACTTGCCATTGGGACTGACCGTGATGCTGCGCGGCGAAGAGCCGGTCGCAATACTGGCGGGGCTCATCGCGCTCAGCGCGCCAGTGCTGCCGATCGCAAACTGAGCGATCTTGTTGCTGTCGGCGAGCGTCACATAGACGTATTTGCTGTCCGGGTCGATCGCGATCGCAATCGGCGAAGTACCGACTGCCGTTGTACTGACGCTGGCCGTCGCCAGTGCGGTCAAGGCACCGCCACTGCCAATGCTGTACTGCGAAATCGTGTTGCTGCCCTGGTTTGCAACATACAGATAGTTTCCATCCGGGCTGACTGCCAGCGCATAGGGATTGGTCCCGGCGGCCACCGAAGGCGTCGCCATCGCGCTGAGCTTGCCGGTGGAACCGACCGTGAACTGCGAAACACTCGCGCTGCCATAGTTCGCGGCATAGACGTACTTGCCGTTGGGGCTGACCGCGAGGCCGTAGCCGGCACTGTCCGTGGCTACCGTGCCGAGCGCGGTCAAGGCGCCCGCGCTCGAAACCGAATACGCGGTCACCGCGGCAGAATTCATATAGCTCGCATAGGCGTACTTGCCGTCGGATCTCAGCGCAATCGCGAAAGGCTGGTAGCTTGTGCCGACGGTGGCACCGCTCAAGGGACTCAGCCCACCGTCCGTGCCTTGGCTGAACTGGGCCAAGGAATAGCCACCCGAATTGGCCACATAGGCCATGTAGGCGCGACAGCTCACGACGACATTGCTGACCTCGCTGCCGCCGCTACCGCTACCGTTGCTGACCGAACAGGTTTGCCCCTCGGGCTGGGTCGCGACCGTGACCTCGTAGTTTCCGGTCGTCGAACCGAAGGAGAAGCTCGTCGCACCGGAAGCGATGGCCAGCGTGTCACTGCCGTTGGCCAATACCAGACCGTCGCGGCTCAAGCCGCTGACCGTTCCGCCCAGCGTGTACGGAGTCGTACTCGAATTGCTCGAAGCTCCACACGCGCAGAGCAGGGCGGAGATGACGAGCGGGAGGGCAGGACGCAGACGGATGGGCACGATGGACATTCCATACTAAGGCGGTGGCCGGGAAGTCTACTCGCGCAAGCAGGCTCTCTGCAACGGCCGTCATGCACAGCTATGCACGGATATTTCTCGGGAGAGCGGCGATCCCCGCCACGCAAACATTTCGCCCCCTGAAAATATATGTTGCTTTATTCGGCGAAATGCCTCACCTTACGCCTGCAGTTCATCAAGCAGTGTCCCTGTTGTTTGCTAAGTACCGTCCGCAGTTGGTATTCCTGCCTTCACCGTTCCGCCGCCTTGACGACCCGCCTCTCTAGGGCAAGTCCCTAATATTTTTTACTATCTGGAGATTTAAACATGGCCAACGGCACTGTGAAGTGGTTCAACGATTCCAAGGGCTTCGGATTCATCACCCCGGACGACGGCGGACAAGACCTGTTCGCGCACTTCTCGGCTATCCAGGGCAACGGCTTCAAGTCGCTGCAGGAAAACCAGCGCGTCAGCTTTGACGTGACCCAAGGACCGAAGGGCGCGCAAGCTTCCAACATTCGTCCCGAGTAAGAAGGGGTGGCGGACGCATTCCTGCGTCTGCAGACCGCTTGCTCCGGCCTTCGCCCAAGCGAAGGCCCCAGTAAAAGCCCGGCTGATGCCGGGCTTTTCCATTTCCGAATTCCCCAAAGGAGTCTTCATGGCCAAGGAAGAAGCGATCGTGATGAACGGTCAAGTCACCGAAGTTCTACCCGATGCGCGCTACCGCGTCACACTTGAAAACGGACACCAGCTGGTTGCCTACACGGCGGGCAAGATGCGCAAGCACCGCATCCGCATCATCTCCGGCGACAAAGTGACGCTGGAACTCTCCGCCTACGATCTGAGCAAGGGCCGCATCACTTTCCGCGCGATCGAAAATCGCGGCCCTTCGACCGGCGCTCCGCGCCGCCGTTTCTGATCCTCTACAGATCCTCCAGCGGGGGCGCAATAAGCTCCGCATAATCGTAGAGCGCGCCGAGGATTGCTTCACCGCGCTCATCCGCCGTCTCGCTCAGTTCATCGATGCGGTCGAAGAAAGCGTTCAGCGTCCTCCCCCCACCTCCTCCGCGATGCAAAGTCGCGACCCGGTGCTCTTTCCAACGCCCAAGCTCGGCCTCGCTTAAAGTCGCCGGGAAATTGCGGGCACGATAGCGGAAAAGCAGCTCTTCGAGCCGTGAATCGCTGAAACTGACCCGCTCCGCCGCGAGTGCATCCGGCGTCATCGAGCGCAGATGTTCGAGCAGGCGGCGATCGTTGTTGCCGACAAAGCCGCCGTACAAATCCTCGTCCACATCGGCGCGCTGATCGCTCGCCGGACGGACGAACACTTCCCGCCAAAGCGCGTTGAGATTTGGACCGCGCCGGGCGATTCCAGCATGCTGCAGCGCCAGATCGAAATCGATTCCCCACTTCTCGGCGATCGCCGGCGACAGAGTCCTCAGGTTGGCGATCACGATCGGCGACTTGTTGATATGTATCGTCTTGATCGGCAAACGGCTCACGCCTTCGGGAAGATCCTCGGTTCGGACGAACAGGCGCTCGCGGATCGCCGCCGCATCGAGTGCAAAGAGTTCGGCCGGATCCTGAGCCAGATCCCAGACGATGAGCTCGTTCTTGTTGGTCGGGTGCACGCCCAGAGGCCAAACGATCGCGATGCAGCCACGCTCAGGCCCGAACATCCCGGAGATGTGCAGGAAGGGCCGGGGATTCGCCGGATCGATCTCGGCGAGTACCGCATCCTTCTTTCTGAGCTTCAGGCAGAAATCCCATAGCCTGGGCTGAAGGCCGCGGATCAAGCGGGCCAGAGCGATCGTCGCGCGAACGTCGGACAGCGCATCGTGCGCCGCTTCGTGAAGAAGGCCGTTCGCGGCGGACAGGTGCTCGAGCTTGAAGGAAGGCCGACCGTCCTCGTGTTTGGGCCAGACGATGCCGTCGGGGCGCAGCGCATACATGCAGCGGACCACGTCGAGCAGATCCCAGCGCCCGCACTCGTTCTGCCATTCGCGCGCATAGGGGTCGATCAGGTTGCGCCAGAACAGGTGACGGGTGACTTCGTCATCGAAACGCAGCGTGTTGTAACCGAGTCCCACGGTTCCCGGCAGAGCCATCTCGTGCGCGATCGCCGCCGCAAAAGCGTGCTCGGGCAGCCCACGTTCAAGGCAGATCTGGGGCAGGATTCCGGTCAGCAGGCAACTCTCCGGATCGGGCAGGTAGTCGGGAGCCGGTTGGCAATAGATCATCTTCGCCTCGCCGATCTCGTTGAGTTCGGCGTCGGTGCGGATCCCGGCGAACTGCGCCGGGCGATCGCGCCGCGGCTGAACGCCAAAAGTTTCGTAGTCGTGCCAGTAGAAGCTGAGGTCGGCCATGAGCGCAAGCGTAAGGGAGGTTGGACGGAAATTCTACGCAGCTGGACGGCCATGCCCGGGGAAAGCCTACCCAGCCGGACTCCCGTGTTTGACCCCCATCAAGGAGCTGCGCCGCAGCCCACGGCCCGGCGATGACGAGTGCCTATCGTCTAAATCGGTCGAACGCAAAGGGAGGCGTGGTGAATCTCGATTTCGGAGACGGAATGGCGGCCATCGGGCTTCTCGTGCTGATCCTGAGCCTGGCTCTGAGGCGGGATCTGGGCTCGCGCACCGTGATCGACCTGAGCTGGAAAGGCTTCGCGCTCAAAGCCGACGCCTTCGGCCTGCTCCTGCTGCTCGCCGCCGCGGCGATCGGCGTCCCTGCGCTGACGCATTTCCTCGACCTCAACGCGCAGATCACAGCAGTCCGGATGGAGCGCGATGAGAGCCGCGCCGCGCTGGCAGCGCTGGGCAACCTGACGGTGAGCCTGAACTTGGTCTTTCCGAGCGAGAGCTCGCCGAACGTCATCAGGCTGCAGTGGAAAGGCCATGCTTTCGTGACGCGCCGTGGGGTCCGTGAAGAGATCCCCCACGACGATCACGCCCGCTTCATCGGCGGAAAGGGCGGAATCCAGGTCGAACTCAATGACCTGCATCTGGGCGATCTGATCCGGATCGAACTCGTGGACGGAGCACGCCGCTGGATCAGCGCATCGGTTCCGGTCGGCAATGCCGACCTGGCGATGCTGGTACAGGAGAATCCCTGATGAGGCGCGGATCGCTCTTGCTGATCGGACTGATCGCGCTGCTGCTTCCGGTGCGCGAAGCAGCGGCCGAGCTGGGCTCTTTCCAGAGCACCCGCGCGGTCGGCAATGGCCGCTGGGAATGGACGATCGCGATCCGTGCCGATCCGGCGACTCTGCGCGAGATCTTCTGCGTCGAGTACTCGCTGGAACCGACTTTCCCTCACCCGGTGCGAAGGGTCTGCACGATCGGCAATCCCCGGACCCCTTTCGCAACCCGCGGCGCCGCCTGGGGTAACACACGGGTCGACATCCGGGTCTTCACCCGCAGCGGCAGGATTCTGCTGCTCCAGCACCAGCTTCGCCTGAACTGAGCGCTCCCCTGCCGAGCCGGAGCAGCGTGATCTCGGACGGCGCGCCAAAGCGTTTGGGAGGCCCCCAGTAGCCGGTTCCACGGCTGACATAGACCCACAGCTCGTCCAGCCTGTGCAGCCCCGCCGTGAAGGGTTGCTGCAGCGGGACGAAGAAATTCCAAGGCCAGAACTGCCCCCCGTGGGTGTGACCGCTGAGCACGAGCGCGAAGCCAGCCTTGGCGGCCAGCGGCGCCGAACGCGGCTGATGCGCGAGCAGCACCGCGACGGCCTCAGAGGGCGCACCCGCGATCGCGGCGTGCGGATCGCTGCGCCGATCAGGATCGATGTGATGCGCATCGTAGTCGGTGACGCCCGCGACGACGAGGGCGGCTCCGCGATGATCGAGGACGACATGCTCGTTCATCAGCACGGTCAGCCCCAGGCGCTCGACCTCGGCGATCCAGGCCTCGGCTCCGGAATAGTGATCGTGGTTTCCGGTCACGAAATACGCACCGTAGCGCGCCAGCAGATCGGCCAGAGGCGCGGTGTGTTCGGCCAGTTCGGGCACGCCTCCGTCGGCGAGATCTCCGGTCACCGCGATCAGGTCGGGGTGCAGCTCATTGACCCGGCGCACAATCCTCTTCAGATAGTCGCGTTTGATCGTCGGTCCGACGTGAAGATCGCTGATCTGCGCGATCGTGAAGCCCTCCAGAGCCTCGGGAAGCCCGGAAATCGGCACGTCGACGCTGACGACCCGAGCCGTGCGCCGCGCGTTCAGAAAGCCCGATCCGCTGGCCAGAAGCGCGAGGAGGAGCACACCCCAGGCCGAGTCCTGAGTCAGCGCGGCGGACGAGCCGCCCGCCAGCGCCACGAAGAAGAGCAGAAGGTCGCGCAAGAGGCTCAGCACCAGCAAGGATGAGAACAGCCCCATCGCCAGCATGCCGGCCCAGCCGAACACGTCGGCGAGCCTCTTCCGGCGCATCCGCGGCGCGGCCAGCGCAGCAGGCATCAGCAGAAAGGACAGGGCGAGCAGAACCCCGCCCAGCCAGACGCCCCCCGTGGAAAGACCCAGGGCCGGCAGCAAGCGCCACCCGAGATACGCGTGAAGCAGCGCGAGGACGACGAGCACGAAGACGATCAGCAGACGGGAGGGCATGGCGCCAGACAGCGGTGAGGAGACGTCTGCTCAGATCGGGGTGGCGCGGGCCAGTTCCAGCCCCTTTTGGTAACAGGATGCTGGAACCGCCCGGGAATCAGGCGCTCGGGTCCTCGCCCGACTCCACCTTCTTGTCCCTGCCCCGCATGAAGAACTTCAAGGCCACGCCGCCAAAGGCGAAGACAGCAAGAATCGCCAGCTTGGCAAATTTGGCGGCGAAAGCCAGGGCCAGCGCAAAAAGGCCCAGTTTCTTCGCGGCTACACCGGCCACCAGAGCGGTCAGACCGTATTCGGCCACCTTGTCGGTCGAAGCGCTGAAATCGCTGTAGCGCTTGCCCTGATTGAACTCCAGCGCCGACAGCAGCGTACGCGCCGCCGGCTTGTCCGCGTCGAGACTATTCAGCGCCGTGACGAGGTTCATGCTGAAGTAACCATCGCGGCCCAGCGCGTAAGTGTTGTAGTTCACCCCCTGGGGTTCGTTCGCGCCAGCGCCTTTCTCGCGCGAAGACATCGCCCACACCAAGCGGTGAGAGGTCGAATCGTAGGCCGGTCTTTCGGCCCAGCCGAGGACTTCCAGCCCCCGGTCGCCGTTTTTCTCGCGCTCCTCGTTGGCCTTTTCCGTGCCTTCACGATAGCTCTTGAGCAGATCGTCGGCGTTCCAGTCCCGCGCATCGTCATCCTTGACGTAGCCCGCCTTCTCGAACTGGACGGTCATGAACCAGTCGCCTTTTTCAGGAAAGACCAGGCCCTGAAGACGCGGGTTATTGCCCGGATTGCCCATCACATGCAGCACTTTTGAGGCGTGCGGCTCGGCAACAAAAAAGTAGCCGGCAGGAAGCTTCAAGACGGCTTCATCCATCAGCTTGATCTCTCCTGGGCCATCGGTGGCGGCGGCGCGCGCAGCGGCAAAGATCTGCCGGGCATTCTCGCGGTCACCACTGGATGCTTCGGCCAGGCCGAAGACCATCGCCAGCACGCACAGCGCGCAACGGACAACAACATGCAACATCAGGATCTCCTTGGGATCTTGCCGCACCAGCGGCTGCAGGGCAGCCTGAATACCATGTGAATACCGCGTCGCCCTTGACCGACATCACGGCAGAGCCAATGCCTCTGGCATTTTGTTTGCCGGCATATCCTTGCAGCTTTTCTTTCCCCTGATTGAGAGACGCACCCGCACGGCACTGGATACCGGCAGCTCAGCCCAGCTACCATGTCGAAATGCCCCCTCTTCCCCCCTGCCTGGCCGGCTATCCGTCCGAACTCACCGAGCAGATCCTGCGCCTGATCGCCGAGGACAAGCTCGCCGCGCTGCTGCGCAAGAAATATCCGCATGTCCATGAAGTACGCAGCGACCGCGCGCTCTACGACTACGTCAGCGCGCTGAAGTCGGAATTTCTGCGCAAGTCCGAGCCCCTGTCCCGGATCTGCTGGGACGGCACGCTGCATGTGATCCGCAACGCACTGGGCACCCACACCACGATCTCGCGCATTCAGGGGGGGCGGCTCAAGGCCAAGCGCGAGATCCGCGTCAGCACGCTGTTCCGCGAAGCGCCCCCCGAATTCCTGAAAATGATCGTCGTCCACGAGCTCGCCCATCAGAAGGAGCGCGCGCACGACAAGGCCTTTTACCAGCTCTGCAGGCACATGGAACCGGCCTACCACCAGTACGAGTTCGATTTCCGTGCTGCGCTGTGTCTGATCGAAGCCTCCGGCCAAAATCCTTGGCAAGGCAAGGATTCGCAAAAATCGCACGAAACTGTCATCTCCACGCCATAATGGACGCAGAGGCCGGCAAGACCCCGCCAACCTCTGACCTTATAGCCAAACAGCCAATAGCTGGGAGACTGCTATGAAACGCATCTTGATGTTGTTTGCCTGCCTGCTCGGACTGGGGCTGACTCTGCCCGCCAGCGCCGTCGATTACGCCGTCCCTGCCGACCCCGTCGCCTTGCAGCAACTGCGCGACCGCCTGAAGACCGACCGCAAAGGCGTCATCAGCGAGAACATGAAGCTCTCCGAAACCGAAGCTTCGCACTTCTGGCCGCTCTACGGCGCTTTCCAGCGCGAACTCGAAGTACTCGGTAGCCGACGCACCACCACTTTGCTCGAACTGATCCAGGCCAACGGAACGGTCACGGAAGCCAATGCCCAACGGATGTACTCCGAGCTGAACGCCATCGCAGCGGCCGATGCCGAACTGCGCCAGCGCTACTTTGCCAAATTCGCGAAGGCGATCACACCGATCAAGGCAACGCGCTACTACCAGATCGAAGCACGGATCAGCGCCTTGAACCGCCTCGACGAGAACTTCGCGATCCCGCTCGTTCACTGAGCAGATTCGACGGCGCAGCGGCCCGCTGCGCCGCTGAAACCCTCAACAGATACGACCGGATTGATTCATTTCGGGTAGGCGAAGCGGCAATAGGGTATCGTAGCTTCCTTCTTCTACCCCCCGGAACAAAATGGACGCCGCCCAATCATTCGACGCCCAGGCCTTCCACCCGGAACTTCCCGGGGGCCGCTGCAGCGGCCGCATGACGGTCTTTCACGATTCGCTGCGCTTCGAAGGCGCGGACAGCTCGGTACTGCTGCCGCTCTCCGGCTTGCAGCCAAGCCTGGGTGGAGCAGGAAACCGACTGGTCTTCCTCAGCCATTCCCGTCATCCCGACTGGCGTTTCTACGTTTCCGACCCGGCCTTCCTCGCCGATCCACGGCTTCGCGAGCACCCGGCGTTCCAGCCGCTTCTGCTCAGCCGCCGCCGACACCGCGCCAAGGGCTGGGGAGCCATCCTGTTCGCGCTGGCGCTTCTGGCGCTGATCCCGTTCGCCGCCTATCTGTCGCTGGACACGCTCAGCGCCGTCGTCGCCAATCAGGTACCGGCGAAATGGGAGGAATCGCTGGGCAGGACCGCGATCACCCAGTACAAGGTCCAGAAACGCTTCCTGCCCGAGCGCGAATCCGAAGCCTTGCTCCGCCCTCTGGTCGCCCCCTTGCTCAACCAATCCGGGGATCGCCGCCCCTACCATTTCTACGTCGTCGACGATGGCGAACTCAACGCGTTTGCGCTGCCCGGCGGCTACATCGTCGTCCATTCCGGGCTGATCCTGAAAGCGGCGAAAGCCAACCAGCTGCAAGGCGTTCTGTCCCATGAGATCACCCACGTCACCGAACGGCACGGCTTGCGCACCGTAATCCGCAGCGTCGGCATCTATGTGCTCGCCCAGGCCCTGATCGGCGACGCGTCCGGCCTGCTCGCCTCGCTGGCGAGTGCGGCGCCGCTGCTGGTCAACCAGAAGTATTCGCGCGACTTCGAGCGCGAGGCGGACCGCAAGGGTGTCGAACTGCTCTACAGCGCGAAGATCGATCCCGAAGGTCTGGCTGCCTTCTTCGCGACGATCCGCGATCAGCAGCGGCGGCAGCTCGAACAGATCGGCAAGGCCGGAGAAGCCGCGCGCACTGCCAATGCGTATTTCGGCTCCCACCCGGACTCGGACGAACGCATTTCGACTCTGCGCACACGCATTCAAAAACTGCCCGCCCAAGCCTGGCGCGACGACAGCCAAGCCTTTTCGGCGCTCCGCAAGCGGGTTCAGGATTTCATCAGCAAACCTATGGAAAACCGTCAATGAAAGCGGAAATATGCGGCAGCGATGCCTTTGCCTATATCGACGTTGAGCTGGCTCCCGGCGAAGGAATCACCGCCGAGCCGGACGCGATGAGCAGCATGTCAGCCGACCTCGATCTGAAAGCGCGCTTCAACGGTGGCTTCTTCACCGGCCTGATGCGCAAATGGTTGGGAGGAGAATCGCTGTTCATCAGCCACTTCTCGAACAACACGAACGGCGCTCGCCGGCTGACTCTGGTCCAGCCAACCCCGGGTTCGATCCGGATGCGGGAGCTCGCCAATGAGAGCTTCTTACTGCAGCCAGGCGCCTATCTGGCCAGCACCGACGGGCTCAAGATCGGCGTCGGCTTCGCCGGTTTCGTCTCGTGGATCGCCGGCGAAGGCCTCTTCCGCATCGTCGTCCGCGGCAGCGGCAAGCTCTGGTACGGCGCCTACGGCGCATTGCTCGACCGGGAAATCGATGGGGAGTACATCGTCGACTCCAGCCATCTGGTCGCCTACCCACCCGGCATAAAACTCAAACTGCAACTGGCCGGAGGCCTCTTCTCCAGCTTTTTCGGCGGCGAGGGACTGGTTACACGCGTCGTCGGACGCGGCCGCATCGTGATCCAGACTCGCAGCGTCAGCGGCCTGACCAGCTGGATCAACCCTAAGCTGCGCTGAGCAGGAGAAGAGCATGAAAATCGAATTCACCCATCGCCCCGGCAACACCGCAGCCTGCCTGCGCCTGGCTCCCGGCGAGAGCTGCACCACCGAAGGTGGCGCGATGATCGCGATGAGCGGCAATCTGGACGTTTCGACGACGACGCACAAGCGCTCGTCGGGCGGCCTTCTCAAGGCCGCCAAGCGCCTGTTAGGCGGAGAGTCCTTCTTCCTGAACCATTACCGCGCCGGCAATGGCGAAGGCGAAGTCTGGCTGGGTTCGGATCTGGCCGGGGACATGTTCGAATATACGCTGGACGGCGACACGCTGCTGGTTCAGGCCGGTTCCTTCGTCGCCTGTGAAGAGGGCGTCGAGATCGACACCGGTTGGCAGGGCTTCAAGAACCTGCTCTCGGGCGAGAGTCTGTTCTGGCTTCGCCTGTCCGGTCGCGGCAAGGTCGTGTTGAACTCCTTCGGTGCGATCTACCCGATCGCCGTTGCGGGCGAACACATCGTTGATACAGGGCACATCGTCGCCTTCCAGGAAACCCTGGATTTCTCGCTGACCAAGGCCGGCAAGAGCTGGCTCCATTCGCTGCTCGGCGGCGAAGGCCTGGTTTGCAAGTTCAAGGGGCAAGGCACGGTCTGGTGCCAGTCGCACAATCCGAAGAGCTTCGGCCTGTCGCTGCAGCCCGATCTGAAAAAGCGCAAGTGATAAGGACAAGACGATGACATTCAAGGTCAATGTGACCGGCTTTGGCGCGGGCGATCGCGCCGCCACCGTGGCCGGATTTGCCTCGGCATTCAAGCTCGCCCCCGAAAAAGCCCAAGCGCTGCTCTCCTCCCTGCCCCGGTCGATCAAGAGCGGGCTCGACGCCGAGACTGCCGAGCGCTATCGGCTCACGCTCGAAAGGATCGGCCTGGAAGCCGAAATCACCGCCGAGGCTCAGTTGTCCCCTGCCGAAGCCCGCACGCCGGCTCAGCGAATCGCCGGGGAAGAAGTCCCGCAACCCGGTCTTCCCTTCACGATCGAAGCCAGGCCGGATTTCGCCTTCCTGACCGTCAAGCTTCCGGCCGGCGAAACGATCAAGGTCGAAGCCTCGGCGATGGCCACGATGGACACCCATATGAAGATGAAGACGAAGATCAGCGGTGGCCTGAGCCGTCTGCTGACCAGCGAGTCGATCTTCATCAACGAATTCACTGCGGAGAACGCGCCCGGCGAAATCGGCATCGCACCGGCCGCTCCGGGCGATCTCGCGCACGTCTATCTGAACGAAGGCGACGTGCTCTTCCTGCAGAACGGCGCTTTTGTCGCCTGCGCGCCCGGCGTCAAGCTGGAGAGCAAATGGCAGGGCCTGGTCAAGGGTTTCTTCTCGGGTGAGAGCTTCTTCCTAATCCGCGCCTCCGGGCACGGAGACCTCTGGTTCAACACCTACGGCGGCATGATCGAAAAGGATGTCGACGGCGAATACGTCGTCGACACCGGCAACATCGTCGCCTTCAGCGAAGGCCTGGACTACAAGGTTGAAAAGTTCGGCGGTTACAAGTCCTTCTTCTTCTCCGGCGAAGGGCTCATCTGCCGCTTCCGCGGCAAGGGACGGGTCTGGATACAGACTCGCACGACCGGAGCCCTGCTCAGCTGGGTCGAACAGTTCCGCCTGAGCAAGAAGAGCGATTGAAGCCCCTCCCCACCGACAACAAAAAGGCGCCACGCGGCGCCTTTTTGTTTCCGGAGTGGGCTCAGCGCCGCCGGCGGCGCAAGACGATGCCCAGCATCCCCAGGCCGGCCATCAACATCGCCCAGCTCTGCGGTTCAGGCACCGCGGCGATCGTCCCGGTGAAGCTGTTGATCTTGTAGGTCCCGCTACCGCTGACGCTCTGCGCGATCAGCGTGCCGTCGAGGCTGCCATTGGAGAAACTGACACTCGCATAGGGCGCGAGGATGCTACCCGTGACACCGATCGAACTGATGTTCAACGAAGACGCCTGCGCAAAGTTGAAGAGGATCTTGTCCTTGCTGGTCGTCGCCACCTGGTTCGCAGCACCGAGGGAGATACCCATGTTCTGCAGGCTGACGCTGCTGCCATCGACGTTGATGACGACGGTCGAGCCGCTCGGCGTCGAGATGTAGAGGCCATTACCGGAGCTCAGATCCGAGCCCTTGACATTGAACACGTTCAGCGTCGAACTGGTCCCGGTCAGGTTGACCGACCTCCAGGGGGTCACGCTGGTCGTACCATTCGCAGCCAGCGCGGCGAGGCTGTTCGAGAGGCCGGTCAGCTGGCTCTGCGCAGCACTGAAGTCGATCGAGGAAGTGCTGCTGCCCGGAGCCCAAACGTTCCCGCTCGTGCTCCCCCCCACTGCGACCGCCCCCTGGCTGCTCAATCCGGTCGTCGAAAGGCTGTCGAAAACGAACAGGTTATAGCCCTGGGCGGCTCCAAGGTCCGCGCGGGCAAGACCACTGGCCAGGGTCAGCAGCGCAAAAAAAGCGATACGGCAGCAGGGCGAGCGGGACATGGCTATACCACTAAAACATGAATAGCCTCGAATTTACCCCTAAACGATAAAATCCGGTCACAAACTCCTTCAACAAATGTGACGCGCCGCCCGTCCCTGTCGCGATTCAGCACGAGTGACCGTCGAGATTGCGGCTGAATCCGAGGCTTCCCCCGCCGTGGGTCGGCACGATGCAGATCGTGATCGCCAGCGATTTTGCCGATTTCGTCAGATCGGGAGGAAAGGGCGAGTAGGGCGCAGCCCGTTCGACCAGAGCCTGGATGTAGGCGATCTCGTCGTGCTGATCGCCCGAATTGAGCACCAGGAAAGTCCTGATCGTGCCGTTGGGGTTGAGCCTGAGCTGTACCGCGGCATTGCGGGAACCTTGACGGCGCTGGCCGCGACGCACGAAAGAAGCGCTGCGGTTCAGTTTGGTGACCAGGGAGTCCAGGTACATCTCCAGGCTGAAGGGACTGACCGGGGGGCTGTCGGGAAGCCTCTCGACACTGACCGTTCCGTCGTCGTCCGCCGCCGACCTGGCCATCTCCCGTCCCATGTCGCGCGCCATCGCCAACGAGCGCTGGGCGAGGCCGGTACGCGCCTTGGCCTGCGCTTCGAGCGACTCGAGAAACTCATCCATCTCCGCTTTCTCCTGGGGCGACCACGATCGCTGCGGCGCACTGGCCGCAGACGGTTCAGGAAGAGGCGCGCGCCCAGGCACCGCGGAGACAAAACGCGGAGGCCGCGAAGGCGTCAGGGGTGGCGGCGGTACTTCCGGCGCCTCGGCAGGTGGGGACGGCGGCGGGGGCCTCTTCGCCACCAGCCGGGTCGTCATCCGCCCGGGGCCGTGTGCGGCCCGAGGAGGCTGAACCGGCACAGCCAACACGAGCATGTGCAGCAGCAGCGAAACGGCTAGCGCCAGGAGAAATACGTCGTGACATCGACGCTCGTCGGAAAACGGCATTGCTTTAGTGTATTCGGGCAGCACTCTGACAACTGCGCAAGATCTCTGTTACAACTGCGTACTCCTGTATCAAAGATCTGTACGGAGCACAGCAAAGTGCAGATATGCTTATCGGTCCGCCAGAGATTGTCCCCGATGTTGACTCCTTCTCACACCCTCGAACACGAAATAGATCTCTTCGTGTACTGGCTTGGCATCGCCGCCGTCGCGGCCTGCTCGGCCGCAGCGGTCCTGGAAGCCGGACGCAAGCGCTTCGACCTCTTCGGCCTGCTCGTGATCGCCTTCGTCGCGGCGCTGGGCGGAGGAACGATGCGCGACCTGCTGCTCGGCCGCACCGTGTTCTGGATCGCCGACCCGACCTATCTGACTGCGGTCGCGCTGCCCGGTCTCGCCACTTTCTGGCTGGCGAAACGCAAACCCCTGCCGCTGGACATCTTCCTGGTTCCGGACGCGATCGGCCTGGGCCTGTTCACGGTCATCGGCACCCGGGTCGCGCTGCTCGCCGGCGTGCACTGGATCGTCGCGGCGGTGATGGGTGTGATCACCGGCGTTGCCGGAGGCATACTGCGCGACGTGCTGCTCAACGAGGAGCCGGTCATCTTCCGCGGCGAGCTCTATGCGACCGCCGCGCTGGCAGGAGCTCTGGGCCTGATTCTGATGCTGGAGCTGAACGTCGATTACCGCTGGGCAGGACCGGTATCCTACGGCGTGATCGTCTCGCTTCGCCTCGCCGCGATGCGCTGGCACCTGCGTCTGCCACACTTTGACTCCGGGAAACCGGGCAAGACAGGGTAGAGTTCGCCCTCGCACATCAGGAAGGACAATCATGGAACTGGACCGGATTCTTCAATCCCAGGGCTTTGGCAGCCGCAAGGAGTGCCGGGGACTGGTCAGGCACGGCCTGGTCACGATCGCGGGCAAGCTCTGCGAAGATCCCTTCGAGGACTTCACGACCGAAGCACTCGTGCTCGACGTCGATGGCGAGATCTGGCCCTACCACGCCCAAGCCTATCTGATGATCAACAAGCCGGTCGGCTACGAAGTCTCGCAGAAGCCCAAGCACCACCGCAGCGTCTTCGAACTGCTGCCCGACCCGATCCGCGCGCGCGGAGTCCAGGCGATCGGTCGCCTCGACGAAGACACGACCGGCCTGCTGATCCTGACCGACGATGGCCAGCTGATCCACCAGATCTCGTCGCCGAAGCGCAAGATTCCCAAGGTCTACGAGGTCACGCTGAAGCACCCGGTCGAAGCCGCGCTGATCGAAGCGCTGCTCGCCGGAGTCGAGCTCCACGACGATCCCGAACCGGTTGCGGCCGCAAGCTGCGAAGCGACCGGCGAACACACGCTGAAGCTGACGATCACGTCCGGCAAGTATCACCAGGTCAAACGGATGATCGGTGCGGCCGGCAACCGCGTCGAAGCGCTAAAGCGGATCGCGGTCGGCAGGCTGCAGCTTCCCGACACGATGCCGGAAGGCGGCTGGGCCTGGCTCAGCGAAGCCGACCTCGCCGCGCTGCGCTGCGAGGCCTGAGGGGCTTACTTGCGCCGGGTTTCGCTGGCGAGCAGCCTGGGAAGCTTGGTGCGCACAGCATCTTGAAGCATCGTGCGCAGTATCGCGACTTTCTCTTCAGCCATCAGAGCATCCCAAGCCAGTCCGGACGGGCTGGCACTGGCTGCAAAAGGCCGCGAAGCGGTGATCGGAACCGTCCCTATTTCCCGCAGATCGCGCCCGTCGAGAAGAGTCAGCTGAATATAGACATAGGGCGAAATGAAGCCCTTATCGGTTCGCCCCGCACCTTCCTGCTCAAGTCTGAGCGTGCTGTCGATGTAGAAGCCCAGCCCCTCGAGATATCCGTTTCCGACATTTCCGTCACTCAACTGCAGGCGTGCATCGCTGCGCAGCTTGCGGATCAGCACGATGCGATCCGGGTGCTCGGCCTGAAGCGCCTTCTGCAGCGCAGGCAGCTGCAAAAGCTTGTCGGTCGGAGCACTGTAGGCCTCGGAGCTGCTCAGACCCAGCAGACTGACTTGCGCTCCCGGCGCAAGCGCCGGCAGCAGTTTGTCCACTTCATCGAGGACTTCATCGTCCAGCCCCAGCCCCTGAACTGAAAGCACGGTGTTCTCGGTCCGGTTGAGGCGGGTTCCTGTCGCAAGCTTACGGGCTGCGACCGTGAGCTGGTCTCCGACCAACGAGACGACCGCATAGCGGAGGTGATCTGCTGCCTGCGCGGACTGCGCGCAGAACAACAGGGTGGCTAACAGCAGCTTGAGGGGGTTCATGTTGTGCGCCCGGGGGGAAGACAGGCCATCATATTATGGCGACCGGAATTCGGGTGACAATATAAAACCTGGCAGGCCAGGCTATTCGCCTGGACGAATGAGCCGCTTCTCGCGAAGCGGCCCTGATGAAGCGATCAGGCTCCGAGCTTCTTCTTCAGCAGCTCGGTGACCTGGGCCGGAGCGGCCTTGCCGCGCGAGGCCTTCATGACCTGACCGACCAGAGCGTTGAATGCTTTTTCCTTGCCGGCGCGGAATTCCTCGACCGATTTCGGGTTCGCCGCGAGCACTTCGTCGATGATCGGTTCGATCGCCGACAGATCGGTGACCTGCTTCAGGCCCAGCTTCTCGATCAGCGCGTCGGCATCCTCGCCTTCGCCGTTCCACAACGCGTCGAACACCTTCTTCGCGGCCGAGTTCGAGATCGTGTTGTCGCCGATCCGCTTGAGCATTCCGGCCAGTTGGACCGGCTTGATCGGCGCCGCGGTGAGTTCCAGCCCTTCCTTGTTGAGCCGCGCGGCAAGTTCGCCCATGACCCAGTTCGCGGCCGGCTTGGCGAGGGAAGCCCCGGCGAGCTCCAGCGTGTCGAGGAAGTACTGCGCCGTCTCGCGGCTCGCGGTCAGCGTCGCCGCATCGTAGGCGGACAGGCCGTACTCGCTCAGAAAGCGTGCGCTCAGCTGAGCCGGCAGCTCGGGGAGCTCGCCCTTGACGCGTTCGACCCATTCGTCCGAAATCACCAGCGGCAACAGATCGGGATCGGGGAAATAGCGGTAATCGTTGGCGTCTTCCTTGGAGCGCATCGCGCGCGTCTCGCCCGCCTCCGGGTCGAACAGCACGGTGGCCTGCTGGATCCGACCGCCGTCCTCGATCGTCTCGATCTGGTAGGCGATCTCGGCCTCTATCGCCTCCTTCAGGAAGCGGAAGCTGTTCAGATTCTTGATCTCGCGCCGGGTGCCCAGCACCGGGTCGCCCTTTTTGCGCACCGACACGTTCGCATCGCAGCGGAAAGAACCTTCCTGCATGTTGCCATCCGAGATGTCGATCCAGCGCACCAGCGCGTGCAGCGCCCGCGCATAGGCGACCGCCTCATCGGAGGAGCTCATCACCGGCTCGGTGACGATTTCGAGCAGAGGCGTGCCAGCGCGGTTCAAGTCGATCCCGGACATGCCGCTGAAGTCCTCGTGCAGCGACTTGCCGGCGTCCTCCTCGAGGTGGGCGCGGGTCAGCTCGACCGTCTTCGCGTAGGCCTTGTCGCCTTCGCCAACCTGTACCGTGATCGCTCCGCCCTGCACGACGGGAAGTTCGAACTGGCTGATCTGATAGCCCTTGGGCAGATCGGGATAGAAGTAGTTCTTGCGCGCGAAGATCGACGTCGGCGCGACCTTCGCGCCGATCGCGAGACCGAAACGTATCGCCCGCTCGACCGCACCGCGGTTCAACACCGGCAGCGCGCCGGGCAGCGCGATGTCGACCGCCGATGCCTGGCGGTTCGCTTCGGCGCCGAAGGCAGTCGAACTGCCCGAAAAGATCTTCGCTTGCGTCGAAAGCTGGACGTGAGTCTCCAGCCCAATCACCACTTCCCAATCAGCTCTCGCCATTTCGTCTCTTCCCTTTGAAGCCCCGCGATTTCACTCGTCCGCAAAACCCGCAGGCAACTTTTCCATTCAATTGCAACGCTTGACCCGCCGGTCGTAGAGGATCGGCAGGATGTAATCCATCGTTTTCGACGGCGTGCAGTATTGCTCGCAGTCGCTGTAGGCCAAAGTGACTTTGGGCCCCTGTTCCCACATGTGCAGCGTGCAGCGCCCGTTGCGCGCCTTCAATTCCACGACGCTCGGGCGCTGCGTCTGCAGGAAGTCCGGCAGCGCGAACTCGCAGGCCCCACCCTGGGGGGTCGCGAGCCTCGCCCTAAGGTAGCGAACCCTGCCCTCCTTCACTTCGACATCAGCCTGGGCCGAGTGATGACGCTCGTCGAGTGACGCGCAGCGAAAGGCGACGTCGAGCGGCTTGACCTGCATCGCCCCCCGTGGCCGGCCGACCGCCGGCGCGGCCGGTGTCGGCTGGGTCAGCCGGTTCGGTACCGCGGGCAAAAGGCGCTCAGCCCCCTTGGCGGCCGGACTCCGCGGCGCCGCCGGCGACGGCTTGCCCACTTCCGGGCGCTCGGGAGCCCGGGTCGCGCAGGCCGCAAGCAGCGCCAGCGAAGCCCCCAGCAGGCCTAGCCGCCCGATTTTCACGCCGCGCCCCGCTTGAAACCAGCGAGCAGAATGCCGACCCCGACGAAAACGCCACCGAAGACGCGATTCGTCCAGCGAATGTGTCCGGGCTCGCGCAGCAGGGTCAGAACCCTCGCCGCCAGCAGCGTGTAGCCGCACATCACGACCACATCGGAGATGAACAGCGAAGCCGCGCAGGCGAGGTACTGGGGAGCCTGGGGCGCATGGGGATTGATGAACTGGGGCAGCACCGCGAGCATGAAGACAACGCCTTTGGGGTTGCTCGCATTGACCAGAAAACCTCTCAACACCAGGGCTCGGCGCGAAGCCGGAATCACCTCCCCCCCGTCTTCGACCCAAGGTCGGGCTTCGGCCCGCCACTGCTGGACTCCGAGCCAGACCAGATAGGCCACCCCGAACCACTTGATCGCGTTGAAGGCGAGGTTCGACGCGGCCAGAACCGCGCCGAGGCCCAGAGCGACGACCATCAGCATCAGCGCGATTCCGCACTGCAGCCCGAGGATGTTCCAGACGCCGCGACGAAAGCCGTAGCGCAGGCCCGCCGTCATGCTCGACAGCGCGCCGGCGCCCGGTGACAGGCTGATCAACCAGCTGGCAGCGAAGAAGGCGAGCCAGGTGTGCACGCTCATGTTTAGAGCTTGGGCACGCGGGTATGAAAGTCGGTCGCCTGCTGGAAGCGGTGCGCGATCGCGAGCATTCTCGCCTCGTCGAAGTAGTTGCCGATCAGCTGCAGACCGACTGGCAGACCGCCTTTGCCGAAGCCGCAGGGCACCGACATGCCCGGCAGACCGGCAAGGTTCAGCGCTACCGTGTAGATGTCGGCGAGGTACATCTGAACCGGATCGTCGGCCATCTGGCCGAGCGACCAGGCAGTCGTCGGGCTCACCGGTCCGACCAGCACATCGCACTGGGCCAGCGCCGCCTGGAAGTCCTCGGCGATCAGCCGGCGCAGCTTCAGCGCCTGCAGGTAATACGCGTCGTAATAGCCGTGCGACAGCACATAGGTGCCGACCATGATCCGGCGCTGGACTTCGCGGCCGAAGCCTTCGGCCCGGCTCTTGCAGTACATCTCCATCAGGTCGCGGTACTCGGCGGCGCGGTGGCCATAGCGAACGCCGTCGTAGCGCGACAGGTTCGAACTCGCCTCGGCCGGTGCGATCACGTAGTAGGCCGGAATCGCCAGCTCGGTCTTGGGCAGGCTAACGATGACGCGCACCGCGCCAAGCTTTTCGAGTTCGACGAGCGCCGCTTCGATCGCAACGCGCACGTCGGCGGCAAGCCCTTCTCCGAAGTATTCTTTCGGAACGCCCAGGCGCACGCCGGCGAGCGGCCTGGCCGGATCGGCCGGAGCCTGATTCAGGAGCCGCGTGTAGTCCTCGCCCTCGCGTTCAGCCGAAGTCGAATCCTTGTCGTCGAAGCCGGCGAACGCGTTCAACATCAGCGCGCAGTCCTCGGCGCTCTTCGCAAACGGGCCGCCCTGGTCGAGCGACGAAGCATAGGCAACCATACCCCAGCGCGACACGACACCATAGGTCGGCTTCAGACCGGTCACGCCGCACAGCGAAGCGGGCTGGCGGATCGACCCGCCGGTATCGGTGCCGGTGATCGCCGGCGCCAGACGCGCAGCGACCGCCGCCGCTGAACCGCCCGAGGAACCGCCCGGCACACGGGAGAGATCCCAGGGGTTCTTCACCGCACCGAAAGCCGAGCTCTCGTTCGTCGAGCCCATCGCGAACTCGTCGCAGTTGGTCTTGCCGAGCAGCACGGTGCCGGCCGCCTTGAGCCGCGCAACGACGGTCGCGTCGTAGGGGCTGATGAAGTTTTCGAGCATCTTCGAGCCGCAGCTGGTCAAGAGCCCTTCAGTACAGAACAGATCCTTGTGCGCGATCGGAAGCCCGGTCAGCGGCCCCGCCTTGCCGGCTGCGATCGCCACGTCGGCGGCCCGGGCCTGAGCCAGGGCACCGTCGGAATCGACGGTGATGAAGGCGTTGAGCCCAGGGTTCAGCGCCGCGATGCGGTCGAGGAAGGTCTGCGTCAGCTCGACGCTGGAGAATTGCCGCGCAGCCAGGCCGGCCGCGATCTCTTTCAGACTCAGTTCAATCATCGGTTTCGTTCTTTCAAGCCTGCGTGTAGCCCAGGCCGCGTTCGACCAAGTCGATCAGCGTGTGGATCACCTTGATGTGGATTTCCTGGATGCGATCGGCGTAACCGAAATGCGGCACGACGATCGCAACATCAGCCAGACGCGCCAGCTCTCCGCCGTCCTTGCCGGTCAGCGCGATGACCTTGACGCCCCGCTCGCGGGCCACTTTGACTGCGGCGAGCACGTTCGGCGACTTGCCGCTCGTCGAGATGCCCAACAGCACGTCGCCTGCGCGACCGAAAGCCTCGACGTGGCGGGCAAATATCTGCTCGAAACCGTAGTCGTTGCCGACGCAGGTGATGTGCGAGACATCCGATACGGCCATCGCCGGCAGCGCCGGGCGGTTCTCGCGGTAGCGGCCGGAGAGCTCTTCGGCGAAATGCATCGCATCACAGTGCGAACCGCCGTTGCCGCAGGAAATGACTTTCCCTCCGGCCAGGAAGCTCTCGACCAGCAGCTTGGCGGCGGCGGCAACAGAGGACTGGAAAGGCTTATCCACAGCGAGGCGCTGGAGCAGCGCCAGGGCTTCGGAAAAATGTTCGGCTACGCGTTGTTCGGACATGTGTGTGATCCAGATTTGGTTCGACATCGGGCTCTTCGCCCGAATCCGTCTCGTGAGGACTACTCTATGACTTTGGGGACGAGGTAGAGGCCTTCCTCGGCGCTCGGCGCGACAGCCTGATAGGCTTCGCGGCGGTCAGTTTCGGTCACGACGTCGTCGCGCAGCCTCTGAGCGACGGCCTGAGGCTTGTACAGGGGTTCGACGCCGGTCGTATCGACCGCCTGCATCTTCTCGATCAGGCCGAAGATGCCGTTGAGTTTGTCTAGCGTTGCCTGGGCTTCACCGGCATCAAGTTCCAGCCTGGCCAGCTTGGCAATGCGGAAAACATCATCAGTACAGAGGGACATGATGGGAATTGACCGCGCTCGCGGATTTAATCCATAGAATTGAATAGGTTATCATAGACGCTTTACCCGCCCCAGCCGGACGGATGCCGGGGAGTCGCAGATGCGGCTCGTCCAGGCGGAGCAAGCGCTGTAAGCTTGTTCGCCCTCGGCGATTGCAGACTTGGTGCAATCGCCTTCGCGTCCCAGCGGCGCGCCCGCAACCCCGGGGGCCAACCCCTGAAACGGAATTTTGCCAATGTTCGGATCCCTGCGCTCCTATTTCTCGAACGATCTCGCGATCGACCTCGGTACCGCCAACACCCTGATCTACGTCCGCGGCAAAGGCATCGTGCTCGATGAACCTTCCGTCGTCGCCATCCGCACCGAAGGCGGGCCCAACGCGAAGAAGACGATCCAAGCGGTCGGCGCCCAGGCCAAGCAGATGCTGGGCAAGACTCCGGGCAACATCGCCGCGATCCGCCCGATGAAGGACGGTGTGATCGCCGACTTCACGGTCACCGAGCAGATGCTCAAGCAGTTCATCAAAAAGGTTCATCCTTCTTCGCTGTTCGCCCCCAGCCCGCGGATCATCATCTGCGTGCCCTGTGGTTCGACCCAGGTCGAACGCCGCGCGATTCGCGAGTCGGCGCTGGGCGCCGGAGCCTCCCAGGTCTTCCTGATCGAGGAACCGATGGCCGCCGCAATCGGTGCCGGCCTGCCGGTGGCTGACGCGACCGGTTCGATGGTCGTCGACATCGGCGGCGGCACGACCGAAGTCGGCGTCATCGCGCTGGGCGGCATGGTCTATTCGGGCTCGATCCGCGTCGGCGGCGACAAGTTCGACGAATCGATCGTCAACTACATCCGCCGCAACTACGGCATGCTGATCGGCGAGACCACCGCCGAAAACATCAAGAAGAACATCGGTTCGGCCTTCCCCGGCTCCGAAGTCAAGGAGATGGAAGTGAAGGGCCGCAACCTGGCCGAGGGCATCCCGCGCAGCTTCACGATCTCGTCGAACGAGATCCTCGAAGCGCTGACCGACCCGCTGAACTCGATCGTCTCGGCGGTCAAGATCGCGCTCGAACAGACACCTCCGGAACTGGGCGCCGACATCGCCGAACGCGGCATGGTTCTAACCGGTGGCGGCGCGCTGCTGCGCGACCTCGACCGCCTGCTGATGGAAGAGACCGGCCTGCCGGTCATCGTTGCCGACGATCCTTTGACCTGCGTCGTGCGCGGCTCCGGCCTCGCGCTCGAGAAGATGGACAAGCTCGGCAACATTTTCGCCAGCGAATAACCGGGGAAACAGCTCGGGAAGGGAGAGGCGCCGCTTCTCCCTTCCCCGTTCACGATCATGTCAGTCGTCGGCCATCAACCTCCCCCATTCTTTCGGCGCGGCCTGCCTCCCGCAGCCCGGCTGACGCTCTTCCTCGTGCTGTCCATCGGACTGCTCGTGGCCGACCTGCGCTTCCGCTACATGGAAACGCTGCGCCAGGGCCTGTCCGTGCTGAGCTATCCGCTGCAGATCGCCGCGGCGACCCCAGCCGACTGGACGCATCAGACTCTGGAATACTTCTCGTCGCTGAACCAGCTGCAGAAGGAAAACCAGGCTCTGCGCCGCCGCGCCTTGCAGGACGCCAAGCGCTTGCTGCGTCAGGACGCGCTGGAGCAGGACAACCGCCAGATCCGCGAACTGCTGGGTATGCGCGAACGCACGAACGCACGCAGCGTCGCCGCCGAAGTGCTGTACACGGCCCGCGACCCCTTCGCGCACCGGGTCATCATCGACCGGGGAGAGCGCGACGGCGTCGAAGCTGGGCTTCCGGTCATCGACGGCCGCGGAGTGATCGGCCAGGTCACCCGGACCTTCTCGCTGCAGTCGGAGGTGACGCTGCTGACCGACCGCGAACAGGCAATCCCGGTCCGTGACGTGCGCAGCGGCCTGCGCGCCGTGATGTTCGGCGCCGGAAACGGGCTGCTCGAACTGCGCTACCTCGCCTCCAATGCCGATGTCGCGCCGGGAGACCTGATCGTGACTTCGGGCCTGGACGGGGTCTATCTGCCCGATCTTCCGATCGCCCGTGTCGTCCGGATCAGCCGCGACGATGCCCGCGGTTTCGCCCGCTTCCTGTGCCAGCCTCTGGGTGGGGTCGAGAGGAGCGGCGCGGTTCTGGTGATCGGTCGGGCTGCGGCGCCCCCCCCCAACCCGGTCGCCGACGAACCCGAACCCGTTCCGGAAAAAGCCCCCCGCCACGCCAACCGGGCAGCCGCCAGCGCCCCCAGGGAGCCCTGAGCATGCAAGCCCCCCATCGTTCCAGCCGTATCCTTCTTCCCGTGCGCATGGGCTGGGTGTGGCTGAGCCTGATCGTCGCGCTGACACTCAATTTCGTTCCCGTGCCCCAGATTCCCGGCATCCCGGACTTCGTCGCCCTCGTGCTCGCTTTCTGGTGCGTACGCGAACCACTGCGCGTCAGTATGGGCGCGGCTTTCGTGCTGGGCGTGCTGACCGACATCGGTCACGGTTCGGCAATGGGCCAGCACGCGCTGGCCTATGTGCTGCTCGCCTTCACCTGCGGCGCGATGGCCAGGCGCCTGCTCTGGTTCCCGCCCGCCGCTCAGGCCTTGCAGATGGTGCCGATCTTTCTGATGACCCAGGTCGTGATGCTGATCGTGCGCCTGATCGCCGGCGCCGACTTCCCGGGCTGGGATTACTTCTTCTCCGCGTTCACGACTTCGCTGCTCTGGTTCCCCATCCACTACATCCTGCTTCTGCCCCAGATGCAGCCGATAGAGCACGACGAGAACCGGCCGCTGTGAGCGCGATCGCCCACGGCGCGGCATCATCGGCAGGCTGAGCCCCATGGAATTCAATACCCCGGATCAGGAAATCTCGCGCTTCCGCGCCCGCGTCATGTGGGCGGGTTTCTTCGTGTTCATCTGCTTCGGCCTGCTCGTTGCACGCTTCGTCTGGCTGCAGGTCTTGCGTCACGACTACTACTCGACCCGTGCCGAGGAAAACCGGATCTCGCTGGTCCCGATCGTTCCGAACCGCGGCCTGATCGTCGACCGCAACGGGGTCGTGATGGCGCGCAACTACTCCGCCTACACGCTCGAGATCACGCCTTCGAAGGTTCACAAACTCGAAGAGACCATCGATGCACTGGCCACCCTAATCGATATCCAGCCCAAGGACAGGAAGCGCTTCCACAAGCTGCTCGAGGAGAGCAAGACTTTCGAGAGCCTGCCGCTGCGCAATCGCCTCAGCGACGAGGAGGTCGCCCGTTTCATCGCCCAGCGCTACCGCTTCCCCGGCGTTGAGATCAAGGCCAGGCTGTTCCGCCAGTACCCGGAAGGCGAGCTTGCCTCCCATCTGCTCGGCTATATCGGCCGGATCAACGACCGCGAGAAGAAAGCGATCGAAGAGGACGAGGATCGCAACTCGAACTATCGCGGCACCGAGCACATCGGCAAGAGCGGAATCGAGCAGAGCTACGAAGACGACCTGCACGGCACGACCGGCTTCGAGCAGATTGAGGTCGACTCGGGCGGACGCGCGGTGCGTTCTCTGTCGCGCGTACCGCCGATTCCCGGCAACAAGCTGGTGCTGACCGTGGACATGAAGCTGCAGAAGATCGCCGAAGAGGCTTTCGGCGAACGGCGCGGCGCACTGGTCGCGATCGAACCGGGCTCTGGCGGCGTGCTGGCTCTCGTGTCGAAGCCAACTTTCGACCCCAACCTGTTCGTCGACGGCATCGACCCGCAGAACTGGGACGCGCTGAACACTTCTCCCGACCATCCGCTGCTGCACCGGGCCATCTACTCGGCCTATCCGCCCGGATCGACCTTCAAGCCCTATATGGCTCTGGCGGCGCTGACGACCGGCAAGCGCTCGGCGACCGCGACGATCTCCGATCCCGGCTATTTCTGGTTTGGTGGCCACAGGTTCAACGACGACAAGAAGGGCGGCCACGGTCTCGTCGACATGGCCAAATCCATCGTCGCGTCCTGCGATACCTACTACTACTCGCTCGCCAACGAGATGGGCATCGATCTGATCTCCCGTTTCATGAGCCAGTTTGGTTTCGGCGAACGCACCGGAATCGATCTCCACGGCGAGTCGACCGGAGTACTGCCCTCCCAGGAATGGAAGAGAAAGCGCTTCAAGAAGCGGGAGATGCAGAAATGGTATGCCGGCGAGACGGTCTCGGTCGGCATCGGCCAGGGCTACAACAGCTACACACTGCTGCAGCTCGCCCACGCCACAGCCACTCTGGGCGCCAACGGCGTCATGTACCGACCGCACGCGGTCAAATATGTCCAGGACGCCCGCACCAACAAACTGCGCATGATCGACCCGCAGCCGGTACGGACGATCCCGCTCAAGCCCGAACACCTCGCCGTGATCCGCAACGCGATGGTCGGCGTCACGAAGTACGGCACCGGTTCGCGCGCCTTCGCAGGCGCCGAGTACGAGGTGGCCGGCAAGACCGGAACGGCCCAGGTCTTTTCGCTGAAGGGGTCGAAGTACGAAGCGCACAAGGTCGATGAACGCCATCGCGACCACGCGCTGTTCATCGCCTTCGCTCCGGCCGATGCGCCGAAGATCGCGCTGGCCGTGTTGGTCGAAAACGGTGGTTTCGGCGCCGAAACCGCAGCTCCGATCGCGCGCCAGATCCTCGACTACTATCTGCTCGGCAAGATGCCCAAGGGCGTGGCTCCCGAGCAGCCGGGAGCAGAATGATGTTGCAGAGGCTATGGCACCGGATCGCCTCTCCGGTCGACCCCTTCCTGGGAATCCTTCTCGCGGTTCTGCTCAGCTTCACGACCGTCGTGATGCTCTCCGCCTCCCCCGAGCGCATCCAGTCGCAGCTGATCAACACGCTGACCGGCCTCGTGATCACCTGGGTCGTCGCCAACATCTCCCAGCAGAAGCTGCAATCGTTCGCGCTTCCCCTCTACGTCATCGGCGTGTTGCTGCTGATCGCGGTCGCGCTGTTCGGCGACGTGTCCAAGGGCGCGCGGCGTTGGCTGCACGTCGGCGTGACACGGATCCAGCCCTCGGAACTCTTGAAGATCGCAATGCCGCTGATGCTGGCCTGGTATTTCCAGCAGCGCGAAGGCGCGCTCAGGGCCTTCGACTTCGTCATCGCGTTGGTCCTGCTGCTGATCCCGGTCGGCCTGATCGCAAAGCAGCCCGACCTCGGCACCGCGATCCTCGTGTTCTCGGCCGGCCTCTTCGTGATCTTCTTCGCGGGTTTGTCGTGGAAGCTGATCGTTCCGGTCATGCTCGCCGGCATCATCGGCGTCGCCGCGATCATCTCGTCCCAGGACAAGATCTGCGACCCTGACGTTGCCTGGCCGGGGATGAAGGACTACCAGAAGCACCGCGTCTGCACCTTGCTCGACCCTTCGTCCGACCCGCTCGGCAAAGGTTTCCATACGATTCAGTCGACGATCGCGGTCGGTTCGGGTGGAGTGCTCGGCAAGGGCTGGCGCAATGGCACCCAGGCGCAGCTCGAGTTCATCCCCGAGCGGCACACCGACTTTGTCTTCGCGGTGATCTCCGAAGAGTGGGGTCTGGTCGGCAACCTCGGGCTGTTGACTGTGTTCCTGCTGCTGATCTACCGCGGACTGATGATCGCCGCCAGCGCCCCCAACCAGTTCTCGCGCCTCTTGGCCGGAGCGATCTCGATGTCCTTCTTCACCTATGTTTTCGTCAACATGGGCATGGTGACAGGCATTCTTCCCGTCGTCGGCGTACCCTTGCCTCTGGTCAGCTATGGTGGAACAGCGCTGGTGACGCTGTGTCTGGGACTGGGTATGCTGATGAGCATCGCCCGGCACAAGCCGCTCCTGCAGCAATGAGGAAAGACCATTGACCCTGAACCACCCCTTCGCCTTCGCCGCGGTCCTCGCCAGCCTTCTTCTGGCCGGCTGCGCAAGCTCGCCCCAGGGACCCGGCGCGAGCACGACGAAGCCGGCGCCGGTCGTCACCCGGCCAGCCCAACGCGCGAGCGGAGAACTCGCTCCACTGACCCGCGAACCGGTCACGGCAAAGCCGATACCGGGGCAGAAAAGCGGGACCGCGGCGAAGATCGTCCAGAAGCGCGGCGGCGCCTATTACAAGGACGACGGTCCGGGTGACAACCCGCCGCCTGACCTCGATGCGATTCCCGACGCGGTTCCCCGCGCCGAAGCTCTGAATCCATTCGCGAACAGCCCCTATAACGTCCTCGGCCGGGACTATGTTCCGGAAACCTCGCTCAAGCCCTACCACTCGCGCGGAGTCGCGTCGTGGTACGGAAAGAAGTTCCACGGCCAGCCGACTTCGAGCGGCGAGATCTACGACATGTACGGGATGACGGCCGCCCACCCGACTCTGCCAATCCCGAGCTATGCGCGCGTCACGAACGTCGCGAATGGCCGTTCGGTGATCGTCCGGATCAACGACCGGGGCCCCTTCATCGCCGACCGGGTGATGGATCTGTCCTTCACGGCCGCCTACAAGCTCGGCTATTCGGACATGGGATCGACGACGATCGAGGTCGAGCAGATCATCCCCGAAGGCGTCGAGACGATCGCCGCCAACATTCCGCCCATCCGTCAGCGCCCGGCCCGACGTCCCGTAGTGGTCCGCAAGACTCCACCCAGACCGGCAGCGCCTCCGGCCAGCGAGTCGGTCAGCACCGTAGCGAGCGCGGCCGACGGCGCCGTCGCAAGCACCAGCGGTGGGCTGCAGCCGGTGCATACGACCCGGCCGCGCGGCATCTTCCTGCAGCTGGGGGCTTTCGCGAGCGCGGAGAACGCGAACGGCTTCCGCTCCCTCGTCGCGCATGAAGTCGACTGGCTCGCCAGCAGGCTGCTGATCCTGATGTCGGACGGCCGCTTCCGACTGCACGCCGGGCCCTTCGCGAGCGACAGCGAAGCAAGAAGCGCCGCCGAACTGATCGCCAACCAGTTGCGGCTGAAGCCTTTCGTTGTCACACACTGAACCTTTTTGCGCCCCGGGCGGTCAATCCCCCGGGCGTATAATTGGCGCATCCCTCCTGCTCCAATTCCCTAAATCAAAGAACGCGCGATGAAACGAATCCTCTCGCTTTGCCTCTCCGTTTTCCTTCTGACTTTTGCGCTGCTCGCCAATGCTGGCGAACCCACCCCTCCGGCTCTGGCTGCCCGTGCCTGGCTGCTCTATGACGTCGGTTCGGGTCAAGTCCTGACCCATCAGGGCGCCGACGACCGGATCGAGCCGGCTTCGCTGACCAAGCTGATGACCGCCTACGTCACTTTCTCGGCGCTGAAGGCGAAGACGATTTCGATGAACCAGCAGGTCATGGTGTCCGAGAACGCTCGCAAGTCCAGCCTGGACGGTTCGCGGATGTTCATCATGCCCGGCATGCCGGTCTCGGTTGAAGAACTGGTGCAGGGCATGATCGTTCAGTCCGGCAACGATGCCTGCGTCGCGCTGGCCGAACTTATCGCGGGTTCCGAGACCGCCTTCGTATCGCGGATGAACGCGGAAGCGAAGCGGCTCGGTCTGAAGAACTCGCAGTTCCGCAACGCGACCGGCCTGACCGCCGACGGCCACTACATGAGCCCGCGCGATCTGTCCCTGCTGTCGGCGGCGATCATCCGCGACTTCCCCGAGTACTTTCACTTCTACTCGCAGAAAGAGTTCACCTACAACAAGATCCGCCAGCCCAACCGCAACCGCCTGCTCTTCATCGACCCCAGCGTCGACGGCATGAAGACCGGCCACACCGAAGCGGCCGGCTATTGCCTCGTCTCGACCGCAAAGCGCGGCGGACGGCGCCTGATCTCGGTCGTGACCGGCACCAGCTCCGACTCGGTGCGCGCGACCGAATCGCAGAAGCTGTTGAACTTCGGTTTCCTGGCCTGGGAATCGGCCAAGCTCTACAGCGCAAACGTCCCGGTCCAGAAGCTCAAGGTCTGGCAAGGCAAAACGAACGAAGTCGCGATCGGTTTCCCGCGTGACCTGATCCTGTCGGTTCCTCAGGGCGAGACCAAGCAGATCAAGGTTGAACTCGCCACCCGCTCGCCCCTCAAGGCTCCGATCCTGAAGGGCACAGCGCTCGGCACGCTGAAGGTGACTCTGGAAGGCAAGCCTCTGGGCAGCTACAACGTCGTTGCGCTCGAAACGGTTGAACAAGCTGGCTTCTTTGGCCGCCTGTGGGATGCGCTGCGTCTGTGGATCAAGAATCTCTGAGCCAGGTATGAGTGAACAAGAGCTGCTGCAGTTTCCCTGCGATTTCCCGATCAAGGTGATGGGGGAGAGACGTGACGACTTCGCCGAGACCATCGTCGCCGTCGTCCGCACCCACGCACCGGACTTCGATGCGCGCGCGGTCGAGATGCGCGCATCGAGCAGCAATCGCTATCTGAGCCTGACCTGTACGATCCGGGCGACTTCGCGCGAGCAGCTCGACACGCTCTACCGCGCACTGACCAGCCACCCTATGGTCAAGGTCGTGCTCTGAGCGTTGCCGGCATGAGTTCCGCCCCCCCGCTGCTGCGCAAAACCCTGGGCCATGTCGACTACGAGCCGACCTGGCGAGCCATGCAAGCCTTCACGGCAGCGCGCGATGACGCGACGGCGGACGAACTGTGGCTCGTCGAGCACCCGCCGGTCTTCACGCTGGGCCTGGCTGGAAAGCCCGAGCATCTGCTGCGCGAGACAGGCATTCCACTGATCCATATCGACCGCGGCGGTCAGATCACCTATCACGGGCCTGGCCAGGCCGTCGTCTATCTGCTGATCGACCTCGCCCGACGCCGGATCAAGGTCAGGGAGCTGGTCAGCCTGATCGAGCAGTCCGTGATCGACGTGCTGGCCGGCTACGGCATCGCCGCCCATCTGCGCGACGGCGCCCCCGGCGTCTATGTCGGAGACGCGAAGATCTCCGCGCTGGGCCTGAAGATCTCGCGCGGCTGCAGCTATCACGGCCTGTCGCTGAACTGCGACATGGACATGACGCCCTTCTCCGCGATCAATCCCTGTGGCTATGCCGGGCTGAAGTCGGTCCAGGTTCGCGACTTCGGCGTCACCGATCCTCTGCCCGTCATCCACGCCAAACTTGCCGACGCGCTGGCAGCGCGCCTCGAACTTCATCACGGACTGCACCCAGCCTGAAAGGACACCATGGCCGAAATCGGCAAAAAGCTGCGCGGCGCGGAGAAGACCGCCCGCATCCCGATCAAGATCGTTCCCGCCGAAAAACTGCGCAAACCGGAATGGATACGGATCCGCCTGGGCAGCGGCGAGGAGATCTCACGCTTCAACGAGATCAAGGATTCGCTGCGCGGCCACAGTCTGCACACGGTCTGCGAGGAAGCCTCCTGTCCGAACATCCATGAATGCTTCGGCAAGGGCACGGCAAGCTTCATGATCATGGGTGACATCTGCACCCGCCGCTGCCCGTTCTGCGACGTCGGCCACGGCCGCCCGAACCCGCTGGATCCCGAGGAGCCGAAGAGCCTCGCGCAGACGATCGCTGCAATGCGCTTGCGCTACGTCGTGATCACGTCCGTCGATCGCGACGATCTGCGCGACGGCGGTGCCCAGCACTTCGTCGAGTGCATCCGCGAAATCCGCAGCGCCTCGCCCAGCACCACGGTCGAAGTGCTGGTGCCCGATTTCCGCGGTCGGCAGGACATCGCGCTGGAGATCTTCGAGCAAGCGCCTCCTGACGTAATGAACCACAACCTCGAAACCGTACCGCGCCTCTACAAGGCCGCCCGCCCTGGTGCGGACTACCAGACCTCGCTGACCCTGCTCAAGAGCTTCAAGGAACGCCACCCCCAGGTTCCGACCAAATCCGGCCTGATGGTCGGGATCGGCGAGACCGACGACGAGATCCTCGAAGTAATGCGTGATCTGCGCGCCCACGGCGTCGAGATGCTGACGATCGGTCAGTACCTCCAGCCCTCTGACGGCCACCTCCCGGTGCTGCGTTACGTCCATCCCGACACCTTCAAGATGTTCGAGACCGAAGCGCTGAAGATGGGCTTCAAGAATGCGGCCTGCGCTCCGATGGTTCGCTCTTCGTACTGGGCGGATCAACAAGCAGCCGGTGTGGTCTGAATACATCCGCTTACGTCTGTTCTCCCAAAAGCGGCGCCTTCGGGCGCCGCTTTACTTTTGGCTACACAGAGCCCAGGGCACTGTCCCGAAAGGCCAAACGGCTGGCCCGCCGCGACAAGCAGGGACGAAGGCGGAGCCCTAGGATGCAGTCGTCGACCGGGAAACAAGGCAACGCATAGCCCCCAACCCGCTTCGACTTACCCCAAGAATGGAGCACGAAATGAAAAAGACCCTGATCCTTGCCAGCATCGCTAGCCTCCTCGCCGCTCCGGCTTTCGCCGCCGAACAAGGTTTCTATGCCGGCGCCAATGTCGGCGCCTCGCAGCAGGACATCAACGGCGCCGGCACCAAGACCGAGAACCCGACCACCTGGGGTCTCTATGGCGGCTACAACTTCGATCGTCACTTCGGCGTCGAAGCCGGTTACCAGAACTTCGGCAAAGCCAAGATCGAAGGCCAGTCGGAATTGAAGAGCTACGCGCTGAGCGCCGACCTGGTCGCCCGCTATCCGCTTGCCAAGACCTTCGACATCTATGGCAAAGCCGGTCTCGCTTTCGTCGATCGCAAGCTCGAATTCGCGAGCGGTGGCGACTACTCGCACAGCGGCACGGTCGCCAAGCTCGCGCTCGGCGGCGAGTACCAGGCCACCCGCAACATCGGACTGCGTGCCGAAGTCACGCAGTACCTGGGTGCGCCGGAAATCACGGGCGTCGGCTACGAGTACAAGAAGGACAGCACGACCTTCACGCTGGGCGCGAACTACCACTTCTAAGCGCAATCCTCGCGACTGCCATCCCGGCAGCCGCGCAGTTTCGAACTGCCTCTCCTCATTGAGCGGATGCCCGCCAGCGGGCATCCGCCTTTTCTTCCTGCAACATCTTGACCGCTTCGCGTAACGCTCCCGCTACAGGCTTCCCCTAGAATCAGGCTATCGCTTTACGGGGATGGCCATGCAGGACACTTGGCTGAGCAGCGTCATGCTGCTGGTTCATCAGGCGCTGATCGAACGCGGCCTCGATGCCAATGCGATCGCGCTTTCCGCGGGCCTGTCTCCCGCCCTGCTCGCCGACCCGAATGCCCGGATCGATCTTGAAAGCGCCCGCACCTTCTGGCTCGCCGCCGTCGAAGCCTGCTCGTGTGACCCCTGCTTCGGCCTGGATGTCGCCCGACAGTTCAAACCGACAACCTTGCATGCACTCGGCTTCGCATGGATGGCCAGTGGCACACTCAGAGAAGCTGGACGACGACTTGTGCGCTATTTCCACATCGTCAATGCCGTCGATCAGATCGCATATCGGGAAAGCGATGGCCTTGCCTGGTTCGCTTTTCACACAGAGGGGGAATACACGCTCCCGCGCACCTACGATGCCCGGGCCGCTTCGCTGCTGAGGATGTGCCGGGCTCTGCTCGGCGAGGGCTTCGTCCCGAGCGCAGTGCGTCTGCCTCACGCGAAGCCCGCACCCGAAGCCGTCGCAAAAATCAGTGAATTCTTTGGCATCGAACCGGAATGGGGGGCTGATGAGTGCGCGCTTGCCGCACCCTGCGCGCTGCTCGATCTGAAGCTCTCGGGTGGCAATTCAGAGCTGGCTCTAGCGGCCGAGAAGATTGCCGCCGACTACCTTGCCCGCCACGCCCGCGACGACGTGCTCACGCGCGCGCGTCGAGTCATGATCGCCCAGCTCTCATCGGGAACTCTGAGTCGGGAATCGGTCGCCAGCGCGCTGGCGATGAGCGAGCGAACGCTACAGCGCCGCCTTGCCGAACACGGTGAAAGCTTCGCAAAGCTGCTCGAAGACCTGCGTCAGGAGCTGGCCCAAGACTATCTGAGGAGCTCCCGACACTCGATCCACGAGATCGCTTTCCTGCTCGGCTTCGCGGAGCTGGCAAGCTTCACGCGCGCTTTCAGGCGCTGGCAGGGAGTATCTCCCAGCGCCTGGCGCGAAGAAGCGCTCAGCGCCTGACCAGCTCCTTGATCCGTCCGAGCAGATCCTGCTCGTTGTAGGGCTTGCCAAGGTACTCATTGACGCCCAGCTCGAACGCATAGTTGCGGTGCTTGTCGGCCATACGCGACGTGATCATGATGATCGGCAAGGACTTCAGGCGCTCGTCGCCCCGGATGTTGCGCGTCAGCTCGAAGCCATCCATACGCGGCATCTCGATGTCGAGCAGCATCACGTCCGGCTTCGTCTCGACCAGCTGTTCAAGCGCATCGACACCGTCCTTGGCCGTCACGACGTTGTAGCCTTCGCGTTCGAGCAGGCGGGACGTGATCTTGCGCACGGTCAGCGAATCGTCGACGACCATCACTGTCGGCACATAGTGGATGTCCGGAGCGACCGACGGGGCTTGAGCGCTGGTCTGTTCCTGCGCGCCCGCCAGCATCGAAACCGAAGCGATCGAGCTTCCGGCCATCACCACCGGGTTCAGGATCAGCGAGATCTCGCCGTCCGGCAGCACCGTCGCACCGGAGAAGCCCTGCAGACGCGTAAACTGAGGTCCTGCGTTCTTGACGACGACTTCCTGATTGCCGCGCAATTCATCGACGTGCAGCGCGATCATGTCTGGGCCGGAGCGCAGCAGCAACACCCACTGGAAGCGACTGGCGACCGGCTGGGTACGCGTGTCGCCAAGCAGGCGCGGCAGGTAGCCGAGCGGATAGCGCTTTTCCTTCCAGTCCACAAAGCCTTTTTCGCGCAGCGCCTCGAAATCCGCCTGGCGCAGCTCGAGCACCTGCTCGACCATGTTGGACGGAATCGCGTAAGTGCGCTCTCCGGCCCGAACCAGAAGAGCCTGGGTCACGGCCAGGGTCAGCGGCAGGTGAACGATGAAACGGGTTCCCTGTCCAGACTCGGATGCCACTTCGATCCGTCCACCGACGTCCATCGTCGCACTCTTGACGACGTCCATGCCGACGCCGCGGCCGGCAACTTCGGAGACCTTTTCGGCGGTCGAGAAGCCAGGCTCGAAGATCATCTGGGTCAGCCGGGACTCCGAAATCACGTCGCCCGCAGCGATCATCCCGTTCGCTTCGGCGCGCGAGCGGATCGCCTCGTAGTTCAAACCCTTGCCGTCGTCGGCGAGTTCCATCGCAACTTCGTTGGAACGCTGAGTCACGGTCAGCGTGATCTGGCCGATCTCTTCCTTGCCTGCAGCCCGCCGCTCCTCCGGCGATTCCAGACCGTGGGCGACAGCATTGCGCAGCAAGTGCTCGATCGGCCCGGTCATCTTGTCGAGCACCGAACGGTCGATTTCGATCTGCCCCCCGCGGATGTCGAGGTTGGCGCGCTTGCCCAGTTCCTTCGCGGTCTGCCGAACAACCCGATAGAGGCGTTCAGCCTGTTCTTCGAATGGCACCATGCGCACGCCCATCAGCGATTGCTGAAGATCGCGCGAGAGCCGGCCCTGGGCATGCAGCGACGAATCCGCGGCGTCGAGGTTGCGCAGCAGGTTCTGCTGGATCGTCGTCACGTCGCCGACCGACTCGGCCATCATCCGGGTCAGTTCCTGGAAGCGGGTAAAGCGGTCGATCTCGAGCGGGTCGAACTGCGTGTCCTTCTGTTCGACCAGCGCGTTGCGCGCCACCATCTGCGTCTCGGCCGCGATTTCGATCTCGCGCAGCTGATTGCGCAGACGGATCACGTTTTCGGTCAGATCCAGCATCGAGCGACGCAATGTGCGCAGTTCGCCTTCGATCCGGGTGCGCGCGATCGCGATTTCCCCGGCCTCATTGACGAAACGGTCGACCAGTTCCGAGCGCACCCGCAGGATCGCGCGCTGGCTCAGCGAGGAGTCGACTTCCTCGACGCCCGCGACCGCGACGGACACGGCTTCGACCGGCGCACCGGTTTCGGCGCTCGCCTGCTCCGGGGCTTCCCCGGCGCCCGGAAGGGTCGCGGGCTCACCCGCCTGCATCCGCGCGATCATCTGGCCCGCGAGGTCCAGACCCTGATCGAGTTCGTCGGCGATCTGGGCGCCCGGGACAGCGTTGTCCCGCGCGATCAGCAGCTTGTTCTCGATGCCGTGGACGAATTCGCCCAGAGTCATCGCGCCAGCCATTCGCGCACTGCCCTTGAGCGTGTGCAGCAGGCGGGCGACGGCCTTGGCCGACTCTTCGGTTCCTGCCGCATCAGCGTCGCGAAGTTCGCGCACCGCGCCCGAGAGCTCGTGAGTCAGTTCGTCCGCTTCCTCAAAGAAGATCGGCAGAAGCTGTTCGTCGAGGTCGTCACGAACCGCGGCATGCGCTTTTTCAGGTGCCGGAGCAGCCTCGGCCTGCCTGGCGGCTTCGGCCAGCTCTAGCGCCTCGACCTGCTCCGCGGATTCGGTCGGCTCAACGGCTTCGGCATCCATCTCGGCGACCGCGACGGCCTCCGCGGTCGGCTCGACAGCCCATTCCTCGGCCTCGCCTTCGCTCGGCGGGAAAAATTCGCTGACGACGGGCGTCTGAACACTCTCGACCTCGGCCGGCCGGGTCATCCGCTCCAGCTCCTCGACCAACTCGGGAACGCTGAGCGGCATCTGCCGATCGGCGACTTCGACCACCATCGCCTGCAGGCGCTCACCGGTCGCGCGGACCAGCTCGGCCTGATCGGGATTCAGTGCCTGGTCTTCAAGATGAAGCCTGGCCAGCGCATGTTCGAGCGCCTTGGCCAGAGTCCGGATCGATTCGATCCGGGCTGTTCCGGATATCCCGCCCAGCGTATGGGCGGCGCGGATCACCGGCTCCTCGGGAACCAATACGGGATTCGCGGCAAAGCGCGGCAGTTCCTGGTGTAGCGTTTCGGCGTGCTGACGAGCTTCCGCAACGTAGAGCTCGAAGAGCGTCCGGGAGATCTTGACCTCGCCGATCTGAACCGTGTCCGCCTCGGCTTCCTCTTCGGGTTCAAGCTCGGGCTCGCCGACGGGACTCAGCTCGAGTTCGGTCGCTTCGGCGGATTCCGCCGCATCGATGCCTTCGAATTCCAGCATCTCTTCGCGCTCGTTGAGCGGCGGCTCCAGCGACACATCGAGTTCGACAGGCGCTTCAGCCTCTTCACCGCCGATCCCGGCAAGTACAACTTCTCCGCTTTCGCGCGCTTCGACGGCTTGATCGAGTGCTGCGAGCTCGGCCAGAGTCTCGGCCTCAATCTCTTCGGAAGGCTCTTCGAGAGCAGGAAGTTCGCTGCTTACGGTCTCGAAGACGGACTCGGCGAGGGTTTCCGCTTCGTGCGTCGCGACTTCGGGAGTTTCGATTTCCTCGAGAACGATGTCTTCGAGAGCCGGCGCCTCGCCGGCCTCTTCCTCGGCTGCCGCGGGCGCTTCGGCAAGAGGCGCTTCGCCAACGGACAAGGCTTCGGGCACATCGAGGCTGGGCAGCTCGGGCTCGGGCGCCTCTTCAGGTTCTTCAGGCGCGCCGTAGAGCGCGTCGCGCAAGGCGAGCGGCGCCAGCAGCGTCGCGGTCAGATCGAGCTCTTCCTCGGGCAGCGCCCTGCTTTCATCGGGCAGCATGTCTTCATCAGACAAAGACAGCTCCTCGAACAGGAACTCGGGTGCTTCCGGTTTCGCTTCGGCTTCAGCCGCGGGCTCGCGACCGGACAGCAAAGCTTCCAGCTCATCACCACCAACCAGACTGGAAGTCAGATCCACCGTCTCTTCGGACTCCGCAGACTCGACCCCCAACTCTTCGAGCGGAGGCAGCAAAGCCGGCTTCGCTTCCAGAACAGCCTCGTCCTGCGCTTCGGAGAAAGGCGAAAGCAGAGTTGAAGTCAGATCCACTGTCTCCAGCTCGGGAGCAGCTTCACCAGAAGAGCCAGGCTGGTCAAGTTCGACGTCGCCGCCTTCGAGTTCGAGATCCAGAGCGACGAGATCGTCAGCCTCAGCCCCAGCGCCCGCTTCGGTAAACACCGACTCGGATTCAGGCTCTTCGGGCTGAACTTCGACTGCAGACACGGTCTCGACCGGCGCGACCGGCAAGCTTTCCGTGGCGCCCGAATCAAGCCAGGCGCTGATCCGCTCGGCTTCGGCGATCAGCGCCGAAGCATCCATCCAGGTGCTCCCCCCCGCTTCGAGCTGGGTCACCCAGGCACCGATCAGCACGACGGCATGGTCGACCAGCGTGAGCAGTTCCGGTGCCGCGTCGCGTTCCTGCTGCAGCCAGCGGTTCATCGCGAATTCGACCGCTTTCGCCGCTTCCGAAAAATCATTCAGCCCGACCATCCGCGAGCTGCCCTTGAAGGTGTGAAATCCCCGACGGACAGTGACGATGCTCTCGTGATCGTGCGGAGTTCGTTCCAACGTCTCGCGGTTGGTGCTGATCGTGCCGAGAACTTCGTGCGCTTCTTCGAGGAAGATCTCGAGCAGTTCCGCATCGACCTGCTCTTCGCTCGCTTCGGCCAGGCGCGCGGCCTCGGCCGAAGGCACGGCGGCCGGAGCCAGGGACGAGACCGCCTCTTTAACCTTGTCAGCCCCTTCTGCGGTCTTCAGCGCCGACAGCGCTTCGCGGGCCTGCTTTTCGAGCTGGGCATCGTTGATCAGTGCCGCATCTTCACGCAGGGTTTCAAGGTTCTGCTTCAGTTCGGCCTTCAGCTTCTCGTCGGCAGGCTGTGCAGACAGCGCTTCGAGCTTCTGCTGGGCTTCGCGGCTGCGCTGCCTCACTTCGGATTCGACGGTGGCAGCTTCCTCGCTGGCAACAGCCCCCCCTTCGGGAACGAGAAAACGTTCCAGATTCGCCGGCCCATGGCGCAACGCCTCGACGAAGAAGCCCAGGGCCGAGAGTTCGTGCGCGATCTTCTCGCAGGTTTCGGTGTCTTCCGTCTCGAGCAACTGCGCAATGCGGGCCGCGTTTTCGCGAACCAGGGTTGCCGCATCGTGCTCTTCGAGCATCGCGAATGCGCCCTCGAGTTGCTTGAGTGGCCCGGAGAGCCCGGCCAGGGTTTCGCTTTGCGCTTTCGGGTTGCGGAAATACGCATCCAGAGTCTGCTCGACCTGACCCAGAGTCGTCAGGATCTCCCGGGCGAGCTGATTGAAGAACAACTTTTCCTGAGCCCGGCGCGAGTCGTCACCAAAGATCTGATCGTCCAGCGGACCGGGGTTTTTCCCCGCTTCCCATGAGGCAAGACGCTCGGAGAGGATCTCGACCTGCCTGGCGAGCAGCTCTTCTCCGCCCGCCGCATCGATGGCGCGCTCGGCGACCAGTAGGGCCGTCGCGACATCCATCGCAACTTCATCGTTCGATTGCAGCGGATCCTTGCGCAGCCAGCTCACGCACTTGTCGATGGCGTTGATCAGGCGCAGCAGATCAGGCATGCCCAGCGTCGACAGCGGCGAGCGTGCCGCAGCGAGCTGTTCCTGGATCTGCGGCAAACCGATGGCAGCCCCGGCAATAAAGCGGTTCCAGGCTTCTTTCGCGTTTTCGAGCGCGTCGCGCAAGCCGCGTCGAAGTGGCGCCAGCGGAGTCTCGGCGACTCTTCCCGCTTCTTCGGACGGCAGCAACGCGTCCAGGCGGAAGGCGCTGCGCACGGCTTGGGCGTGCTCGGTCGCGATCCGGGAATTTGCGACATGGAACAGCACGTCGCGCACCAGGCGCTCGGCGACGACCAGCGAGCCTTCGAGCAAACGCCGCATCTGGGTATCGATGCGCCGACAGAGCCGTTGAGCTTCGCGATCGGAGGGGATCGCATGCTGGGCCAGCCCCTCGAAAAAGGCGATGGCAGCCCACCAGAACGCGCGCGTCGAAGGCGCTGCATTGAGCTGGGCGATGCGCCCCACCGCGGACAGCATCTCCTTGGGACCGGAATCCGCAGCCGGAGTCCTCAGCCAGGCCAGCAACCCCTTCTCGAAGCGGCCGCGCAGCAGCCTCAGCTCATGAGCGGCCCGCTCGGGCGCCACTTCGATCGGGTTGCCGATATCGGCGATCCGCGCAGCCAGATCAGGGAAGAACAGCTCGCTCTTCGCCGGCGCATCGACTCCGCGCGCCGCGCTCAGTTCGGCGAAAAGCGGGTACAGCCGCAGAGGCTGGTGGGGAGAACCCTCCTGGATCTCGGCAAGGTAGTTGCCCAACGCGATCAACGCCCGCTGGAGCAGTTCAGCCACCGGATCGTCGAAGGCAAGCTTGCCATCGGCCAGATCCCTGAGCAGCGCATCGGTCGCTTCGGCGAACTGGGTCACCCCGTCCAGACCGACCAGGGCCAAAGCGCCCTGGACCTGGTGCACATGGGTCTGCGCGAAACGCAGCGATTCGCTGTCTGAGCCGCCACCGATCGCCTTCTCGATAGCTTCCAGCGCCTTTGCCAAAGCGGCGTCAATCTCTGCGCGCACCCAGCTCAGCGGTGCGATGTCGAGTTCCATGACGGGATTCATCGTCTGAGTCTTTCCCTGCGGATCTGATTACACCTTGAAGCCGGAAACCGAACCCTTCAGTTCGACAGCGAGGTCGGCGAGTTCGCCGATCGAAACCACGGTCTGCTCGGTACCGCGAGTCGTCTGCTCGTTCAGCTTCTGAATGTCCTGCATCGAACCCGCAACCTGGGTCGCCGAAGAGGCCTGAGTCTGGGTATCGGTCGAGATCTTTTCAATCATCGACGAGACTTCGACCGAAACGTCGCCGATCTCGGACAGGGCCTGACCGGCCGCGTCCGACGCTCTCGCACCATCGACCACGCCTCGGGTCGAATTTTCCATTGCCGCCACCGCATCCTGCGTGTCGGTCTGAATCGTCTTCACGATCGCCGCGATCTGTTTGGTCGCCTCAGCCGAACGTTCCGCAAGGCGCTGCACTTCTTCAGCAACGACCGTAAAGCCGCGACCCGCTTCACCGGCCGACGCCGCCTGAATCGCCGCGTTCAGCGCCAGAACGTTGGTCTGTTCGGTAATGTCCGAAATCAGTTCGACGATTTCACCGATCTCCTGCGAGGACTCGCCGAGTCGCTTGATGCGCTTCGAAGTTTCCTGGATCTGTTCGCGGATCTCGTTCATACCCTTGATCGTGTTCTGCACCGCGTCCTGACCCTTGCGGACCGACTCCAGGGACTTGCGGGCCACCTGTGCGGACTCGAGGGCACTGCCGGACATGTCGGTCATCTGGCGCGCCATGTCGGTAACGCGGGAACCGGCCTGCTGAATTTCGCGCGACTGGCGCTCGGCGGCATCGATCAGTTCGTCGGAAGTGCGCTTCGCGGATTCGGTCGCCGAAGTCACGCGGCCCGCCGCATCGTTCAGGCGGCGAACCAGAACCGAGAGTTCTTCAATCGTGTAGTTGACCGAGTCGGCGATCGCGCCGGTGATGTCTTCAGTCACCGTTGCCCGCACTGTCAGGTCACCGTCAGCCAAGTCGCCCATCTCGTTCATCAAGCGCAGAATGGCCTGCTGGGTCGCATTCTTTTCGGCTTCGGCCTGAGCCCTCTGCCTTTCCGCTTCAGCCTGACGCTGAGTCAGATCGTCGTTGTAGACCTTGGCCAGAGCTACCAGGGTAGCCAGAGCGAGCAGAGCGAACAGCACGATCAACAGGGTCAGCGCGGTAAAACCGACGTAGTGCTTGCTGTAAGCGGAAGCGAGCGCATCGGTCGCGGAAAGCAGCTTCGAGGAATCGTTGAAGATCTGGCTACCCGCGCGCTTGGCCTGAACCAGAAGCTGGATGTTGCCGAGGATCTTCTGCACACCATTGATGTGCTCTTCGGCGACCGCCTGCAGAGCACCAATCTTGTCACCAATCTCGGAGCCGGAAACAGCCTGGGTCTTCTGGGCGGCGATCAGTTCGCGGAAAGTGTTGGCATCCTTACCGAGCAGGAACGCCACTTCCGGGTCGATCGCATCGGCGACCAGCAGCGCATTGGCGTTCTTCGCAATCCGCTGGGTCAGCATCACGACCTGGTTGGCTGTCGCGATGTCGGAGGCACCGGCCCCGCCTTGCAGCTTCAGCGCCGCAACCTGTTCAGAGAGGTCGAGCAGCTTCGGGTTCTCGGAGTTGATCTGCGTCACCGCGGCGGCCAGAACCGCGAGGTTCTTCTGCTGGGCGAGCAGGGACTGGGATTCCTTGTCGGTCTTCTTCCACAGTTCGGTCAGCGCATCGAGTTCGCTACGCACCGAGCCAGGACTCCCCGAGACGCGGGTACCTTCGACGTCGCCGCCATCGGTCACCGCTTTGAGCAGCTGTTCGAACTGCTCACGGCTGTTCTTCAGTTCGGTGAAGGCTGTTGCGTTTCCCTGCAGGGTCTGCTGGGCTGCTTTCGCGAGCCGCTGGGACAGGGTTCGCATCTGACCGGCCGCCGTGACGTAAGCCGTGCCCTGGTTGGCGCTGTGCAACTGCCAGATCGTCAGCACGACGGCAAAGGCTGCGAACACACCGAGGAGCAGCCCAAGCATCCGCAGCTGCTCGGCCACGGTCTTTCCGGCAAGAACCGGAACACGGCCCAGCCAACCTCCACTTCCTTGAATTCCCCGTCGGTTCTCAGCGACGGATTCGTCCATGATCGTGCTGTCGCCGGACAGCTCCGGCTGGGAATTCTTGAGGCCGAATTTGCGACCAAACAGTGTGATGGCCATGCTTATGCTCCGTAATGCGGGCAGTGTGGTGTGTGCGTGTTATTGGAAAAGCGGGGGGCCTGATGCTCAGGTAGTCCGAGCCGCGTCGAGAAAACGGGGATCGACGAGCAGGTGGCGCGCCGAAAGGCGTTTCCAGAGCCGGTCCTGGCTATCGCGCAACGCGCCGAGAACCCAGGGCCGGTCGTCGCGAAAGCGGCGGTCGGTCTCGAAATCGTCCGGATTGCGCAAACCGATCGCGCGGCTGACCAGCAGCGCGGTATTGATGCTATGTCGGGCACCGATCAGCAGCAGCCGTGCTTCACTGCTGGCTGCGACCGGAGCCTGGCCGAGAAAGGCCGGAAAATCGACGACACTGAAAAGATTGCCGCGGACATTGGTCAGCCCACGGAACCATTCCCGGGAGAGCGGAACCGCCGCGAGCGGAGGCGGAGAGAGGATTTCTCCGCTCTCGGCCAGATCGATCAGCCAGCCTTCACTGCCTGCCTGGATCGCGAGCCAGGCCAGCCGGGCCTCTTTTTTCTGCGTTGCAGCAAGCCGAGTCGAGAGATCCTGCTGGAACTCCCTGAGACTGATTCGCTTGGCCATCCCCCCACCCCCAAATCTGCGTCAGCGAGCGCGGCGATCAAAGCGCCTTGATCTTTTCGAGCAGGAGCTCGTAATCGAGAGGCTTGGTCAGGTAGTCGTTGGCTCCCTGGCGCATTCCCCAGATCTTGTCGGTTTCCTGATCTTTGGACGTGCACATGAAGATGGGAATGTGCCGAGTGCTGTCCTCGCGCGAGATCGTCCGCGTGGCCTGATAACCGTTGATGCCAGGCATCACGACGTCCATCAGGATCAGGTCGGGGAGTTCCTGTTTGGCTTTCTGGATTCCGTCGGTTCCGTCTTCAGCGGTCACTACATTGAAGCCCTGGTTGACCAGAAACTCCATCAGAGCAAACCGGTCAGTCGGGGAATCATCAACGATCAGGATCTTGTGGATGGTCATTGCAGCTCCTAGCAAAGGCTCAGGCGCGAGTCGCCGCATGGGCGCTCACAGCCTTGATCAGGCTATCTTTTGTAAAAGGCTTGGTAAGGTATTCGTTGGAACCAACCATACGGCCCCGCGCACGATCGAACAGCCCGTCCTTGGACGAGAGCATGATCACCGGGGTCGATGAAAACTTGGGATTCTTCTTGATCAGTGCACAGGTCTGGTAACCGTCCAGGCGCGGCATCATGATGTCCACGAAAACGATATCGGGATGATGGTCGGCGATCTTGGCCAACGCATCGAACCCATCCTCGGCCAGCAGGACATTGCAGCCGGCCTGCGCAAGGAATATTTCGGCGCTCCGTCGAATGGTGTTGCTATCGTCGATCACCATGACTTTCACGCCGTTTAGACAGTTTGCATCCGCCAAGACGCCACCCTCCGCTTTTCGCCCGCCGTTTTCTTGACATGTGAATATAACCGAAATGCCAGCAAACCGCGACACAAAAGCGTTTCAGCCGCCTTGCCAGTCTCTCGGCCATCCCCTGCCACCTTCGACGACGCCCCCAACCCGGTCGCCTCCCCAAGAGCTTTCCGGGAAGAAACCCAGACTCGCAATCAGGCCCCCGCCCAGCCCGGAAGCCGGGCAACGGCCACTGCATGGGGAATTCGAATAGTATTTATTAATCTTACCGCATTTACCAGCTTCGCCGCCTCCGTCACCGATGCCCAATCCCTGTTCAGTTTCTCAGCCGCCCGCCGCACTCTGCTTCGGAGCCAGCGACCCGACCGGCGCGTCGGGAATCCAGGCCGATCTGCTCACGCTCGCCGCCTGCGGCGTTCACCCGCTGAGCGTGCCGACCTCGCTCGCCGCCCGCGATACGCGCGGCCTCGAAACCGTCTGGGCTCTGGAAATCGGGCAGATCGACGAGCAGGCACGCGTTCTGCTCGAAGATCTGCGCATCTCAGCCTTCAAGGTAGGTCATTTGCTGACGGCAGCCAGCGTCGCCGTGCTGGCCGAGATCATCTCGGACTATCCCGAGGTCCCGCTGGTACTCGCTCCCGCACCGGGCGCCTCCGACGATGAGGATCTGCCCGATGCGCTGCTCGATCTGCTGCTGCCGCTCTCCAGCGTGCTCTGCTGCAACGAGGCGGACGCGGCGCTCCTCGCCGAAGCCTCTGCGCCCGACGAAGGCCGGGCGTCCTCTCCGGCCGCCTGCGCCCGAGAGCTTCTCGCCCGAGGCGCCGGGCAGGTGCTGATCACCGGAGGCGCCAGCGCTTCCCAACAGCTGATCGACACGCTCTATGGCCCGCAGGGCGTGCAGAGCACCTCGGTTCATGATCGCCACCCCGAAACCTTCCTCGGCGCAGGCAGCACCCTGAGCGCAGCGATCACCGCGTATCTGGCCCGGGGCTTCACGACCGTCGAAGCGGTCAAGCTCGCCGGAACGTTTACGCAAACAAGCCTCGCTGCCGGTTTTTCGCCGGGCATGGGCGGGCGCATCCCCTGGCGGGGGAGGAGTTCATGATGAGCGATCACGGCCTCTATGCGGTGACTCCGGACTGGGACGATACGACCCGGCTGCTCGCGGTCACCGAAGAGCTGCTGCGTGGCGGAGTGGCCCGGCTGCAATACCGCCACAAGAGCGCTTCGCCTGCGCTGCGCCGCGAGCAGGCGCTCGCGCTCCGCGAACTCGCGGAGCGCTACCGGGTTCCTCTGCTAATCAACGACGATGTCGAACTGGCGCGGGAGCTCGCTGTCGGCGTGCACCTGGGCCGCGACGACGGCGATCTCGCCGCCGCGCGGGCCGCACTGGGACCGCACGCCCTGCTCGGCGCCTCCTGTTATGGCGATTTCGACCGCGCTGTCGCCGCTCTGGCCGCCGGTGCCGATCATGTCGCCTTCGGCGCGATGTACCCTTCTCCGACCAAGCCTCTGGCGCCGACCGCCGCGCATTCGCTGCTGGGCCGGGCAAGACGGGAACTGGGCGTGCCGGTCGCCTGCATCGGCGGCATCACACTCGCCAACGCCGCCCGGCTGATCCAGCACGGAGCCAGCTTCGTCGCGGTGATCAGCGATCTCTTTACCGCGCCCGATCCCTTCGCGCGGGCTCGCCAGTACGCGGGGCTCTTCGCCCGGCACTATCAGGACACCCTCGATGACTGACCGCAACACTGAACTCTTTCTCCGCGCCCAGCGCTGCATTCCCGGCGGAGTAAATTCTCCGGTCCGCGCCTTTGGCAACGTCGGCGGCACTCCGCCCTTCATCGCCAGCGCCCGGGGCTGCCGGATCCGCGACGCCGACGGCCGCGAGTACATCGATTACGTCGGCTCCTGGGGGCCGGCCATCCTCGGCCACGCCGATCCCGAAGTGATCCGCGCGGTCCAGCAGAAAGCGGCACAAGGCCTGTCCTTCGGTGCACCGACCGAGATCGAAGTCGAGATGGCCGAAACGCTGTGCGCTCGCGTCCCGAACCTGGACATGGTTCGCCTCGTCTCGTCGGGAACCGAAGCGACGATGAGCGCGATCCGGCTCGCGCGCGGCTTCACCGGGCGGGCGGCCATCGTCAAGTTCGAAGGCTGCTATCACGGCCACGCCGACAGTCTGCTGGTCAAGGCCGGCTCGGGAATGCTGACTTTCGGCCATCCGTCCTCGGCCGGAGTCCCTGACGATTTCGCGCGCCATACCCTGGTTCTTCCCTATAACGATGTCGCCGCACTCGAAGAGACTTTCGCGCAACGCGGCGGCGAGATCGCCGGCGTGATCGTCGAACCCGTCGCCGGCAACATGAACCTCGTCAAACCCACCGCCGCCTTCCTCGAGGCGCTGCGCGCACTGTGCACGCAGCACGGCGCGGTGCTGATCGTCGACGAGGTCATGACCGGTTTCCGGGTCGGACCGAAGGGCGCACAAGGCCTGCTCGGAATCGATGCCGACCTCGTGACGCTGGGCAAGATCATCGGCGGAGGGATGCCGGTCGGCGCTTTCGGCGGTCGACGCGAGATCATGGAGAAGGTCGCGCCGCTCGGCCCGGTCTATCAGGCCGGAACCCTGTCGGGAAGCCCGGTCGCGCTTGCCGCCGGCCTCGCGACGCTCGCGAAGATCGCCGAGCCCGGCTTCTACGAGACGCTGTCGGCGCGCTCCCGGCAGCTGACCGAAGGCCTCACCGCCGCCGCCGCCCGCCACGGAGTGCCATTCAGCGCCCAAGCCGTCGGCGGCATGTTCGGCCTCTATTTCTGCCGCGAGATTCCTGGCTGTTTTGACGACGTGATGAAGATCGACCGCGAAGCTTTCGGCCGCTTCTTCCACGGCATGCTCGCCGCCGGCCACTCCTTCGCGCCCTCCCCTTTCGAAGCCGGCTTCGTGTCGGCTGCGCACTCGGCAGCCGACATCGATTCGACGCTCGCCGCGGCTGACCGGGTCTTCGGATCCTTGCTCTGAGCTCCGGCTCACGCAGCGGGCCATCCCGCTGCGTGATAGAGTCCCGCATCGAAATTTTCATTCCTCCCCACGATGATTTCCTCTCCCGCAGAGCTCTCCGCCCCATTTCCCGATCTGGTCCGCCGCATCCTCGACGAAGCAACGGTGCTCGACAACCAGATCATCAAGATCGACCACTTCCTGAACCACCGGATCGAACCGGCCTTCATGACCGCGATGGGCCGTGAGATCGGTCGTCGCCTTGTCGGCTTTCGTCCCGATCTGGTTCTGACCGCCGAGGCGAGCGGCATCGCGCCCGGACTCGTCGCTTCGATTGCACTGGACCTGCCCTTGGTCTATGCAAAGAAGTACGCACCGATGATCGAACCTCCCGCGTATTCGCGAATCGTTCCCTCTCCGACTAAGGGCGGCGAAACCCGGCTGGTGATCGGCAAAAAGTATCTTTGGTCCGGAGCCCGGATCGTGATCGTCGACGACATCCTGTCCAACGGTCGCACAGCCAAGGCTCTGATTGAAATGGCTCGCGAAGCGGGCGCAGAAGTGCTGGCGGCTGCTTTCATCATGGAAAAACGCTTCAAGAACGGTCGCGACATCCTCGAAGCGCTGGATGTCCCGGTCGTTACGCTGGCCCAGGTTCTGGGCGTCACCGAAGGCCGGGTGCAGGTCGCCGGTCTTTGAGCGTTTTCCCGGGAGCCCAGCCGCTGGCTGAGCAGGGCATTACCCGGATGCGGAGTTTCTCGGGAGACGCAAACGATGTTGACGATTGGACGGATGGCCAGAATCTTCGGAGTCACACCAAAGACTCTGCGCCTGTACGAATCGAGCGGACTGTTCTGCCCGTCGCACATCGACCGCTGGAACGGCTATCGCTACTACTCGCCGGCCCAGATCCAGCAGCTGGGACGCATCCTTCGCCTGCACAGCATAGGCCTGGGCGTCGATGAGATCGCCCGCATCTGCAGCGGCAATCACTCCCGCGAACAGGTCAGACACGGCCTCGAAGCCTATGCGGAAAGGCTGGAGCAGAGCATCTCCGGACATCAGGCCGCACTCAGGGCGACGCGCGAGCTGATCGCGTCGCTCGATCTGGCGCGCGACACCCAGCTCCATGGCGAGGTGCTGAGCTTGCCCCCTTTCCGGGTCATCGGCATCGAAGTCGAAGAACCCGAATTCGGCGACATCAGCTCGCTGTGGGGACGGGTTCGCGAGCGTGCCCGCGAAGTCAAAAGTTCCGAGCCGGGAATCCTCTGTGGCGTCTTCCATGGCCACCCGGAGAGTGAGCTGCGCTATCTGGTCGGAGTTCCCGCTACCGGGGACACGCCAATTCCCTCGGGCATGAACGAATGGCAGATTCCCGCCCAGCGCTATGCGATGTTCGTGCACCGCGGCCCCGTCGACGCGCTGGGCAACACGATGCGCGAGATCCACGAACTGGCTCTGCCCGCTCAGGGTCTGGAGCCGGCCGACGGCTTCGACTTTGAACGTTACGACGCCAAGCGCGGAGCGGATCTCTTCGCGACCGACGCCGAAGTCGAACTCTATATTCCGATCCGCTGAGCCCGGGGCGGAGAGTTCTCGCCGCAGGCCGCCGCCTGCTAGCATGGGGGACACGCCAACCGTCCCTCTCCGATGCCCACTTCCTCGCCCCATCCGTTCGCAGCCCTGACGCCCGACACCCTCCTCGACGCGGTCGAGACCACGGGCCTGCGCTGCGACGGACGCTTCCTCGCGCTCAACAGCTACGAAAACCGCGTCTATCAGCTGTGGGAGGAGGATGGCACGCCGCTCGTCGCGAAGTTCTACCGGCCCGCGCGCTGGTCCGATGCGGCGATCCTCGAAGAGCACGATTTCTGCGCCGAACTCGTCGGGTACGAGATCCCGGTCGTCGCGCCGCTCGCGATCGAAGGACGGACGCTGCACGAAGCGAAAGGCTTCCGTTTCGCGCTCTACCCGCGCCGTGGCGGTCGCTCGCCCGAACTCGACGATCCGGCGACGCTGGAATGGATAGGCCGTTTCCTGGGCCGGATCCACGCAGTCGGCCGCGTCAAAGCCTTTGCGCATAGGCCCGAGCTGACGCTTTCAAGCTTCGGCGAAGAGCCGCGCGCCTGGCTGCTCGAACACGATTTCATCCCGCCGGACCTGCTCGCCCCCTGGACAGCGATCGTCGATCTCGCGCTCACCGGAGTCCTCCGCGCATTCGAACGGGCGGGTGACGTTCAAATTCTGCGCCTGCACGGCGACTGCCACGCCGGCAACATCCTCTGGACGCCGGACGGCCCGCACTTCGTCGACTTCGACGACTGCCGGAGCGGCCCGGCGATCCAGGATCTGTGGATGCTGCTCTCAGGGGATCGCGCCTCGATGCAGCGCCAGCTGCTCGACGTGATCGCCGGCTACGAGGATTTCGCGGATTTCGACCCGCGCGAACTGCAGCTGATCGAAGCACTGCGCACGCTGCGCCTGATCCACTACTCGGCGTGGCTCGCGCGGCGCTGGCGCGACCCGGCCTTCCCCTCGGCATTTCCGTGGTTCAACACGCAGCGCTACTGGGAGGAGAGGATTCTGGAGATGCGCGAACAGGTCGCGGCGATGGACGAAGAGCCGCTGCGGATCTAGGCGGACAAATCCGCTCGGTTAAAATCCCCGGATGAACCAAGCCCCCCTCCTTCCGCCGCGCCGCCTCGCCGTCGCACCGATGATCGACTGGACCGACCGGCACTGCCGCTTCTTCCACCGACTGCTCTCACCCCACGCCTGGCTGTACACCGAGATGATCACGACCGGCGCGCTGATCCACGGCGACGTGCCGCGTCATCTGCGCTTCAACGCCGAGGAACATCCGCTCGCGCTGCAGCTCGGAGGCTCGGACCCGGCGGCGCTCGCGCACTGCGCGAAACTGGCCGAGGAATGGGGCTACGACGAAGTGAACCTGAACTGCGGCTGCCCCAGCGAACGGGTGCAGAGCGGCGCCTTTGGCGCCTGCCTGATGATGGAACCCGAACTCGTCCGCGACTGCGTCGCGGCGATGCGCGCGGCAACCTCTCTTCCGGTCACCGTCAAACACCGGGTCGGCATAGACAAGATCGAGGACTACGCTTTCGTCCAGCGCTTCGTCGCAACGGTCGCGGCGGGCGGCTGCTCGAGCTTCATCGTCCATGCCCGCAACGCCTGGCTCAAGGGCCTGAGCCCCAAGGAGAACCGCGAGATCCCGCCGCTGCGCTACGAGTTCGCGCACCGGCTCAAGCAGGAGTTCCCGGACTTCGAGTTCCTGGTCAATGGCGGCATCACCCGGCTGGATGAGATCGAAGTCCAGCTCGGTCACGTCGACGGCGTCATGATCGGTCGCGAGGCCTACCAGAACCCGTGGGCGCTGGTCGACTGGGAGGCTCGCCTCTTCGACCCACAATGGGCGCCCAGCCGCGAGGCGGTCATTGCCGCGATGATCGCTTACTGCCAGCGCGAAAAGAGAGATCACGGCACTCCAGTGCGCGCGATCGTCCGCCATATGCTGGGCCTCGCCAATGGTCTGCCCGGCGCGCGCGGTTTCCGGCGCATCTTGTCCGACGCGAGTCTGCTCAGGCAGGACGATCCGCAGATCCTCAATGAAGCCTGGGCCAGAATCTCCGCCCCAGGCTCGGCCGAAGACTGAAGGTTCAGCGGAACGCGAAGTTCTCGCAGTGGAAGGCTTCGCGGCGCAGGCCGGCCGCGATCAGCCCCGAGCGCAGGCTGTCCGCGAAAGCGGCCGGACCGCAGAACCAGACCCGGCTCGCCCCCAGCTCATCGATCTCATCGGCGAGCTTCTTCGCACTCAGATGCCCGTCGCGTTCGGCGATCACGCGGTGCAGGCGGACTCCGGCCCGCGCACAACGCGATTCGAGATCGACCGGGAACGCCCCTTCGGCAGCGTTCTTCGTGCAATACCAGAAGTCGATGATCCTGCGACCGCCTCCCTCATTGCCCAAAGCATCGAGACGCGCCAGGAAAGGCGTGATCCCGATCCCGCCGGCCACCCAGATCTCGCGCGCACCGTCGCTCGCAAAGTCGAAGCAGCCATAAGGCCCTTCGACTTCGACCGTCTGTCCGGCGGCAAGGCGTTGCGGAAGCGTTCGCGTGTAATCGCCCAGCGGTTTGATCGCGAAGCGGGGATGGCGAGGATCACCGGCCGACGCGATCGTGAAGGGGTGAGCCCCTTCCTGCCCATCGAAGCACAGGAAGGCGAACTGCCCGGCCTTGTGCGGCAAGCCCGGTTCGGGCAACGCGAGGCGAAGATCGATCAAACCTCCGGCTCCGAGCTCGGCCGACTCCACCTTCCCCGTCAGGCGCCGTGTCGCACCAATCCGCCCGCTCAGCGAAACATAGGCGGCGGCACAACCCGCCATCGCCACCGCGATGACTAGCCAGCCCGCCGGACCGGCATACCAGGAATCGGGCATCAGCATCACGGCGTGAAAAGCACCGGCCACGAAGACGACGGCGAGCGCCTTGTGCACTAGATGGAAGAAGCGGTAGGGAATCCGCTTGATCAACGCGATCGCGCCCAGGATCAGCAGGAGGTAGAAAGCCCACTCGCCGAGCTCCCTCGCCAACCCCATCAAACCGAAACCACCGTGCGGTCCATGACCATGCCTCGCCCGCGGCATCAGCCATCCGGCCTCGGTCAGCCAGTGCGGGCTCTGGATGGCGAGCCAGTGCAGGCTCAGCGAGATGCCGGCAATGATGCCCAGCCATTTATGCAAACCATAAGCCTTGTCCAGCCCCCCCAGCCAGGGCTCCAGCCGGACCGGCCGCGTCGCCAGCACGATCGCGAACGCCATGGCCAGAAAGCCGACATAGCCGGTCAGCACGACGGCCTGGCGGCGCCAAGCCCAGAAATCAGCCCCATCGGCCAGCGAGGTCCAGCCCGGAGTGAGCACAAAGCCCGCCACGAGCAAGGCGGAGAACAGGATCAGAGCGCGTTTCATGTCGGGTTCCGGATCAGTCAAACGGGTGTCGAGAGCATAAACGCGAAACGGGTCGAAATGTCTTGCCATTGGCCGCCATGGCGGTAACAGATCGCAAGCGGGTAAGATTTCCGCTTCTCATGAGCGGATCTCCACCATGGCCGGCGTCACTCCCGATTCCCCTTTCCCGATCGACATCCGCGTCCGCAAACGCTCCCGCCTGATGGAGATCGAGTTTTCCGACGGTGCCCGTTTCGAGCTGCCCTTCGAGTTCCTGCGCGTCAATTCCCCCTCAGCCGAAGTCCGCGGCCACGGCGAAGGTCAGGAAGTGCTGCAGACGGGCAAGCGCCGGGTCGAGGTCACCGCGGTCGAGCCGGTCGGCAGCTATGCGATCAAACTCGTCTTCTCCGATGGGCACTCCTCAGGCCTCTACAGCTGGGACGAGCTCTATCGTCTGGGCAGCCGCCACGACGAGCTGTGGGCCGGTTATCTGCAAAAGCTGGAGGCTGCCGGGGCGAGCCGCGACGTCGACAACACGCCGCTTCGCACCTCGTCGAAGTGCTCGCGCCATCGCTAAAAAAAAGCGCACCCGAAGGTGCGCTCGCAAACAGCAATGGGACCCGGCGTGAAGATCAGAACTTGTAGTTCATGCCCAGGCGGAAGTAACGACCGCGATCCGTGTAGTAGTAATAGTTGTAGCCAGCGGCATAATTGATGTCGGTCGGCGGCGCCTTGTTCTCGATGTTCGTGATCGAGAAACTCGTCTTCAGCTTCTTCGTGATGTTGTAGCTGGCATAGATATCGGTCGTCAGCCAGTGGTCGACACGCGCCTGATCCACTCCGTCGTCAGCAACAAGATCGTAGCCGCCGTAGAAGTTGCCGGTCACCCCAGCGCTCCAGACGGGCGCATCGAAGTTCAGCGTTGCACTGCCCTTGTTCTTCGACATCGCCCCGTTGGAACTGCCGTCGTTGCCGGCGTACTCGACGTCCGTGCCATCTTCCTGAGGGCTCTTCCACGAGATCAGGTAGTTCCAGTCGACTTTCAGGCTGGCCTTGGCCGGACCAACTTGACCCAAGCGCCAGTTGAACGTCAGGTCGACACCGCTCGTCTTGATGTACTGAAGGTTACGATAGCTCGTCACGACATAGACAATGTCGCCTTCGGAGTTGCGAACGACCTTGCCGGCATACGCGGCATCCGACTCGTGATTGACGACGTACTGCTCGCTGTCGGTCGAGATCTCGTTGGTCTTCTTGATGTGGTAGTAATCGACCGTGAAGTCGATCGCCTGAGCAGGTTGGACGACAAATCCGAAGTTGTAGCTGGTCGATTTCTCCGGCTGCAGGTTCGGGTTCGACTGGAGCACGCCAGCGATCGAAACAGTCTTGCCGTAGTTGGGCGAAGACGCGCTCTTGTCGGTCACCGACGTGAAGTAGGTCGAATTCGACTGCGCGTTCTCGGCCAGGGTCGGGGCACGGAAGCCACGGCTCACGGTACCGCGGATGGCCAGCATCTTGGACGGCGTGAACTTGAAGCCCGCCTTTGGCGAGAAGGCCGAACCGAAATCGCTGTAATAATCCTCGCGTCCGGCCAGCGACAGCTCCAGCTTCTTATGGACCGGCAGCGTCACTTCAAAGTAACCGGCACTGACGTTGCGCGCGCCGTGGGTCTCGGTCGCACCTTGCCCCAAGATGTAACCGCCGCTGGACCAGCTGTCCGGAACATCGTCCATCGTCTCGCGCCGCACCTCAAGTCCAGTCGCCAGGCTGATCGAACCTGCCGGCAACGCATAGACGTCGCCGGTCACGTGGAAGTCGCCCGCATACAGCTTGGACTTGCCTTCACGGCTCGTGTTGATCCTCAGCGCATCGGTCTGAGCCGTCGTCGGCGACAGGAAGTTGTAGCTGTCGTTCGCGATCGCGTCGGCCAGAGCCACCGCGTTGACGCGGTTGTACTGGTCCTGGGTCGTCTTGCTCTCGCCGTACCAGACCGCCGATTCCCAGTCCCAGGAACCCGTCAGGTTGCCCTTGAGGCCGCCCATCACGCGGTACATGTCGGTCGTGATTTCGGCCGTGCGTGCGCCGACATCGAAGAACGTATAGCCGATGCCGACCGCGGTCGAATAGGGATTCGACGAATTGCCGACCGGCAGTTTATTGCTGACCGAGGCGATGCCGCCCGTGCTCGGGTCATAGCGGACGCTGGTCGAGGTCAGCGACGACGGAGTCATCGACTGGTTGGTCTTCGTGTGCGACAGGAACAGGTTACCAAAGGCCTGGAGCTTGTCGCTGAAGCGGTATTCGCCGCTCGTGAAGGAGTTGATCCGTTCGGTGCTCGGGATCAGGCTGACATAGCTGGCCGGGTTGTAGCCGCAAACGGTGCCGCTCAGACCCCAGTTGCTGGCGTCCATCGTCGAAGCGCCGGTCGGGCAGTTCGCAAACGCGGCGCGCGGCGAGGTACGGTAGGTGCCGGCGTTCGTCGACCAGTTCTCGACTCCACCGTAGTTGCTGGATTTGCTGCGGTCGGCATAGGTGATGCCGTCACGCTTGAAGTAATCGATCGAGGTCAGCACGTTGAAGCCGTCCTCGGTGAGGTTGCCGAAGCCACCGGTCAAAGCGACGTGCTTCTCGGTCAGATCGCTCTTGTTCGACGTACCATAGTCAGCGGCCACTTCGGCCCCTTGGTAGTCGTGCCTCAGGATCACGTTGATGACGCCGGCCACCGCATCCGAACCGTAGATCGCCGAGGATCCGTCCTTCAGAACTTCGACCCGCTCGACGGCAGCAGCCGGGATCGAGTTGATGTCGAAATAGGTATCGGACAGGTTCTGCGCGAACCCGTAGTTCGGAGCGCGACGACCGTTGATCAGCACCAGCGTCGACTTCTGGCCCAAGCCGCGCAGCGCGATCCCGGCCGCGCCCGGCGAGAACGAGTTGGAAAAGTTCTCGGAGTAGCTGCCGCCGCTGTTGGCACTGATCTTCTGCAGCACTTCCGAGATCGTCGCCGCGCCGCTGCGCTCGATGTCCGCATGGCTGATGACCTGAACCGGAGACGCCGTCTCGGCATCCACTCGCTTGATCCGCGAGCCGGTAACTTCAATTTTCTCGGGCTGTGTGTCGGCTAGAGCGATCGACGATGCAGAATAAATCCCGAGAGACGCGATGGCCAAGGCCAAGGGTTTCACTTTCACGGCGTCAATTCCTTTGCATGTTGCCGTCTGGCTGCACTTGAGCCAGGCGAGGGGGGTGCAATCACGGCTTTTGACCGCATTGAGCGATGCGGCGCAACAGTTGCGCTCACCCGGCAAAGTTATCGACAAAAACCAACACTTTTGTTACGTATCTACAACAAAAGGCCACTCAAGCCCCGCCCAGTCATCAATCCCAACAACCATTCATTAACACTCGTAAGAATCGAGCGAGCGCCTGAAACAAATCAGAAGCCCACGGGAAGAACCGGAGAACTCGCATGACGGCCTTGGCTCATCACAAAAAAAACAGGCCGGGGATGCCGGCCTGTTTTTCTGCTGAACCTCAAGTCCGATCAGAACTTGTAACTTGCGTTCAGGTAGTAGGTGCGACCGCGCGGATCGGAGACCTGGGCGTTGTAGCCGATGACTTGGCCCGTACTGCCGGTGGTCGAGAAGGGCGGCTTTTTGTCGAACACGTTGTAGATGCCGCCGGTCACGCGCAGCCCCTGGAGCGGAGTCTTCCACGCGGTTTGCCAGTCGACCGGGAACCAGGCCTTGACCTTGTGCGGAGCTTCGAAGTAGTCCACATCGTCCGGGTAGTTGCCCTTAGCATCGGTGATGTCGAGGCTGCCGCCGTTCACTTCCCGATACCCGGACTTGTAGTTCAAAGTCAGCGTGTGATCGAAGTTCGCTGTCGCCAACGTCGTCGTCCAGGCTCCCTGCAGACGCAGCGTTGCAGCGCCAAGGTAGGGACTGTACTGACCCAGGTTGCTGTAGTAATCGCCGCCCCTTTCGGTCTGCTGTTGATCGACCAGGGTCCAGGTCGCGACGACGCTCGAGTTCACGCGGCCAACCGGGGTCTTGAACGCGAAGCGCAGGTCGAAGTCGATGCCGGTGGTCTTGCGGTCGCCCAGGTTGACCTGAGGAAGCACGAACGCGTACTGAACCTGCTTGGTCTGCGGATCGGTATAGAGCGGGCGGATATAACCCTTGGCGATCGAATCCTCCCAGTCCTGAGCGATCTCGGTCTCGGTCTTGCTGCCGAACTGATTGCGAATCTTGATGCTCCACAGATCCGCGCCGAGCGAAGCCCAGGTCGTCGGCTCATAGCGGAAGCCGAGCGTGAACTGCGTCGATTTCTCAGGCTTCAGGTCCGGGTTGCCGGACACATACATCTGGTACTGGGCAGCGTCTCCACCCGGCACACAGTAAGCGCTGCGCGAGTCGGTCGCGGCGAACGGGCAGGTGTAGTTCCCCGCCGTCACGCCGTAGAGTTGGGTCACGTTCGCGGTCTGAGCCGGCTGCGGAGCGTGGAAACCGCTGTTGACCGAAGCACGAACCAGCAGGTTACGCATCGGAGTCCAGCGCATGCCCAGTTTGGCGTTGGTCGTGCTGCCAAAGTCAGAGTAGTGGTCATAGCGAACTGCGGTGGTCGCCTCCAGGCCCTTGACGATGGGCACGAGCAGTTCGCCAAACGCGCCCCAAGCCGTACGAGCCGTGTCGAACGGAGCATCGGTCGCAAAGTCGGGGAACTGGCCGCCCTGCTCGAGGCCCTGGGCCAGCGCCGAGGGTTCGTACTTGTTGCGCTCGCGGTGGATGTCAAAACCAGTACCGAGCTGAACGCCGCCGGCCGGCAGCGAGAAGATCTCGTGCGAAGCCTGAGCCTGGAAGAAGTCCAGGTAGGTCGTTCCCAGCTTGTACTGCGCATCGCTGGAGACCTTCGCCGCGTTGATCAGAGCCATCGCTTCGGGGCTCTGGTTGCCGACCGGCACGAAGGGGTTGATCAGGCCCGAGTCGATCGCCTTGGACAGCGCATCCTGGTAGAGGTAACCGCCACCAATCCTCTCGGTCCAGCGGTTGAGCGAATGCGTATACGAGGTCTGATAGTCCCAACCGGCGAGAACGCCCTTGAGGCCGACAACCAGGTGAGTCGCTTCAGTGATGTCATTGGTCGCGCGCTGTCCGGCATCGCCGAGCCGCCAGTTGACCGTCACGTCCGCGTTGGCCGGAACGCCGTAGGGCTGAAGATACGTTGCATAGAACGGAGAGCCCGCCTTGACGAGGATGCTGCCCGGAGGCGGCGCAACCCGCGACGTCGTCTCGTGCCGGGAGTACATCGCCTCGGCGAAGAACTGATGGTTCTCGTTGATCTTGAAATTGAAGCTGGTCAGCAGGCTGTCGCGCTTCGAATCCGGGATGATCTCCAGATCGGCCGGATAGATGTAGCGGCAGTTGTTCCCGGACTGGACGCTGCCCGCAGCGCAGCTGCCGTTGGCTTTCAGGTAGGGGTTGAAGCCGCTCCACTTGGTGACCGTACCATCCGCATTCGTGACGCTCCCGCCCGCGACGTTACCCGGAATGCTCTTTCCGGAAGTCGTGTAGAGGCGATAGTCCTTGCCGTCCGAACCGGTGAAGTCGTAATAGCCCTTGGTCGGGTAGGCGAACTCGGAGCGGTCGGTCGCCTTCAGCGCAGTGCGTTCTTCATGGGACGCCGAAACCAGGATATTGAAGCGATCCTTCTCCAGGTCGCCATAGCCAGCCGTGATCGAAGCCTTCTTCTCCTCGGCGCCACCGCCATCGGTGAAGACCGTGCCGGCCGTCAGTTCAACCCCGGTGTAGTCCTGCTTCAGGATGAAGTTCACAACCCCGGCCATCGCGTCGGAACCATAGATTGCCGAAGCGCCATCGGTCAGCACTTCGACGCGCTGGATCGCCGCGATCGGAATCGAGTTCAGGTCGACGCCGGCCGACGCACCGGTCAGAGACTGGCCGGCAAAAGTCGCGACGCGACGTCCGTTGATCAGCACCAAGCTGCGGGTATCACCCAAGCCGTGCAGCGAGGCGCTCGCGTAGCCGCCCGCGCTCGTTCCGACCGACGCGGCATCGTTCGTGAAGCCCTGCATCGCCGGCAGCTTCTGCAGAAGGTCGGCAACCGAGGTCGCTCCGGTCTTCTGAATGTCCGCCTGCGAGATGTTCTGGACCGGAAGCGCGGTCTCGGCGTTGATCCGCTTGATCGCGGAGCCCGTCACTTCGATGCGCTCGACTTTCTGCTCGTCGGCGATAGCGCTCAGCGAGGCCGAGTACAGCCCGAGAGACGCGATGGCCAAAGCCAGTGGTTTCATTTTCACTGTGTGAGTCCCTTTGCTTGTTGCTGTTTGGTTTTCCCTCCCGCTTGGCGGGGAGGTGATGGGCACGGTTTTGGCCGCTCCTGATGAACATCCAGCAACCTATGTGCCCGACTTGTAACGCTATTCGCAAAAGCAACACTCTTGTTACGTTTTTGCGACAAGAACAACAAAATCGCGACGCTTTTGCCTGTTTACATGTTTTGTTGCGTCAGGATATTCAAAAACACTCGTGCCCAGCAACATCGTGTCTCATTTTTGTGACGCTGTGCCTCTCTCTGGTGCCTCGCTGGCGCTTTTGCACCAACTTGCCCCGCCCTCCGGCCGGGCGCCCATGCCAGCCAGCGCGAACAGCCGGGATCCGGCCGGACTTACTCCCTCAGGGGCCCCCTGCCGGGCGCGCAATAAAAAAGCGCACCCGAAGGTGCGCTTGAAAAGTACAGGCTGCCGTGAAACTCAGAACTTGTAGTTCACGCCCAGGCGGTAGTAACGACCCCGCAGACCGTAGTCATAGGTGTCATAGCCTTCCGCATACTGCAGGTCCGTTGGCGGGTTGCGGTTCTCGATGTTCTGGATCGAGAAGGTCGCCTGCAAGGCCTTAGTCACGTTGTAGCTCGTGTAGATGTCGGTCGTGATGTAGGCATTGACGTGATCCTGAACGACGTTGTCATTGGCATCAGTGACCGGCGACGCGATGTTGTAACCATCGAGGTAGTTGACCCCCAGCGACACCGACCAGACCGGCGCATCCCAGTTGAACTTCAGCTTCCCGGTATTGCGGTGGTACAGGTTATAGCCATCGTTGCCGGCATAGTCCGTCAGAACGCCCTTCGAGAGCATCTTCCAATCGATCAGATAGCTCCAGTCGAGTTTGGCCGAGAGCTTGCCCGGTCCCATCTGCCCCATGCGCCAATTCGCGGTGTAGTCGATGCCGCTGGTCTGCACATAGTCCTGGTTGTAGAACTGACGGAGCACATAGATCACCCGGCCCGTGGACGGATCGCGAACAACCAGCTCGGGATGCTCAGCCTCGTGATTCACGACGTAGGCTGCCGAATCGCGGCCAACCAGGTTGTTCTGCTTGATCCGGAAGTAATCGATGGTGAAATCGACGGCCTTGAGCGGCTGGGCGACGATACCGAAGTTCAGACTGGTCGACTTCTCGGGCGAGAGGTTCGGGTTGCTCTTGACAACGGTCGCCACCGAGTAACTCTGCTTGAGCTTCTTGTCAGTAATCGTCTGGAAGGACGTCGAATTCGAATCCGAGTTCTCGGCCAACGTCGGAGCACGGAAGCCCTTGCCCCAGGATGCGCGGAAGGCCAGTTCCTTCATCGGCGTGAACTTGATGTTCGCGGACGGCGAGAAAGCCGAGCCGAAGTCGCTGTACTTGTCGGCACGAGCCGCCAGCCCCATTTCGACGGACTTGACCACCGGAACGGCGAATTCGAAGTACGCAGCGCTGACGTTGCGCGAGCCGTGGGTTTCGGTCGCCCCCGAACCAAGAATGTAGCCGTTCTTCAGCAGATCGTCGGGAACATCGTCAAGCTGTTCGCGGCGGAAATCGACGCCGAACACCGCACCCACCGAACCGGCCGGAAGCGAGAACAGGTCGCCGCGAACACTCGCATCGGCCGTATAGGTTTTGGAGGTCGAGTTACGCGTCGTATTCAGGCGCAGCGCATCGCTCTGCGCCTTCGTTGGATTGAAGAAGTCATAGGAGCCGTCGACCAGAGCTTTCTGCAAAGCGTGGACATTGACGTAATTGAAATTGTCGGCTTTCGACTTGCTCTGGCCTGCAGTCAGCGCGACCTCCCAGTCCCAGGTCTTAAGCGCGCCCTTCAGGCCTCCGAGTACACGATAGGAATCGCTGACGATTTCGGCTGAGCGGGGACCGACATCGAAGAAGGTGTAGCCGAGCGCCGTCGCCACCGGATAAGGGTTGGCTGCGTTGCCAACCGGCAGCGTCGTATCGATCCTGGAAGCGCCATGCGTGACCGGATCATAGGCGACACCGAAGCCATTGATCGACAAGCTCGCGGGAGTCGAAAGCTGGTTCGTCTTCGTGTGCGACGCGAAGACTTCGGCGAAGGCCTGCAGCGAGCCACCGAGATTAAAGGTGCCGCGGCTGAAGAAGTTCAGGCGCTCGGTGGACGGGTAGAGGTTCAGGTAGCTGGCCGGATTATAGGCACACGCCGACCCATGGTAACTGCTGCTGAACTTCGTCGCGTCGACTATCTGACCGCCCGCCTGACAGTTCGCCGCAGGGGTCATCGTCTTGGTTGTCGGGTCATAGTAAGTCCCCGCGCCAGAACCCCAGCCAGAGAGACCGCCTGGCATGCTGGTCATGTCGTAGTTGCGGGTCTTCTCGCGATCGGCATAGGTGATGCCATCACGCTTGAAGAAGTCCAACGAGGCGAGCACGTTGTAATTGTCTTCGGACAGCTTGCCGAGACCACCGGTGATCGCGACGTGAGACTCCGGCAGGTCGTTCGAGTCCGAGATGCCCTGTTCGGCGGACACTTCCAGGCCCTTGAAGTCCTTGCGCATGATCACGTTGATGACACCCGCCACTGCGTCCGAACCGTAAAGCGCGGATGCGCCATCCTTCAGGACTTCAACCCGCTCGATCGCCGAAGCCGGCAGCGAGTTCAAATCGAAGTAGGTATCGGACAGGTTCTGCGCGAAGCCGTAGTTAGGCGCACGGCGACCGTTGATCAGCACCAGCGTGGACTTCTGGCCCAGACCGCGCAGCGAGATGCCCGAAGCGCCAGGCGAGAACGAGTTCGTGAAGTTCTCGCTGTAGCTGCCGGAGTTCGCAGTGATCGAGCGCAGCGCGTCGGCCACCGTGGCGTTGCCGCTCTTGGCGATATCGGCACGCGAGACGACTTCGACGGGGGACGCGGTTTCAGCGTCGACGCGCTTGATCCGCGAACCGGTGATTTCGATCTTTTCGGTCGGGGTATCGGCAAGAGCGCTCAGCGAGGCCGAGTAGACCCCCAGAGACGCAATGGCCAAGGCCAGAGGCTTCATTTTCACGGTGATAGTCCTTTTGCTTGTGATCGCTTGTTTTCGCTCCCACTGAGCGGGGAGGTGAAATGCCCGGTTCTGAACCGAGTCGACCGGGCTTTTGCAACCTGTATGCCCGTCCGACAAAGCTATCCACAAAAGCAACACTTCTGTTACAAATTTGCGACAAGAACAACATAACTTCACCAGTTCTCGCTGTTCCTAGGGTTTATTGCTACAGCGCATTAATAAATGTTCCCCTCCGGCAACTTTCTGCCCCATCTCAGCTTCTTTGCGCGACAAATCGGTGCATCACTACCCGCCTTGCACCATTTAAGAGCACCCATCGCCAGCCGATCGGGATAGGGACAGCCAACGCGAACAACCGTGATCCCCCCAGGGCCTGACTTGCCCCCTCAGGGGGGCGCCTATGCTGGGCACATCCCCCCCCCCCCAAAAAAAAAGCGCACCCGAAGGTGCGCTTGAAAAGTACAGACTGCCGTGAAAATCAGAACTTGTAGTTGACGCCCAGGCGGTAGTAGCGCCCGCGCAGGTTGTAGTCGTAGGTTTCATAGCCAGCCGAGTAGCTGGCGTCATAGGGCGGGTTGCGGTTCTCGATGTTCTGGATCGAGAAGGTCGCCTGCAGCGCCTTCGTCACGTTGTAGCTGGTGAAGATGTCGGTCGTGATGTAAGCATTGACATGGTCTTGAACGACGTTGCCATCGCTGTCGGTCACCGGATCAAGATGGTTGTAGCCGTCGAGGTAGTTGATACCCAAGGAAACCGACCAAACCGGAGCATCCCAGTTGATCTTCAGCTTGCCCTGGTTGCGATGGAACACCGACCCCCAGCCATCGTTGCCGGCATAGTTGACCGCATCTGCTCCGGCTGCGGGTGGCGTCTTCCAGTCAATCAGATAGTTCCAGTCGAACTTCGTGGAGAGCTTGGCTGGCCCCACCTGGCCCAGGCGCCAGTTGGCGGTGATGTCGATACCGCTGGTCTGCACATACTCAAGGTTGCGATACTTGTTGCTGATGTACAGAACCTGCCCGGTCGTCGCATCGCGAACGACCTGACCGGCATACTGGGCATCGTTCTCGTGTGCCAGGATGTAGGACAGGCTGTCGGTCCCAACCAGATCCTTCTGCTTGATCCGGTAGTAGTCAACGGTGAAGTCGATCGCCTTGACCGGCTGGGCGACGATGCCGAAGTTCACGGTCGTCGACTTTTCGGCCTTCAGATCCGGATTGCCGACCAGAACACCAGCGATGTTGAAGGATTTGTTCTTCAGCTCGGGGTGACCCGCAGGAGGCGTGGTGTCGGTAATCGTCGTGAAGTAGGTCGAGTTCGATTGCGAGTTCTCGGCCAACGTCGGAGCACGGAAGCCCTTGCCCCAGGATGCGCGGAAGGCCAGTTCCTTCATCGGCGTGAACTTGATCTTCGCCGATGGCGAGAAGGCCGAACCGAAGTCGCTGTACTTGTCGCCACGACCAGCAAGGCCGATTTCGACTGTCTTGAGCACCGGAATCGCAAACTCAAAGAAACCAGCGCCGACATTGCGCGAACCGTGAGTTTCGGTCGCGCCCTGACCCAGCACATAGCCTCCGGTCAGCCATTGATCCGGAACGTCGTCGAGCTGTTCGCGGCGAAAATCGACGCCGAACACGGCGCCAACCGCCCCGGCCGGCAGCGAAAACAGATCGCCGCGGATGTTCGCATCCGCCGTATAGAGCTTCGAGGTTGCCTCCCGGTGAAGATTCAGGCGCAGAGCATCGGCCTGCTCCTTGGTCGGGTTCAGGAAATTGTACGACCCATCGGCGATCGCCTTCTGCAGCGCAATCGCATTGATGCGGTTGTACTGCTCCTGCTTGGACTTGCTCTGACCCGAGGTCAACGCAAACTCCCAGTCCCAAGTCTTCAGCGAGCCTTTCAGTCCACCGAGAAGTCGGTAGGCATCAGTAGTGATGTCGGCCGATCGAGGGCCGACGTCGAAGAACGTGTAGCCGAACCGGGCGGGCGTCGAATACGGGTTCGCCGCATTGCCAACCGGCAGCCGCGTATCGATGACCGCGACACCACCAGTGGTCGGGTCATAACGCGTGCTCGAGCCGCTGGTCGAAATGGCGCCAGGAGTAAAGGTCTGCTGGGTCGAGGTATGCGAACCGAAAACTTCGCCGAAAGCCTGCAGAGAGCTACCCAGATTGAAGGTTCCATGGCTGAAGAAGTTGATCCGTTCCGTGTCCGGAAATGCGTTCTGGTATTCGGCCGGGTTGTACATGCAGGCGGTCCCGCTGTAACCCGCTCCGAACTTGGCCGCATCGACCGTTGCGGTTCCGAAGGGACAATTCGCCATCGCAACCCGCGTATAGGTTCCGGTCCGGTAGGTGCCGGTATTGCTCCAGCCGAATGCACCACCGGGTTTGCTGGATGTATCGGAATCGCGCGTGAAAGCGCGGTCGGCATAGGTGATGCCGGTTCGCTTGAAGTAGTCCAGCGAAGCGAGCACGTTGTAGCCATTCTCGGACAGAGTGCCGAGCCCCCCGGTGATCGAGACGTGCGACTCCGGCAGGTCGTTCTCGTCCGAAATGCCCTGTTCGGCCGACACTTCCAGGCCTTTAAAGTCCTGGCGCAGGATCACGTTGACGACGCCTGCGATCGCATCGGAACCGTAGATCGCCGAAGCGCCATCCTTCAGGACTTCGACCCGCTCGATCGCCGAGGCCGGCAGCGAATTCAGGTCGAAATAGGTATCCGACAAATTCTGCGCAAAGCCGTAGTTAGGCGCGCGACGACCGTTGATCAGCACCAGCGTGGACTTCTGGCCCAGACCGCGCAGCGAGATGCCCGAAGCGCCCGGCGAGAACGAGTTCGTCCAGTTCTCGCTAAAGCTACCGGCATTCGCGGTAATCGTGCGCAGCGCATCGGCCACCGTGGCACTGCCGCTCTTCGCGATGTCGGCACGCGTGACGACTTCGACGGGTGACGCGGTTTCAGCGTCGACCCGCTTGATCCGCGAGCCGGTGACTTCGATCTTTTCGGGTGACGTGTCAGCGTAAGCGCTCAGCGAGGCCGAATAGACCCCGAGCGACGCGATGGCCAAGGCCAGTGGTTTCATCTTCACGGTGTGAGTCCCTTTGCTTGTTACCGCCCGGATTGAGCATCCAGAAAGCGGGTGGTGGTGATCGCGGCTTTTGGCCGCAACAGCCCTACAAGAGCAACCCACATGCCTCAGAGGAAAAGTCCACTCATAAAAGCAACGGTTTTGTTACAGTCAAGCAAATCAAGCAACAAACACAACACAAACAGACAAACAATGGAACTAAATTGCCGAGGCACGCTACAAATTGTGCCTGAAGCGCAACTTCATGCCCCATTTTCGGGATTTCATGCCACCCAAAGGTGCGGATCTGCTGGTTTTGCAACACCCTGAAACACAACAGACGCGGCGCGAAGCTGAGTCAGAAGCCCCCAAAAAAACGGGCCGGCATAAGCCGGCCCGTTCTGCTTCGTAGAAACTCGAAGGATTACTTGAAGCGATAGTCGAGCGAGAGCTTGAACACGCGTCCCTGAACATCGGAGATGCTCGACGGGATGATGCCGCTGTTGTTCTCGAGGTAGTCGCGGTAGTCGACCGGAGGACGCTGATCGAAGATGTTGCGGATGTTGAAGTTGATGGTCAGATTCTTCACACCCGTGTACGCGACGTTGTAGTCGAAACGCTCGTAGTTGCCGACGCGGCACTGACCTTGGCTGAGCCCATAGTCCGCACAGCCTTCGGTCGTCCAGCTGGAATCGTTGTAATCGCGCTGCAGCGTGTAACCGCTGTTCCAGGTGTAACGGATCGAGTTCGTGAAGCTGCCGTTCTTCAGCGAAACCGTATTGCCGAGCACCCAGCGCGAATAACCGTAACGGCCAACCAGGTTGTCACCCCAGTCTCCGCGCGACGGGCTGTACTCTTGATACTTCAGCGTATAGACGGCATCGAGATCCCAACCCAGACGGCCGATCGGCGTCGCCTGCGAGCCCTTGACCGCCCAGTCGATACCCGAAGTCCGGGTCTTCGAGATGTTCTCGAACTGGAGCTTGATCGACTCCAGAGCCCCTGTCGTGACTCCGTAGGTTTTCTGATCATCAACAGAGAAGGTCGGATCGTTGGCCAAATCCTTGGAGCGATTTACCACGTTCGGAGCCTGGGTATCTTCCGAGGCCAGAACTTCCGAAGTGCTCCTGACGCCGATCTCATCCTTACGGGTGATCGCCCAGTAATCGACGGTCGTGCTCCAACCGGGGATCGGTTCGAACGCGAAACCAATCGTGAAGGACTTCGAGGTCTCGGGCTTCAGATCCGGATTGTTGCTCGTCACGTTCATGACGCCGCTGCACTCGTTCTGCCTGACAATGTCAGCCTTCGCCAACTTCTGAGCCTTTTCCGGATCGGTATTGGGCAGGGCGGCGGCTTCGGCCCTCAAATCCTTCGCATACTGGATCGCAGCCGGGCAACGCTTCGGATCGGCAACCGAAGCGAACGACACCTTGCGCGACGGAGCGCTCTCGGTCAGGTTAGGCGCGCGGAAACCGGTCTCGAAGGTACCGCGGAACAGCAGCTTCTTGGTCGGCGAATAGCGGAAACCAATCTTCGGCGAGAAGTGCGGATCGAAGCCTTCGTACTTGTCGACGCGGGCCGCGGCCTGCACTTCGAGCTGCTTCAGAACCGGCAGATTCACTTCCGAAAAGATCGCGCCATAGCTGCGCGAAGCATCAACGGTCGAGACGCCGTAGCCAACCATATCGCCGTTGGCGAGCTTGTCGGTCGGATTGATTTCCATTCGCTCGTGGTGAGCATCGAAACCCGTCGCAACATTGATGGGACGACCACCGATGCTGCCCCATTCGCCGTTGATCTTGCCGTCGAAGAACACGTTCGAGTTCTTCGCCGTATAGCCAAAGGACGGGAACAGCTTGTTCAGCACGTCGGCGCTGTTGGCCTTGCCAATCTTGTAGCCGTTGGTCTTGTTGAAGAAATCGGCGTCCGAAGACTGACCGATCACGTCGTTGAAACCACTGACACTGATCGCTCCGCGTCGGGAATCCGTCGTCTTGCCGCCCATCACGCCGAGAGCCGATTCCCAGTCCCAGCCGTGGACGACACCGCGCAGACCGGTCAAGACACGGTACTGGTCAGTCTCAACTTCCTTTTCAGACGGAGCGTCGGCGAAGCGGTAGCTCCAGCTTGCATCAGCGCCAGTAGTGTTGAGAGGGTGAGTCGCGGGCAACTTGTAATAGCGGAAAGTCTGCCTCTCCCCGGTCGTCGCATTCGCCCAAAAGCTCGGCGACGCAGCGGAACCATAGGTCGCATAAGCGTTCTGGTAATCGGTCGTGATGTGCGAGTACAGAAACTCGGAGAAGCCTTCAAGTTCGCCGCCCAGTTTATAGGTTCCGCTGACCAACAGGTTCTGCCGCTCACTGGAAGGCTGAGCCTGGAAGCGCTGATAACGATCGTAAATACACTGACCAGCTGCGTTGACGGTCGTACAACCCGCGATCGCCTTGCCGTTGATATTGCCCGGATAGGAGTAGGTCGAACCCGTGCCGAAGGACGGGAAGAGATCCGGATCCTTGTAGGCCGGATTGACGTGGTCAAGCAGATCGCGCCATGAGTCGACGCCGTCGCGCTTGAACGCTTCGAAGTTGGCGAGGATGTTGTAGCCATCATCCTGAAGGTTGCCGAAGCCAGCCGTGAGCGACGCGTTCTTTTCGACGAACTTGCTGGTGTTCGCGTCCTGCTGGTAGCTCGCGTGTCCGGCAACGCCTTCGAAGGACTTCTTCGTGACGATGTTGATGACGCCGGCGACGGCGTCCGAACCGTAGATCGCCGAACCGCCGTTCTTCAGGATTTCGACGCGCTCGATCGCCTCGAACGGGATCGAATCGATGTTCGTGAAGGTTTCGTTGAAGTCGGCCAGCGGGTAAGCGGCGATACGACGGAAGTTCACGAGAACCAGAGTGCTCTGCTTGCCCATGTTGCGCAGCGAAGCCGAGCTCGCACCGCCAGCGAAAGAAGTGGAACCGCCGGCATCGGACAGACTGCTCGTCGAACCCGAGATCGTGTCGATCAGCTCGCGGACCGTCGTCGCGCCGGTCTTCGTGATGTCCGCCTTGGAGATCACCTGGACGGGCGCAGCGCCTTCGTCGTCGACGCGCTTGATGCGCGAACCGGTGATTTCGATTTTTTCGGTCGGAGCTTCGGCGAACGCAGCGAGGGAGATCGAGCAGACTCCCAGGGAGGCGATGGCCAGGGCCAGAGGTTTCATTTTCACGGTTTTCTTCCCTTTGTTGTTACAACCCCGCCCTCGCCGGGGAGGTGATTGTCACGACTGTGATCAAACAGACACGTTTTGCAGCAATCTGCATGCCCAAGCCGGCGAAAATAGCTGTAAAAGCAACAGACTTGTTACACATCTGCGACACAAACAATAACGCAGAAACATTTAGCCGCTTTTGTTGTGAAAATTGCACAAACTAGGTGCGTCGGCCCTCCGCCCCCGGAAGGGCATGCCCGAATCGGGCCATTTGCGCACCAGATGAGTGCATTCGGCTGTCTATTTGCCTCATTTCAGTGCGCACACAGAGCCGAACGGCATGCGCTAAGATGAGCTCCGCTCCCGGCCACTCCTCAACCTCGCCATGAACGACAAAACCACCCATTTCGGCTTCGAGACCGTCGCCGAGGAAGAAAAGGCTTCGCGCGTCGCCGGAGTCTTCACGTCGGTCGCGACCCGCTACGACGTGATGAACGACCTGATGTCGCTGGGCATGCACCGCCTGTGGAAGAAGTTCGCGATCGAGATCGCGAACGTGCGCCCTGGCGAGCGGGTACTCGATGTCGCCGGCGGCACGGCCGACCTCTCGCTCGCGTTCGCGAAGCGGGTCGGACCGACCGGCGAAGTGTGGCTGACCGACATCAACCACGCGATGCTCTCGGTCGGGCGCGACCGGGTGTTCGACAAGGGCTTCGCGCTGCCGACCGCCCAGTGCGATGCGGAAAAGCTGCCTTTCGCCAGCGACAGTTTCGATCTGGTCACCGTCGCGTTCGGCCTGCGCAACATGACCCACAAGGAAGTCGCGCTTACCGAGATGCGCCGCGTGCTGCGCCCGGGCGGGCGGCTGCTGGTGCTGGAGTTCTCAAGGATCTGGAAACCGCTCGCCTCCGCTTACGACCTCTATTCGTTCAAGGTTCTGCCCTGGCTCGGCGAGAAGGTCGCCCAGGATTCGGCGAGCTACCGCTATCTGGCCGAATCGATCCGGATGCACCCCGACCAGCAGACGCTCGTGCAGATGATGAGCGGAGTCGGGCTGGAGAGGGTCCAGTACTTCAACCTGGCTGCGGGCGCCGTCGCGCTGCATCGCGCTTACAAATTCTGACTCTTGAGCCGGCTCCCGCGCTTGAACTTCAGGCGAGGACCCGCATCTGAGGCCTTGAATCCAACCACCCAAAGGACAGCGATGAAAAGAGTGATGCTTGCAGTATTTGCCGTGATGCTGGGCCTGATGGTCACGATCAGCGACGCGAGCGCCCGACGCCTGGGCGGCGGCCGCTCTTTCGGCATGCAGCGCGCTCCGGTCACCCAGTCAGCCCGTCAGGCCAGGCCCGCCCAGGCTCCGGCCGCGACGCCCGCGCCGGGCGTTCGCCCGCAGGCCGCCCCGACCCAGTCCGGCTGGCGTCGCTGGGCCGGCCCGCTCGCCGGCCTCGCGGCCGGCATCGGTCTCGCCGCGCTGCTCTCGCACTTGGGCGTCGGCGGCAACTTCGCCGGCATCCTGTTGCTGGTCATCGTTGCGGGCATCGCCTTCATGCTGATCCGCCGTCTGATGAGCCGCCCCGCCCCCCAGCGCGAGGCGATGGCTTACGCGAACCAGACGCCTTATTCGGCGCCGGTCACGCAGATCCATCCGGCCGCCAATTCGGGCTTTGCGGGTGCCGCCGCGACCGGCGCCAGCGTTCCGGCCGGCTTCGACAGCGAAGCCTTCACGCGCAGCGCCAAGGTCAACTTCATCCGCCTGCAGGCCGCTCACGACGCCGGCAACCTCGACGATATCCGCGAGTTCACGTCGCCCGAGATGTTCGCCGAACTCAAGCTCGACATCGACGCGCGCGCCGGCAAGACCGAAAAGACCGATGTCGTGTCTCTGGAAGCCGAGCTGATCGACGTGACCGAGGAAGCGAATCGCCACATCGCCAGCGTCCGCTTCCATGGCCTGCTGCGCGAAGAGGCCAATGCCGCCCCGGCGCCTTTCGACGAGGTCTGGCACCTCGCCAAGCCTGCCACGGGCGGGCAAGGCTGGGTGCTGGCCGGCATCGAACAGATGCAGTAACCCACTCGCGAGCAGGGCTCGCGCCGATCGCGCCCCTCGCCCGCTTATGGGAGAGGGGCGGAGGGAGAGGGCTCCGGCTTGGCGTTATCCGCGCGCACCCCAAGCCAGTCGGCGGCATAATCGCGTTTTGCTCAGGACGCCGCCATGTTCCCCTCTCCGCTCGCACTGCTGACGCCGCCCCGCCCTTCGGCGCTGTTGCTGTCGACGTTGAACCGGCTCCTGGCACGCAATCCCTGGGCGAGCGACAGGCTCACTCCTTTCGCGGGCCGCCCGGCCAGCCTCGCCGTCGGCGGCTGGCGCACCGCTTTCGCGCTCAGTGCGCAAGGCCGGCTCGAAGAGATCCGCGATCCCTGCGAAGTCGCAGTCAGCCTCGAACTCCCCCTCTCCGCCCTGCCCTCGCTCGCCGAGGGGCCGGATGCACTGTTCCGCCAGGCGCGGATCGCCGGTGAAGCTCATTTCGCCGAAAACCTCGGTTTCGTGCTGCGCAATCTGCACTGGGATTTCGAGGAGGATCTCGCCGCTCTGCTGGGCGACCCGCTCGCGCACCGCCTGCACGGGGCGGGCGTCGCCGCGGCAGGCGAGGCTCGCGACATCGCGCGAAGGCTCACCGACAACCTCGCCGACTACCTTGGCGAGGAGGCGAAGCTCTGCGCAACGCGAAGCGAACTCGACACGTTCAGGGCCGATATCGGCGAACTGGAGAGGGATCTGCAGCGCTCGACCAGGCGACTGGACGGACTCAAGGCCTGAGCGGGGGATTGCGCGTCGGCCGGCTTTACACTTACGATCCGTCCTTGGCCCGATCCCGACGGCAGACCGTCTGAGAGGGTCGGGAACCGCCGGGATGGCTCGATCACCCCTGCATGCATTCAAAATCAGGAGGAAGGAGACGATGGCGTTTGTCATGGTTTCCACCGGAGCACTGACCAGTTCCGGCGTCCGCACGCTCTCCGTCCGTTCGCTCGTCATCGCGCTGGCTCTGTTCACCGCGATGCTGCTGGCCGCGGGAGCGACGCTGGGTTATCTGTTGGCCCGCAGCCCCACCCCCGTTGTGGCGCTCCGCGCCAGTGGCACGAACCGCTATACCGTCGAGCAGCTCGGCGTTCTGTCCGGCCGCGTCTTCAAGCTGGAGAGCGAAGCGGCTCTGCTGGCGCGCAAGATCGGTGTACTGCACGATTACGAAGCCCGGCAGGCAAACGGCAAGGGCGATGGCAAAGGCGGCCCGATGCTCGCTCCGCGCCAGGATGGACTTAGATCCCCGACGGCCGAGCTCGATGCCGCGCTGACCCGGATCGAGCGCGATCTCGCGTTGATCGGCCAGGCGACCGCTCAGCGCAACCTCGCCTATATGAGCTTCCCCAGCCGCCCGCCGGTCGACCGGATCGAACTTCGCTCGCTCTTCGGTAACCGCGTCGATCCGCTGACCCATCGCCAGGCCTTCCACGCCGGTCTCGACTTCGCGGCCGACATCGGCACTCCGATCTATTCGGCGGCCGGAGGCAAGGTGATCGTTGCCACCCACCACCCGGAATTCGGCTGGATGGTCGAGGTCGATCACGGCAACGGTCTCGTCACGCGCTACGCCCACTCCTCCCGACTGATGGTCAAGACCGGCGACCTGGTCGCCCCTCACCAGCTCCTCGCGCTGAGCGGAACTTCGGGCCGCTCGACCGGCCCTCACTTGCATTTCGAAGTGATTCGCAACGGTGAATACGCCGATCCGCGCAACTATCTGGCCGGACTGTGAGCAAACTGAATTTCTTCCGCCGGCGCAAACGCCCGCTGAGCTCCGGCGAGCTCGTTCTGAGCCGCCCCAACAAGGGCCTGTCGCTGCTGCTCGGCGCGCTGGCCGGCCTCGCGATCGCCGCGGCCAGCCTCTTCGCCTACGTCGAGCTGGCACCGGAAGCCCAGAGCGTGCGCGAACTGAGCCGTGCCCACAAACAGAACCTTTTGCTTCAGAAGGCCCTGGAACAGAGCCGACTGGAAGGCAGGATGGCCGCCGCCCAGACGCGCGAGCTTGAACGCCAGGTCGATTCCCTCAACCGCAAGCTGCGCGAGCAGCAGGACGAACTGGCTTTCTTCCGCAAAGCCGGACAAGGAAAACACTGATGTTTGGCAACAGCCGCAAACCCCACCTGATCGAAGTGAGCAAACTGTCTTCGCTGATCGCCGAGGATGTCGAGATGAACGGAGACCTGATCTTCGCTTCCGGCCTGCGCGTCGATGGGCTGCTGCATGGCAAGCTGATCGGCAAGCCCGGAGAAGGCAAGGCGCGCAGCCTGCTGGTGCTCTCGGACAAGGGCAGGATAGAAGGCAGCATCCGCTGCTACGACGCCGTCATCAACGGCACGATCGAGGGCGATCTCGAGGTCGAGCACTTCCTCGAACTGCAGGCGAATGCACGGGTGTCGGGAACGATCCGCTATTGCCAGCTGCAGATGGACGTCGGCGCGATCGTCGATGGCCAGCTGATCCAACGCGACTCTCCGCAAGAGGGCCGCAAGGGAGACGACAAGGTCGTAGAGCTCGCCGCGGACAAGGCCCGCAGCGCGAGCTGACATGGCGATCCGCTCCCTCTGTGTCTATTGCGGCTCCCGCTCGGGAGCCCGCCCCGAATACCTCGAGCAGGCCAAGCGCTTGGGCCGCGAGATGGCCGCGCGCGGAATCGCGCTGGTCTATGGCGGAGCTTCGGTCGGGCTGATGGGCGCGGTCGCCGACAGCGTGCTGGACGCCGGAGGCCGCGCGATCGGCATCATCCCGCAGTCTCTGGCGCGCAAGGAGATCGCGCACCACGGCCTGACCGAGCTCAACGTCGTCGATTCGATGCACAGCCGCAAGTCGCTGATGGCCGAAAAGGCCGATGCGTTCGTCGCGCTCCCTGGCGGAATCGGGACTTTCGAGGAAATGTTCGAGATGTGGACCTGGGCCCAGCTCGGCTTTCACGCCAAACCGATCGGCCTGCTCGACACGGCCGGCTATTACACGGGCCTGATCGCCTTCCTCGACCGCGCGACGCGCGAGGATTTCATGGCCCCGGCGACCCGCGCCCTCCTTCAAGTGGCGGACGAGCCTTCCGTGCTGCTCGATCGCCTGGCTGCATTCACCGCGCCGAGCGCCGAGCGCTGGGTCGGTGCAGGCCAGACCTGAAGCGTCAGACAGCGACGCTGCGCTGGGCGCAGACCACGCGGTTGCGTCCGGCGCGCTTGGCTTCGTAGAGCGCGTCGTCGGCGGCGACCATCAGCTCCATCATCGTGCCATAGGCCGGGAAGTGGGCGACTCCGGCGCTGAAGCTGACCGAGAAGATCCCCTCATCGTAGGCGTGGTAGATGTCACCAAAGGCTTCGCGCATCCGGTCCACCCTCGCTTTCGCATCAGCCGGAGTGCTGTCGAACATCACGATCACGAATTCCTCGCCGCCATAACGGCCGACGACGTCCGAGCGACGGACCTTCTGCTTGAGCAATCGGGCCAGAGTCTTGATGACCTTGTCGCCAACCGTGTGCCCGTAGTTGTCATTGACGCGCTTGAAGTGATCGATGTCGAGGATCGCGTAGCAGACCGGCCGCTTCTGGCGCTCGGCCAGCAACAGCGACTGCTGCAGCAGCGCCTTGGTCTTGACGTGATTGAACAGCCCGGTCAGGCTGTCCTCGACCATCAGCTTGCGCAGTCCCCGATAGCGTTCGGCCTTGCTGATCACGGTGTTGACCAGCTGCGCTTCGCTGATCGGCTTGGTCAGGAAGTCATCGCCGCCGTGGCGCATCGCCTCGAGCTGCACGTCTTCCCGGGTCTCGCTGGTCAGGAAGACGATCGGCATCGATTCGAATGCGCGGTTCTGCCGGATGATCTTCGCGACTTCCAGCCCGTTGCAGCCGTCCATGTGGAAGTCCAGCAGCAGCACGTCGGGCGTGAAGTCGAGAAGCTTCTCTAGCACCAGGGCAGGATCGCGCAAGACCTGGGTGTTCAGGTTCGGAAACTGGCCCAGGGTCTTGCGGATCGCCGCCAGCACCGTCACCGAATCGTCGAGCACCAACACCCGGTAGGGTTCATCCCTGGCCTTGTAGGCCAGAGGGTCGACCGCGTCGACGAGGACTCCGACATTGAGCGGAGCAATGAAGAACCCCAGAGCTCCCATGCGAACGGCCTGCAGGCGCAGGCTGAAGTCGCCGCGATCGGACAGGACGAACCACTTTCGCCCGTGCCGCCTCAGCTCGTCGACGACGGTACGGATATCGGCCGAAAAACCGTCGCTCAGCGAGACGACGACCGCAACGACCGAGTTGTCCAACGCGTAACGCAGGCCCTGCCGATAGTCGGCGAAGACCTTGAACGCATAGCCGTAATGCTCCATCTGCAGCAGCAGATCGCTCAGCGATTCGCACTCCGGGCTGAGCATCACGATCTGTGGAACCGCGTCCTCGACCTCGGGCGCGTTGCGCTTCTCGTAGTCCTCGCTGCAGACCTCGCGGACCACAGCGAAAACAAGCGGCAGCAGGCGGTCGACTTCGGCTTTCTCCGTCTCTCCAGGCTCGTCGAGTTCGGCGAGCATCCGCATCAGCGGCAGCAGAGCCGATTCGAGCTCGGTGATTCCGTCCGAACGGGCCAGAGTAGCCAGCCGGTCCACGGGAAGCATGAACGCAGCCCAGCGCTCCCGATCATGGCAGGATTGCCATACGGGTTTCCAGGCCTGGACCAGGCCATTCCACGCGGAATGAATTTCGAGGCGATTGATCATCAAATAGGAAAACTGACTGGCGCAATACCTTTTCGGCATCGCGTCACAAATCTTGAAGCGGATGCTAAGCCATTCGCATCGAAAAGACTGCAAAAATTCGATTCATGGCAGGGATCGACTCATGCAGGCTTGGTAACGCCCCCAGACCCGGTCGGCAAACCACTCGGTCGTCAGCTTGCGATGGATCTTCGGGCTCTTGAGCTCGATCCTGGGCATCGCCTCGCGCGGTACGGCCTTCCCGGCCTGCCGGTCGGCCAGCGCGAACAGTTTTTGCCACAGCGGAGTCTGGCTGAAGGCCGACACTTTTTCCAAAAGCAGGTCGCGGCGGATCTCGGCCGGGGACATCCCGAGGCGCGATGCCAACGAGGCCAAGGCCTTCTCGCTGTCGCTGGCAACAGTGAGCGGACGCTCCGCCTTGTCGTAGCGCAGCAGGTCGCCATCCGGATCGATCTTGCGCGCCGACAGGCTCGCCAGCGCCCGCTGGAAGGCAGCGTTGCGGCTCGAATAGCGGCCGGCATTGAAATCGGCGAAGCGATAGCGCGGAGAGCTGTAGACCGCCGGATAGTCGAGCAGCATCGCGATCCCGTAGTAGAGCCCGCCCCGGCGCGTGAACACCTCGTGGCGGACGGTGTCGCGCTTCGCATATGGATAAGGCCGCTCGCGGTTCAGCGCCTCGGCGAAATCGACGCTGACCTGCATCGGCCCGCCGGTCTTGATCGGATTCTTGCCGCCCAGCGCGCGCGCCGCATCGGGAAGCTCCGCGACCATGTCTTCGTAGAGCCGGTTCATCTCGCGCTCGGTGCGCAGGGAATCGACCCTCTTCCGGTAGCTGACGCCGTTGGGCGAAGTCTTCAGCATCGCCAGATCGACGACGAACTTCGGCACCGCGTAATGCGCGGCCTTTTCGTACATCTCCCGCCAGACGATGGCACCCAGGCCGGGAACCACCGGATCACCTTGCCAGCTCGACTCCTGCTCGATGACCGCCATCGCGCTGCACAGGTTCTCGTTGCTGGGCGGAATCCTCAGCGACGAGAAAGCGACCTGCATTTCGGCCGCCCAGCCGGCGCGATCCGCGATCCTGGCCGGCAAGCGGCGCAGCACCGCGGCGCGGATCTCCTGTTCGCCGGGGAAGGGCGCGGGGCGAGGTGTTGCCGGACGGGGCGCGACCGGAGCCGGAACGGGCGGGAGCGGAGTCCGGGTGATCTCGCGGGGAAGCTCGGGCAGCGGCGGGTAGGATGGCGAAGCGGGCTTGCTGACCGGAGCAGCTTCGGGCTCGGGTTCGGCGATCGGCGCGGGCGCCTGAGTCGCGCAGCCGGCCAGTACAGCGGGAAGCAGCGCTGCACCGATCCGGCGAAAGAGTGGATTCGACATGTGCGGATTATGCCTTGGGCCCAGGCTGGAACGGCAGCCCGGCGAGAGGATAATGGCGATTTTGAGAAAGCGCCATGAATGAACACTCATTCGTACTCCGCGGCGAGTACGTCGAACTGCATGTCCTGCTGAAGCTGCTCGCGATCGCGGATTCGGGGGGGGCGGCCAAAGCGATGGTCGCCGACCGGCTCGTCCGCGTCGATGGTCAGATCGAAACCCGCAAGGCGCGCAAACTACGCGCCGGCAGCCGGGTCGAAGTCGCCGGGCAGACGATCACCGTACTCGCCCCCTGAGCCGTCCGGCCTCAATGGCCGAAGAGCTTGCCCAGATTCCGGCTCAAGCCCTGAGCGGCCTTGCCCAGTTCCTGAGCGAGACCGCCGACGCGAATTCCCAGGCTCTCGCCCAGACTCGCCGCAAGCTTCTTCGCGATGCTCTCATTGAGCGAGAACTTCGGGTCGTCGAGCCGGCCCTCCAGAGTGAAGCGCACGCGAATTTCGTCCTTTCGATCCTTCAACGCGGCGAGTACCCATTGACGCGGCACGCCCATGAAGCTGCTGTCGCTGAGCTCAAGCCGGGAGAGCGTCAGCGTTCCCGGCGCCAGCAGGTGGCGATCCCGGATCCGGCTCTGCAAGTCCAGACTCAGGCGGCCGCTGCGCACTCCCGTCTCAGCCGATTTGAGCAGATAGGGTTCGAACAGGCGCAGATCCACGTCCTGCAAGTGCAGGCTGATCTCGGAGTCGCGGTTCGCCAGCGCGATCCAGCCGCGAATCGATATCTTGCCGTCGCGCCGCGGACTCCTGAGCGTCCCCTGGATGTCCAGCGAAGTCTTCCCTTCCAGCAGAGGAAAGCTGAGCGGACCGAGCGTTGCCGAGATTGCGCCGAAGTGCAGCGCGTGCGGCGCTCCCCGCAAGCTGGCATCGAAGAAGTCGATCGCCCCCTGCTGGAGTTCGACCGCGCTGATCAGCGCCTGGGCCTTCGCGGCGGAAGAATCCCTGCCAGCGGATGCCCCTTTGCGCTCGAGCAGGCTGGGCAGCAGACGCACCCGGCCCTCCCGGGTGCGCAGCACCGCCAGGTAAGGCTGCTCGGCGAGCACCCTCTTGACCCGCCATTTGCCGCTGAACGCGGCACGAAAGTCGGGCTCGACGAGGATGCGCTCGGCGCGCAGCGCATCCTCGCATGGCCAGTTCCTGGGCGCCGGAACGCGCAACTGGCGGATTTCGACCGCGCCTGACACGAGCCGGATCTCTCCGATCGAAGCTTCGGGACCGAGCAGGGTCTCGATCTGAACCTTGAGCGCTCGTGCGGCCAGGTGCGTCGCCCCCCATCCCGCCAGCCCCAGCGAGACGAGAACAAGGGCGACTCCGATCAGAAAACGGCGGCGCAGGAAAAAAACCATGACAGAAACCCGCTCGCTCAGGAGTCGCTGCGCGCGTCCAGCGTGAAGTGGGCGCCCTGCTGCTGGGCGAGGACTTCGCTGAGCCAGGGCAGGGTCTCGCGCAGCGTCGCTTCCAGAGTCCAGGGCGGATTGATGATGAACATGCCGCTGCCGTGCATGCCCGGCCCGACGCCGCGTGCGGCCTCGACCGACAGCGTCGCATCGATCCATTTGCCGGCCGGCAAGGCCTTCAGCAGCTCAGGCAGGCGCCGCGACTCGGGGCGCGAGAGCAGCGGATACCACAGCGCGTAGGTCCCGGTCGGAAAGCGCCGCAGGGCATCCTCCAGCGCGGAGACCACGCCGCTGTAATCGCTCGTCGTCTCGTAGCTCGGATCGATCAGCACCAGCGCGCGGCGCGGCGGCGGGGGCAGCAAGGCCTTGAGTCCCTTGAAGCCGTCGCCCAGAGTGACCTGAACCTGACGGTGCAGATCGGAAAAGTTCTCGGCCAGCAGCTCACCATCGGTGCTGTGCAATTCGAACAGGCGCAGCTTGTCCTGGGGGCGCAGAAGCTGGCTGGCGATCCACGGCGAACCGGGATAGAGGCGAAGCGCTCCGTCACCGTTGAGCACCCTGACCTGCTCGACATAATCCCTGACCGCGGCGGGCAGATCGGAACGCTCCCAGAGCCGGCCGACCCCGTGCTGGAACTCGCCCAGACGCGTCGCATAGCCCTCTTCGAGCGAGTAGGCCCCCGCCCCGGCATGGGTATCGATGATCCAGAAGGGTTTCTCCTTCTGGCCGAGGTAGCGGATCAATTGCACCAGGATCAGGTGCTTGAGAACGTCGGCATGGTTGCCGGCATGGAAGGCGTGACGATAGCTGAGCATCCGCCGATGATAGCAAGCCCGGCTTGAGCCTGAGGGCGCAAGCGGTAACATTGTCGTTTTCGCCCGGGAGCACGCCATGTCACGCCGCCTTTTGCCCCTCCTCCTCGCTTTCGCTTCGGCGCCCTCCCTCGCCCAGACGGCGATGGTCTGGGGAGAAACCGAGGTGATCGGGCTGGAGAAGATGCCGCGCGAACAGGTTCTGGCCCAGCTCCCGATCCGGCCCGGAAGCCGGGTCGACCAGAAGGAAAAGGAGATGCTGCGCTGGTGCGAACGCGTGCGCCGCCTGCCCCTGGCCGCGGTCAGCTGCACCGGCACAGTGATCGGCGAAGAGCTGCACTATGTCGTCGAAGTCGTCGAATCGCCCGATGCAAAGCTCAGGCTGCAACCCGCGACCGGCGCCCCGGTTTCCGACAAGCTGCCAGGCGAGATCCGCAAACTGCTCTCGCACCGCGAATACCGCATCCAGGAGATGGCCGCCGAAGGCACGGCGCCGGTCGAGGGGGTGACTCCTTCCGGCGTCGTGATCGGCGAGGATTCCGAACTGAGGATGTACGACGTCCAGATCCGCGATGCCTGCATCGGTCGGCGCGAAACGCTGATCGCGATGGTGCTCGACGGCCGCAACGGCGAGCGCCGCGTCGCCGCCCAGCTGCTCGCCTGGGCCGGAGATCCGGAAGCGAGCATCGCCCGCGTCCATCACCGGCTGCTCGACCCCGACAGCGAGATGCGCAACCTGATCGGCCGCCTGATCCTGACTTTCGCTGACCGCATCCAGGATCCGGACATCGCCGAGGCCGTCGCGAACAGCCTGCTCGCCCAACTGGCCCTGCCGACCCTGACCGACCGCACCAAAGCACTGGGAGGACTCGGCAAACTTCTCGCCCACCACCCAGAACTGCACGCTCGTCTGAGGGAAGTCGCGCAGGCGCCGCTGGAGAAGATTGCGCGAGAGAGCGTGCTGCCGACGATAGGCGGCGAAGCGCGCGGCCTGCTCAACCTGCTGAACAGGGTCGAGGCCCGCTGAGGGCAGTAAGCTCGGGAAACCCGTCGGTTTGACGGCGGAGGACTCTGACGCGGGACGGGAGGAAAAGCTGGAGCGGGTGAAGGGAATCGAACCCTCGTATGCAGCTTGGGAAGCTGCCGTTCTGCCATTGAACTACACCCGCGCATCCGCAGAAGACGTTTTGGCGTCCAGGCTGCGATCATACCATCAAGCCCGGCCACGACAAGCCCTCCAGGGACGGGGAGAGCGCGGTAGACAAGCAAGGGGGACGCAAAGGTCCCCCTTTTCCTGTCACGGAGAGCGGATCAGCGTTCGTTCGATCCGGACACGACGTCCATCCAGACTGCGAGCAGCAGGATCGAACCCTTGACGATCATCTGCCAGCTGGTATCGACGCCCATCATCGACATGCCGTTGTCGAGGCTGGCCATGATCAGCGCGCCGACCAGCGCTCCGAACACGGTACCCGAACCGCCGCGGCTCGACGCACCGCCGATGAAGCAGGACGCGATCGCATCGAGTTCGCCCATGTTACCGGCGGCCGGCGAGCCCGCCGCCAGACGCGCGGTCGTCACCAGACCGGCCAGTGCGCACATCAGGCCCAGCACCCCGAAGATGGCCATCTTGATGAAGCGGACATTGACGCCGGAGAGCCGGGTCGCCTCGAAGTTCGAGCCGATCGCGTAGATGCGCCGGCCGAACACGGTCTGGGTTGCCATGAAGCTGAAGATGCCGAGCACGACCAGCAGCAGCAGCACCGGAATCGGCACGCCCTGATAGGAGTTCAGGGTCACGACGAAGCCGAGGATCACGGCACCTGCGGCGGCGAGCTTCGCGCCCTCCTGCCAGATCGGCGGTACGGCGAGTGCGTACTTGGTCCGGTTGGCGCGGGAGCGCATCGTTTGATAGACGAGGAAGACGAAGAGCGCGACCGCGATCAGGTAGCCGATCGTCGCAGGGATGTAGCCCTGACCGATCAGCTTGAAGGCGTCGGAGTCGACCTGAACCGTGATGCCCTGGGTCACGCTGAGCAGGATGCCGCGGAAGGCCAGCATACCAGCCAGACTGACGATGAAGGATGGCACCCGGAAGTAGGAGACCCAGAAACCGTTGAACATCCCGATCGCGATACCCAGCGCGATGACGATGCCGAAGTTCAGCGCCAGAGGCAACTGGAAGTTGGTCTCCAGCACCGCGGCAACGCCGCCGAGCAGGCCGAACAGCGAACCGACCGACAGGTCGATTTCCCCGGCGATGATCACGAAGACCATGCCGGATGCGACCAGGCCGGTAATGGCCATCTGTCGCAGCAGGTTGGAGAAGTTACGCGATGTCAGGAACTGACCTTCGGTCATCTGGCCGAAAAAGACCCAGATGATCGCGATCACCATGAAAAGCGCGAGGATTTTGTACTGCGAAAACAGCAGTCGAAGATTTTTTCCTACGGAACCCATTTTGTCTGCCTCGTATCTCTATTTTGTGTCCGCTCGATCAGGCTGCCGCCTTCTCCGTGTCGTGTCCCAGCGCCGCAGTCATCACTTGTTCCTGAGTCAGGCCCTCATTGATGAAGTTGCCGCGCAGCTTGCCTTCGCCCATCACCAGCACGCGATCGCTGATGCCGAGCACTTCGGGCAACTCGGAGCTGATCATGATGATCGAAACGCCCTGTTTGACGAGGTCGAACATCAGCTTGTAGATCTCGTACTTGGCACCGACGTCGACCCCGCGGGTCGGCTCGTCGAGGATCAGCACTTTCGGATTGGGCAGCAGCATCTTCGAGACCACCGCCTTCTGCTGGTTGCCGCCGGAGAGGCTGCGGATCTGCAGGTTGGGCTGCGCGGTCTTGATGCGCATCTGTCCGATCGACTTCTGGATCGTCTGCATCTCGCGCGCCGTGTTGATCGTGCCCATCTGCGCAAAGCTGGGCAGCACCGACATCGTGATGTTCTGGCCCACGCCCATCAGCGGCACGATGCCGTGACGCTTGCGGTCTTCCGGAACGAGACAGATGTTCTGCTCGACCGCTTCCTTCGGATTGCGGATCTTCAACGGCTTGCCGTCGAGGAACAGACTTCCCTCGTGATGCCCCGCGTAGCAGCCGAAGATGGACATCACCAGCTCGGTTCTCCCGGCGCCGACCAGGCCGGCCACGCCGAGGATCTCGCCCTTGCGCAGCGAGAACGAAACATCGTCGACCCGCTTGCGCTGCGGATTGTTGATGTCATAGCAGGTGATGTTCTTCGCTTCGAAGAAAACGTCACCGATCGGGTGCTCTTCGCGCGGGAAAAGATTCTTGATTTCGCGGCCGACCATCATCGTGATGATTTCGTTGGTATTCATCTCCGCCATCGGCCTCGTGCCGACGTGGGTGCCATCACGAATGACCGAGATCGTGTCGCAAACAGCTGCGATCTCGTCGAGTTTGTGGCTGATCATCACGCAAGCGACACCCTTCTTCTTGAGGTCGCGGATGATGTCGAGCAGGATCTGGGTTTCGGCCTTGGTCAGCGACGAAGTCGGTTCGTCGAGGATCAACAGTTTGGCCTTCTTGTTCAGCGCTTTCGCGATTTCGATCAGCTGCTGGTGGCCACCACCGTAGTGCATGACCGGATGCGTGACATTGACGCTGGGAATCCTCAGTTCGCGCATCAGCTCTTCGGCCCGCTGGTACATCGCGGCATAATTCATCAGGCCGCCGGGCAGAGTGATCTCGTTGCCCATGAAGATGTTTTCCGCGACCGAGAGCTGGGGAACCAGCATCAGCTCCTGGTGAATGATCACGATCCCGGCTTCTTCGGTCTCGCGAATCGACTTCGCCTGAAGCTCGCGCCCTTCCCAGAAAATCTGTCCTTCCCAGGTGCCGTACGGATAGACCGCCGACAGCACTTTCATCAGCGTGGATTTTCCCGCACCGTTCTCGCCGCACAGACCGACGCATTCACCGGCCCGCACCTGAAGACTGATTCCGTCGAGCGCCTTGACGCCGGAGAATTCCTTGACGATGCCACGCATGTCCAGAAGATATTCGGACATGAGCCTTCCTTCCCGATTGCTTGATGGGGCGCACGCTTCCACGCGGGAACGCGCGCTCTTGAGAAAACCGGGATCCGAACGGATCCCGGCCGGTCGATCGATTACATGCCGAGTTGCTTGGCGGTGTAGAACTTGTCGTCGATCAGCAGCTTGACGTTGGCCTTCGTGATGACGGTCGGAGTCAGCAGAACCGAATCCACTTTCTTCGCGCCATTGTCGAGCTTGGTGTTGTACTTGACCGGAGTTCCCTTGACCAGGCTCACGGCCAGCTTGGCGGCTTCAGTGGCGATCAGCTTCAGGGGCTTGTAGACCGTCAGCGACTGGTCGCCCTTGATCACGCGCTTGACCGCGGCGAGGTCGCTGTCCTGACCCGAAACGGCAACCTTGCCCGCCAGGTTTTGCGCGGCCAGAGCCTGAATCGCGCCGCCGGCAGTGCCGTCGTTCGACGCAACGATCGCATCGATCTTGTTCGCGTTCTGGGTCAGAGCGTTCTCGATGATCGACAGCGCTTCAGACGGGTTCCAGTCCTTGACCCATTGCTGACCGACGATCTTGATCGCACCCTTGTCGACGTAGGGCTGGATGACCTTCATCTGACCGGCGCGCAGCAGCTTCGCGTTGTTGTCGGTCGGCGAGCCGCCCAGCATGTAGTAGTTGCCCTTCGGACGGATCTTGACGATGCCTTCGGCCTGCAGAGCACCGACGCGTTCGTTGTCGAACGAGATGTAGGCGTCCACATCGGCATTCAGGATCAGGCGGTCATAGGACACGACCTTGATGCCGGCCTTCTTGGCTTCCTTGACCGCATTGGTCAGGACCTTGGAGTTGAACGGAACGATCACGATCGCATCGACCTTCTGCGCGATCAGGTTTTCGATCTGGGAAATCTGACGCTGTTCGTTCGCGTCAGCGGACTGCACGTTGACCGTCGCACCGAGCTTCTTGGCCGCTTCGACAAAGTAATCGCGGTCGCGTGCCCAGCGTTCGACACGCAGGTCATCAATCGAGAAGCCAATCTTCGGGTTCGCTTTGTCAGCCATGGCCGGCATTGCTGCCAAAGCCGTTCCGGCGGCAAATGCGGTCAGCAGAGCGCGGCGAATCAGATTTTTTTTCATTTAAGTCTCCTCTTACTGTGGCTGTCCGGGCCTCCAGGGCCCGCCTTTTCTTCGAAACCGTCCGGCTTTGCCGCGACGGCTGCTGAAGTTTTTTTGGGTTAACCCGCACTGGGGTTAACCCTAGGCCAATCCATTGCTTTTGCCAATGGGTCAATAAAAGAATTTGTTTGATCTTGATCGAAAATGCTTACGCGCGGCGCTGACGGATCGGCTGATCCGCTTCGGCGCGCCGCCGGAGCGCTTCGTTCATCGCCGCGAGCGCAGGCGTCAGGGTTCGGGCAAGACGGGGCGCATACCAGCGTGAGAGCCAGCCGGAACAGCGGATCCGCTGGGCGATCCGGCACTGCCCGCCCTCCTCGCGGATCAGAACGACCCGCCAGTTCGCATCGAGCAGCCCTGCAGGGAGGATGGTCAGCGCAAGACAGAGCTCACGCCCCCGGTTCGCGCTCCTGACGTCCGGCCACAGGTTGCGGCCGCGATGCCCGAAACCGGCGAGGCGCACATTGAGCGAGCGCCCCCTCTCCGCTTCGCCGTGGACTTCGCGCAGCAAGGGATTCCAGTCCGGATAGGCGGGAAAATCGGTCAGAACTTCCCAGATCCTCTGCCGGGAAGCGCTGACGACGAGTTCGCTGCGGGCGACGACCCAGCTCATTCCGCTCTCTTGCGCCGGGCGCGCCAGGAGGGTCTTTTCTTTTCGAGCAGCGCCGCAACACCTTCTCTGCCCTCGCGGCTCGCGCGCAGCTCGACAAGGCGCCGCGCACTCTCTTCGGCAAGATCGCGCGAGAGCGGCTCTCCATCGAAGTCCAGCACCAGATCCTTGACCTGGGCCAGAGCATGCGGGCCACCGAGCTTGAGCGCACCAGCGATCCGGTCCACCTCTTCGTCGAGGCGGTCGGCCGCAACCAGCGTGTGGAGAAGACCCAGTACATGCGCTTCGGCCGCCCCCATATGCTCGCCGGTCAGCATCATCCGGCGCGCGTGGCGCGCACCGATCGCCGAGAGCAGATAGGGCAGAGCCGTCGCGGCGACCTGGCCGATGCGCACTTCGGTCAGCGCAAAGCTGGCGGTCGGCGCGCCGATCGCGATGTCGCACGCTGCGATCAGCCCGACTCCGCCACCACTGGCCAGCCCCTGAACGCGGGCGATCACCGGTTTACGCGAACTGGCGATCGCCAGAAACAGCGCCGCCAGCTGACAGGCATCGGTGAAGTTCTCCGCGGCCTCCAGAGCGGCCGTGCGCCGTACCCATTCCGGATCGGCACCGGAGCAGAAGTTCGGCCCTTCGGCTGCGATCACGATCACCCGTACCGCGTCATCATCGGAGGAGCGGTCGATCTCACGGTGCAACGCGTGGATCATCGCTTCATCGAGCGCATTGCCCTGTTCCGGCCTGTCCAGCCAGATCCTGGCAACTCCGTCGTCGAATCCGGTCTTGATCCCTTCGCTCATGCTCTCCTCCGCAGCGGATTCATTTCAGAACGCCCCTTCGCCAACCCACTTCTCCAGCAGAACCAGGCGCGAATAGCCCCAGAACGGCTCTCCGCCGACGATCGAAAAGGGCACCCCGAAAACACCCCGCGAAATCGCCACTTCAGTCTCGGCCTTGAGCCTCTCCTTCATTGCCGGCGCCGTGATCGCAGCTTTCGCCTCCAGGCGGGGGGAGCCGAAGGATTCGGCAAGGTCGAGCACAACTTCCATATCGCTAATGTTTCGATCTTCCGTGAAATACGCGGAAAATACACGATCCGAGAAGTCCTTCGCCCTCTCCGGATCCCGGTCCTGCCCCCACAGAAAAGCCTGGGCCGCATGATGGGTCGGAATCGACTGGTGAGAAGGCTGACGATAAGGCAGTTTCAGATAGCGCGCCAGCCGCGCGATGTCGCGCAGCACATAATCGCGCCGCATCGGCATCCCGGTCAGGCTCACCCCCCCGACCACCCTGAACGCGGTACCGACCACGAGCGGATGGCGGATCACTGCGCGACCGTACTTTTCAGCAATCTCATCGATCAGGCTGGATGCGATATAGGAGTAAGGGGATGCGAAGTCGAAATAGAAATCGATCGGTGCGCTCAAATCCAGTCTCCTGGCTGGGCGCGGGAAACTCCGCGCAGTTCGTCCATCCTAACAAGGGCGAATCCTCACGGCGAGCCTGACTGGCGCCGCCACGAGAAATTCTTCCCCCGCCCCCGGAAACAGGACGCCGCGCGGATCCCCCGTCAGCGATCAGCCTCCTGAAGCGATCCGCTTCGCGGCATCGTCGAGCGCTTCCTTGGGCTTGCGCGAACCCGTCGCAATCTGCGCGAGCGCGTCGTGCATGAACTTCCAGAAGGAGGACATCTCCTTGTTGTTAGGCATCGGCTTGCCGGAGAACACGCTTTCCATCGCTTGGCGGATCTGCGGATCGGAGTAGAAATCCCAGAAAATCTCCTTGGATGCGGGAATGCCCAACGGGCGGATCTTGTTGAAGGCACGCAAACCTTCCGCCGGCATCATGAACTGCTCGATCATCTGCGAAGCTTCGGCATGGTTGGGCGACCTGGCCGTCAGCATCAAGGTGATCACGCCAACGAAAGGCCGGGCGGGCTGACCACCCAGAGTCGGGATCGGGGCGACACCGTAGCGTATCCCCGCCTTGCTCAGACTCTCCCAGACCCAGGGGCCGCTCAGCGCCATCGCCAGCTTGCCCGACCTGAGCGCCGCTTCGGACTCCGCCGTCGTCTGCGTCGCCGACAGCACGCCGCTGCGCACGAAGCTGGCCAGGGTCTCAGCGCCCTTGATCGCGCCCGGATGATTGACCCCGACTTTCTTCGTGTCGTAGTTACCCAGCAGGTCGCGCTGGAACACGAATGCGCCGCCCGCCGCCAGCATCGGCCAGGACGAATACGGATTGCTCACCTCCCAGCCTATCGCATGTACGCCCTTGGCCTTGAGGCTGGCATTGAGCGCGGGAATCTCTTCGAAGGTCTTGGGCGGATGTGTGATCAGGGCCTTGTTGTAGACGAGGCTCAGCGCCTCAACCGCAACCGGATAAGCCCAGGTCTTGCCCTTGCTGGTCACACCATCGATAGCGACATCAACGAGGTTCTTCTTGATCGCGGGAGGCAGCGTAACCGGAGCAATCCAGCCCCGAGCTGACCAATCCCCGATCGTGTCGTGAGCCCAGAGAAAGATATCCGGGCCGTTGCCCGCGGCCATCGCCCGCTCGAAATCCTCGGTCGGCTTGGCCGGCACCTGGACCGTCACCTTGACCCCGGTTTTCTGCGTATAGGCAGAGGCGATCTGACGCATCCCGCGCGCCGCGCGCTCATCGCCAACCCAGACGGTCAGCTTGCCCTTCTCCCAGGCATGCGCAAAACCCGGTCCCAGCACCAACGCAGCAAGCATCGCTCCGCGCAGAACGCATGCAACTTTTCTTTTAATCTCCATCACTCATCCTCTTTTTTGTTGGATCCCGTGCAGTTTGCCACGCCAGAGCCGGACAAACTCATCTGGAATTATCCTCCGCAAACTCCCGCCAGCCCAATTTCTGTTGCGCGCCCTCATACAGAAACGCCGATAACGTTGCTCTCCTTCGTGGATAAGCCCCATCAAACCTCCCTGCGGCTTGGCTGGCGCAACTAAAATTCCGGAACCGGATCGCGAGTTTTCCCACCCACCCTCAGGGAGAATGACCCATGCAGCGAATCGCTCTTGCACTCATCCTGTTCGGACTCGGTATCACCCCGGCCCGTGCCGATCTGACCGTCAAGATAGGCCACGCGGGCCCCACGACAGGTCCGCTGGCGCACATCGGTAAGGATGGCGAAAACGGGGCCCGGCTGGCGATCGAGGATGCCAATACCCGCGGCATCGTGATCGGCGGCCAAAAGATCCACTTCGAACTGGTCGGCGAGGACGACCAAGCCGACCCGCGCGTTGCGACGACGGTTGCCCAGCGCCTGACCGACGGCAGCATCAAGGGCGTCGTCGGCCATGTCACGTCGGGCGCCGCGATCCCTGCATCGAGAATCTACGAACAAGCCGGGGTGCCGGTCATCACGCCCTCCTCGACCAGCCCCAAGCTGACCGCCCAGGGCTACAAGATGGTCTTCCGCGTGATCGCCAACGATCTCCAACAGGGTGCCGCGATGGCCCAGCTAGCGGGGAAGCAGGGCGCGAAGCGGGTCGCCGTCATCGACGACCGAACCGCTTACGGCCAGGGTCTCGCCGATGCGATGGCCGACAGCCTCAAAAAGCATGGGGTCGCCGTCGTCGGCCGCGAATACACGAACGACAAGGCGACCGACTTCCTCGCGATCCTGACCAAGTTGAAGAACGTTAAGCCCGACGCGATCTTCTTCGGTGGCATGGACTCCCAGGCGGCACCGATGCTGCGCCAGATCCGCCAGCTCGGCCTGAAGGTACGTTTCTATGGCGGAGACGGGGTCTGCACCGGCGAGATGCTCAAGCTCGCGGCCGGCGCAATCGATGCAAACACCTACTGCACCCAGGCAGGCCTCGCGATGGAGAAGATGCCGGGCGGCCTCCAGTTCCGCGAGCGCTTCAAGAAACGCTTCGGCGCCGACGTCCAGCTCTACGCGCCCTACAGCTACGACGCGGCGATGAGCCTGATCGAGGCAATGAAGGCCGCCGGATCGGTCGAACCGGCCAGGTATGTTCAGGCCCTGCGCACACTCTCGTACAAGGGCGTGACCGGAGTGATCCGTTTCGACGCAAAGGGCGACATCCGCGACGGCGGCGTCACGCTCTACGCCTGGCGCGACGGCAAGTGGGTCGCGCAGTGAGCGGCCGGATTTCGAGCAGGGTGGACGCCCCCTGAACTCTGCTCCCTGGCGTAGCATGAGCGCTCACGCTCGGGAGGGATGATGGACGACAAGGACAACTCGACGGCTCTGGCGCTGGGCGTCGTCGCCGGAGTCACGGCGCTGGTGATCGCCCTCGTCCTGGCGCTGGCGATCGCGGAATCCGCAACGCCTTCAGCCCCCGGGCGCCAAGCCGTCGCCAGCGGCAGCGACGCGGCGGTCACGAGAAGCGCGAACCCGCCCGTCGGCGTCATCCACTTCGCCCAGGCCTCGGCAAGGCTGCCCGCCGATCTTGCCCCTGGGCTGCTGAAAATCCTCAAGGCGGCGCGCGCGGCTCCTGCCGCAAAGCTCAGGATATCGGGCTTTTACCGCGACAAAGGCGAACACACGCTCGCCCAACAGCGAGCGATCGCGGTCAGCATGGCGCTGATCGGCGCCGGCGTGGCTCAGGACAGGATTCTGATCGAAGAGCCAGAAGCCGCCAAAGACGATATACCGCGCCAGGCGCGCCGCATCGAAGTCCGCCTGGACTAGGCGCAAACCGGCCAGCGGCTTGGCGCCGGCCGTCAGACACTAGAGAATCGGCGCCAGCCAGCGGGCCGCTTCGTCGACGCTGAAGCCTTTGCGCCTGGCCCAGTCTTCGAGCTGGTCCTGGCCGATCTTCGGCACCGCGAAGTAATGTGCTTCGGGGTGACTGAAGTAGAAGCCGCAGACCGCCGCGGCCGGGCTCATCGCGAAGGCTTCGGTCAGTTCCATCCCGGTCGCGCGCGGCGCTTCGAGCAGTGCGAACAGATCGCCTTTGAGGGTGTGATCCGGGCAAGCCGGATAACCGGGCGCGGGGCGGCTTCCCTGATAGGTTTCGTCGACCAGCGCGAGCGGAGCGATCGCCTCGTCTTTCGCATACGCCCATTCGGACTTGCGGACCTTCTGGTGCAGGTACTCGGCGAAGGCTTCGGCGAGGCGGTCGGCCAGAGACTTGAGCAGGATGGCGTTGTAGTCGTCGTGGGCGGCTTTGAACTCGGCCAGCTTCTTCTCGATCCCGACTCCGGCCGTGACCGCGAAAGCGCCGACCCAGTCGGGTTTGCCGCCTTCGGGCGCAAGGAAGTCGGCGAGGCACCAGTGCGGTTTGCCTTCCGGCCGTTCGTGCTGCTGGCGCAACTGCGGCAACACGGAGCGAACCGCGCTGCGCGACTCATCCGTATAGATCACGATGTCGTCGCCCCGGCGGGCGGCCGGCCAGAGGCCGAACACGCCGTGTGCGGTGAGCCAGCGGCCTTCGACGATCTTCTTCAGCATCGTCTGGGCATCATTGAAGACCTGGCGCGCCGTCACGCCGACCACTTCGTCGTCGAGGATCGCCGGATAAGGGCCGGCCAGATCCCAGGTCTGGAAGAAGGGCGACCAGTCGATGTACTCGACGAGCGTCCCCAGATCCATGTTGCGCAGCGCGTGCAGACCTGAGACTTCGGGCCTGGGCGGCGTGTAGCCGTCGAAGTCGAGCTTCGCCGCGTTCGCCTTCGCCTCTTCATGGGGAAGCAAGGCCATGCCGCGCTTGCGGCCGTGCTGCTCGCGCAGCTTCTGATGGTCGGCGGCAATCTCCCTGACGTAGTCGTCGCGCTGTTCGTCGGACAGCAAGCGGGTCACAACGCCGACCGCACGCGACGCATCGGCGACATAGACGACCGGCCCCGAGTAGTTCGGCGCAATCTTGATCGCGGTATGGGCGCGGCTCGTCGTCGCACCACCGATCAAGAGCGGCACCTTCATGCCCTGACGCTCCATCTCGGCCGCGAAGTTGCTCATCTCTTCGAGCGACGGCGTGATCAGACCGGAGAGGCCGATCGCCTGTGCACCGTGCTCGCGGGCGGCGTTGAGGATCTTTTCAGCGGGAACCATGACGCCCAGGTCCTCGACCTCGTAGCCGTTGCAGCCGAGCACGACGCCGACGATGTTCTTGCCGATGTCGTGCACGTCGCCCTTGACGGTGGCGATGACGATCTTGCCTTTCGCGGCGGCGCCGGTCCTGAGCTTCTCTGCCTCGATGAAGGGGATCAGGTGGGCGACGGCCAGCTTCATGACCCGCGCGGATTTGACGACCTGGGGCAGGAACATCCGGCCTTCGCCAAAGAGGTCGCCGACGACATTCATGCCGTCCATCAGCGGCCCTTCGATGACCGCGAGCGGCGACTTGCCCGCCGCTTCGAGCTCAGCGCGGGCTTCCTCGGTGTCAGCAACGACGTATTCGGTGACGCCGCGAACCAGCGCGTGTTTGAGCCGCTCGGCGACGCTCTGCTCGCGCCAGGCGAGATCCTCGACCCTCTCCTTCGCGCCCCCCTTGACCGTCTGCGCGTACTCGACCAGAGCCTCTCCGGCGCCCGGATGGCGGTTCAGCACGACGTCCTCGACCAGCGCGCGCAGCTTCGGCTCCAGCTCGTCATAGACGCCCAACTGGCCGGCGTTGACGATGCCCATCGTCAGGCCCGCGCGAATCGCGTGGTAGAGGAAGACCGTGTGGATCGCTTCGCGGACCGCGTCGTTGCCACGGAACGAGAAGGACACGTTCGAGATGCCGCCCGACGTTTTCGCGTAGCGCAGGTTCTGGTGGATCCAGCGCACCGCTTCGATGAAATCGACCGCATAGTTGTCGTGCTCGGGGATGCCGGTCGCGATCGCGAACACATTCGGATCGAAGATGATGTCCTCGGGCGGGAAGCCGATTCCGGTCAGGAGCTTGTAGGCGCGCGCGCAGATGTCGATCTTGCGCTGATAGGTGTCGGCCTGGCCCTTCTCGTCGAAGGCCATCACGACCGCCGCGGCGCCATAGTTCATGACCTGGCGCGCCCGCTCGAGGAAGAGTTCCTCGCCCTCCTTCATCGAGATCGAGTTAACGATGCCCTTGCCCTGCAGGCACTTCAGACCGACCTCGATGACCTCCCACTTCGACGAATCGATCATGACCGGAACCCGCGCGATGTCCGGTTCGGACGCGATCAGCTTCAGGAAACGGTCCATCGCCGCCGGCGAGTCGAGCATCGCCTCGTCCATATTGATGTCGATGACCTGGGCGCCGTTCTCGACCTGTTGGCGCGCGACGGCCAGTGCATCGTCGAAGCGGCCTTCGAGGATCATCTTCGCGAAGACGCGCGAGCCGGTCACATTGGTCCTCTCGCCGACATTGACGAAGAGCGAGTCGTCCTTGACCGTCAGCGGCTCGAGGCCCGCGAGGTGCATCTGGTGCGCGGGCTTCGGTCGATGCGCGGGTTTGACGTCGGCAACCGCTTCGCCGATCGCACGGATGTGCTCAGGCGTCGTGCCACAGCAACCGCCGACGATGTTCACGTAACCCGCGCGCGCCCACTCACCGATCTGACCGGCCATATTCTCCGGCGTGTCGTCGTACTCGCCGAAGGCGTTGGGCAGACCCGCGTTCGGATGCGCCGAGCGCCAAGTCTCAGCGACGCGCGCCATCTCCTTGACGTACTGGCGCAGCTCCTTCGCGCCGAGTGCGCAATTGAGCCCCACCGACAGAGGCTTCGCGTGCGCCAGCGAATCCCAGAACGCTTCGGTCGTCTGGCCGGACAGCGTGCGGCCAGACGCATCGGTGATCGTGCCCGAGATCATGACCGGCCAGCGCCGGCCCGCCTCGGCGAACAGCTTCTCGATCGCGAACAGCGCCGCTTTCGCGTTCAGCGTGTCGAAGATCGTCTCGACCAGCAGGATGTCCGCGCCGCCTTCGACGAGGCCACGCGCCGACTCGACGTAATCGGCGACCAGCGCGTCGAAGCTGATGTTGCGAAATCCCGGGTCATTGACGTCCGGAGACAGCGAAGCGGTTCGCGAAGTCGGGCCCAGCACGCCGGCGACGAAACGCGGACGGCCGGTTTTGGCGGCAAACTCGTCGCAGACGCCGCGCGCGAGCTTCGCTCCGGCAACGTTCAGCTCGAATGCCAGATCCTCCATCCCGTACTCGCCCTGCGAGACGCGGGTCGCATTGAAGGTGTCGGTTTCGATGATGTCGGCACCGGCTTCGAGGTAGGCCGCATGGATGCCACGGATGACGTCGGGGCGGGAGAGCAGCAAGAGATCGTTGTTGCCCTTGACGTCGCTCGCCCAGTCGCGGAAACGCTCGCCGCGGTAGTCAGCTTCACCGAGCTTGTGCCGCTGAACCATCGTCCCCATCGCGCCATCGAGCAGCAGGATGCGGGATTCGAGGAGGTCGCGAAGTTCTTCGGTACGGTCGGCTTGCATGGCGTGTTCCAGAGAGATAACTCCGGTTGCCCGGAGAGGGAGGTCAGTCGGCCTTCCTACCGACAAGGGCGCAGGTCGAGGCATGGAACGGAGCGAAACCGTCCTGAACGATCAGCGTCACGGGGAAGCCCGGATCGATGCCACACCCGCCCGCGATGCGGGCGGGCCGAAGGACTCAGAGATCGCCGCGCCGGCCCAGCGGAATGCCCAGCTGCTTGAGCTTTCGATAGAGGTGGGTGCGCTCCAGCCCGGTCTTCTCGGCCAGGCGGGTGATGTTGCCGCTCTCGAGCTGCAGGTGGTATTCGAAATACATCCGCTCGAAGCTCTCGCGCGCTTCGCGCAGCGGCATGTCCAGAGGCAGAACCTGATTGACCGGGCCAGGGGTACGGCCGAGCAGGCGCAGCACGTCCTCGGAGCCGACCACTTCCTCCAGAGTCCCCAGGGCCAGCGAGCGGACCGCGGCGCGCAGTTCTCCGAAGCCTCCCGGCCAGGCCTTGTTGCGGAGCAGGTTCAGCGCCGCGGTCTCCATGCTGCGCGGAGGAACCTCTCCCCCCTCGACGAGGTGGACGAGGATCTGCGCCGCCATCTCCGGGATGTCGTCCTTCAGTTCAGGGAGGGACGGAGGTGCAAGCGTGACCTCGAACAGACGCCTCACCAGTACCGCGTCCCAGCCATCACTGATCAGCTCTTCGACGCTGCGGCTCGCGCCGCAGACCACATGCAGGTCGTACTTGTCGAGCCGCTCCAGCGCGAAAGCGAGGTTCTTCTGCTGAGCCCGGGAGAGCAGCGCGAGATCTTCGGCGTAAAGCAGACCACCGCGCGCCGCTTCAAGCGCGGCGAGATCGATCGGCTGCGACTGGGTACCGAGGTCGAACCACGGCGAAGCGGGTTTCTGCAGACTACGCGCGCAGAGCTCGCAGATGCTGCCCTGGCCGACGCGCAGCGTCAGCCAGCGGGACTTTTCGAAGATCTGTTCCAGCCTGCGGCGCAGATCCTTGATCGGCGCCGAGCGCGGGAAGGACGCGAGGGTCAGCGCACTGCGCGGACGCACAGCGGGCTGACGCTGCAGGCCCCGGCGCACCGCCGAGAGCAGCTTCTGCAGTGCGATCGGCTTTTCGAGGAAGTCCATCGCGCCCAGGCGGACCGCTTCGACCGCGGTGTCTATCGTGCCATGACCGGACATCATGATGACCGGCATCGTCAAAAGGTCATTCGCGGCCCATTCCTTGAGCAGCGTGACCCCATCGGTGTCCGGCATCCATATGTCGAGCAGAACCACGTCGGGCCGATTGGCCAGACGTGCAGAGCGCGCGGCGGCGGCGTTCTCCGCCAGCACCACGTCGTAACCTTCGTCAGAGAGGATTTCCGAGAGCAGTTCCCGGATGCCGATTTCGTCGTCGACGACTAGAATCTTCGCCATAGGCCAGAAGGTATCAGACGGCGGCCGCAAGAGGAAGCCGGATGCGAATCTCGGCTCCGTGCGGCTCGAAGTTGGAGATCTGGATTTCGCCGCGGTGTTCGTCGACGATCTTCTTGACGATCGCGAGGCCGAGGCCCGATCCGCGCGGTTTTGTCGTCACATAAGGTTCGAACACGCGCGCCAGAAGCGCGGGCGGGAACCCGGGCCCATTGTCGCACAGCGTCACTTCGACGCCCCGGGCATCGTGGCGGGTGCGCAGCGTGACAGCCGGCCCTTCGGTTCCCGACAGCGCGTCTTCGGCGTTCTGCAAAAGGTTGTGAATGACCTGGCGCAGTTGGGTCGCATCCCCGGAGATCGCCGGCAGCGAATCGGCGAGTTCGACTTTCAGCTTGACCCGCGAACTCTCGTAGAGGCCAAGCACCTCGCGGATCAGCCCATTGAGATCGATCCGCGTCAGCGTCGCGGGCGGCATCCGCGCATAGTCGCGGAAGTCGTTCACCATGTTCTTCATCGCCTCGACCTGATTGACGATCATCTGGGTCGAGCGCGCCAGCATCGCCTTGTCATCGTCGCCGAGCTTCGCGGCAAGCTTGTGCTGGATCCGTTCGGCCGAGAGCTGGATCGGCGTCAGCGGGTTCTTGATCTCGTGGGCAAGACGCCGGGCAACTTCGGCCCAGGCCGCGTTGCGCTGAGCCGAGATCAGCTCGGTCACATCGTCGAAGACCAGCACGAGGCCGCCCGCACCCGCATCCGGAAGCCGGGAGCCATGCAGCAACAGGGTCTGGACACGCCCGTCCTCACGCGTGATCTCGATCTCGCGATTCCAGTCGCCTTCGTACTGCTTGAAGGCTTCGAGCACGCGATCGCGGAAAGCGTGGTGGCGGGGCCACTCGCCGGGGACCAGGTTTTCGTAGCCCGAGAGGTCGTCGTCGAGAATCTGCATCGCCCCTCGGTTCGCGGCGCGCAAGCGCCCATCCACCGAGAAAGTCAGCACACCGGTCGACAGGTTGCCCAGAACACTCTCCAGATAGACGCGCGCCGCATCGACTTCGGCCTGATTCTTCTCGGCCTGAGCCCGCGCATCGAGCAACTGCTGGGTCATCCTGTTGAAGGACTGAGTCAGCGCCCCCAGTTCATCGCGGGCCGGCAGGGCCTGGCGCGGCCTCAGGTCACCCGCCGCGACGGCCTGGGTGCCTTCGGCGAGGATGGACAGCGGTGCGGACAGGCTGCGCGCGAATTCGAAGGCGGCGGCGATCGCAGCCAGAAGCGCCAGCAGCAAGCTCAGGGTCAGGGTCAGGCTGTAGATCCGGATCAGGCCGGCGCGGCTGATCACGAGTTCCTGATAATCGCGCTGACCGGACTGGATCAACTCCAGGTTGCGTGAAATCCCCTGGGGCACGCGCTTGGTCATCTGCAGATACTGCTCTTCCGCCCCGGCGCGATGTGGAGGAACGGGAACGATTACTCGCAAGGTCAGCTCGCCCATGCCTTCGCCTTCGACGACCCTGAGTCCTTTCGACTGAGTTGCCTGGCGCAGCGAAGCGGCGGTGTGGATCTCGCCCATCAGGCTGGTGCCGACCCCGACGCTCGAAGCGAGTACCCGGCCGTTGCCGAGCAGCACGCTGGCCGTGTCGGCGCCCGCGACTTCGCGCATCCGGTTCAATCGCGCAGCCTCCGCTGTTGTTCCGGCGCCGGCCAACTCTTCAGCACCGTTGCGCGCCTTCTCGGCCAGCTGGTCGAGAAGGTAGTCGAGCGTGTTGCGGCCCAGCTGCAGACTCGCATCGAGCGCGGCATCGACCCGGACATCGAACCAGGACTCAATCGAGCGGGTCGCGAACTGCAGGGACACCCCGTAGATCAGCACGCCCGGAACGACGGCCATCAGCGCGAACAGACCGAGCAGCTTGGTCTTGAGCCGGGAGCCGAACTGACGCTCACGGTATTCGCGCCACAGACGCCGCAACTGGAAGGCGACCAGAAGCAGCAGCACGACCGCGACCGTGCCATTGAGGCCCAGCAGCAGCGCATAGTGTTTCGCGAAAAGCGTGCTCTTGGAGCTGGCCAGGGTCAGCAGGAAGAGCAGCACCCCCGCCAGAGCGGAGGCGGCGGCGACGAGCGCCCTCATCTGCCGTTCGACGCCAGCACGGACCAGCTCGACCACGGAGTCTCCAGACTCCATTCGCGCGAGCCGATCGCGGTGACCTGGAAGGGTTTGGGAAGCATGTTGGTGTCGAGGCGGAAGCGCAACGCGACGTTGTAGGTTTCACCGCCCTTCAGGCGGTCGCGGTCGACGATGCCCCAGTTGCGCAGCCGCTTCATCGCCCCGACCGCTTCGTTCAGCGTGTCGAAGCTGCGCCCCAGAGAGCCGACCGAGAGACGGTACTTGCGCGTCAGCGCCTGAAAACTGATCCGGAACGCGAGCCGTTTTTCGACGATCCTCTCGTCCCGCCAGTACCAGCGGCCACGCGTGACCACACACTCGGCGACGAAGTGCAGCGGGATGCCGTGCACGACGACCTCCTCAAGGCGGGGACCCAGCTCGAACGCAAAATCCGAGTTGATCACATACAGATCGTCGGTCGGAACGAGCTCCGCATAGCGCACTTCGGGCTCGTAAGCCGCGGCGGGGAAAGCCAGGAATAACGCAAAGAGCCAGAGCGCGGCGACGAGAATGCCCGCGCTCTTTCGCTCAGGTGTTCTTTTGCAGCAGGGACAGGAAGAAACCGTCATGGTCGGCATCGGGCAAGAGCATGCGCTCGAGGGCGCCATGGAGCGGAACGCGCGTGCAATCACCGTGACGCGCCGCGAATCTTGCGATCTGCAAGCTGTTCTCCTCCGAGAACAGCGAACAGGTCACATAGAGCATTTTGCCACCCGGGGCGAGGACCGACCATAAGGCCTCGAGGATCTCCGCCTGGACTGTTGCAAAACTGCCAATATCGTCTGCGCGACGCAACCATTTGATGTCGGGGTGGCGCCGGACCACGCCCGAAGCCGAACACGGAACATCGGCCAGGATCCGGTCGAAACGCTCGCCCCGCCAGCGATCCGCGATGCGACGCGCATCGAGGCTCTGCAGCTGAGCGGCAAGGCCCAGCCGGTCGAGGTTGGTGCGCACCCGCTCAAGGCGCAGAGGATCGCTGTCGAGTGCGGTCAGACTGCAGTCGGCGATCTCCAGAATATGCGCGGCCTTGCCCCCCGGAGCCGAGCAGGCATCGAGCACCTTCATGCCGTCGGCGACGTCGAGAAGCGGGGCCGCCTGTTGCGCCCCCCAGTCCTGGACCGAGAAAAGCCCCTCATTGAAGCCCGGAAGCGCGGCGACCGGAGCGGGCTTTTCCAGCCTCAAGCCCCATTCGCCCAGGGGCCGGGTCGGATGGCCTGCCTCGGCCAGCGCCTCGATCACTTCGCGCTGAGTCGCGCGGCGGCGATTGACACGCAGACTCATCGGCGGGTGCTGATTGTTCGCCTCGAGGATGGATGCCCATTCGCGCGGCCAGGTCTTGCGGATCCGCTCTATCCACCACTTCGGATGGCGCAGCGAGGCTTCGCTGTCGGCCTTGATGGTCAGCGCCAGGCTGTCCTTCTGGCGCAGCGCATTGCGCAGCACGCCGTTGACGAGGCCCTTGAGGCCGCCACCGGCGATCCGCGCCGCCGCCTCGACCGCCTGATCGACGGTCGTATGCGCCTGATCCGGCCGCGTTTCGAGTCGGTGTAGCGTGACGCGGAGCAGCCCGTCGGTGTGCGTCTCGGTCAGCGGCTGCTGGAGAAGCCGGCTGAGCACGAGGCTTGCTCGGCCATAGTCGCGCAGACAGCCGTAGCTCAGGTCCATGATCGCGCCGCGCTGCGCCGCGGAGAGTTCGGGATAAGTCCGCCAGACTCCGGCCAGGCCATCGTTGAGGCTGCGCCCGTTGATGACTCCGGCGACGATCTCACCGGCGATGGACAAGGCCAGGGCCAGGGAATCCTCGGCCAGAGGAGGCAGGGCGGGTTTGCGGACGGCTCGCGAAGGGCGCAGGGGCATGAGGTCAATGTGGAGGCAGGAAGGGTGCAAGTGTAGCGCCATTGCCACGCGGCCCAAGGGAGGCATCATGTCCGGAGGACGCGACGGAACGGGCCTGTCCGCGCGATGAAGCAGCGCGAGATAATCCCCTGTCATCGATAAGGTCTTGAATTATCAGGTGCGGCAAGCGGGGCGACCCGCTAAAATCGACTGTTCTCCTGGCCAACCGGCCCTCCGAGAGGATCCCCCCATGCAAGCCGCTCCCGAGTTCGCTCACGAAAATCCGGCTCAGCCCCGTCTGCGCGAGATTCCGTACAACTACACCTCATTCGCGGATCGCGAGATCGTGATCCGGCTGCTCGGCTCCGAGATGTGGACGGTGCTCGAATCGCTGCGCACCGAACGCGTGACCGGTCGCTCGGCGCGGATGCTCTACGAGGTGCTCGGCGATATCTGGGTCGTCCAGCGCAATCCGTATCTGCAGGACGACCTGCTCGCCAACCGCGAGCGGCGTGCGGCGCTGGTCGAAGCGCTGCGCCACCGCCTCGCCGAGATCGACAAGCGGCGCGAAGAAAGCGAGGCGGAAGACCCGCAACGCGCCGGGAAAGTCGCGCTTCTGGTCGAAGCGGCCGGCCGGGCCGTCGATGAATTCTCGAGAAGCTTCGAGACCACTTACGATCTGCGCAAGAAGACGCTGCGCCTGCTCTCGCGCCACACGCGCCGCGACAACATCGCCTTTGACGGCATGGCACGGGTCGCCCACGTCACCGATGCGACCGACTGGCGCGTCGAGTTCCCCTTCGTCGTGCTCTATCCGGACACCGAAGAGGAAGTCGGTCAGCTCGTGCGCGACTGCATCGAGCTGGGCCTGACCCTGATCCCGCGCGGCGGTGGCACCGGCTACACGGGGGGGGCGGTTCCACTCACCCCTCACTCCGCGGTCATCAACACCGAAAAGCTGACCGGGCAAGGCCTGATCGAAGAGATGGTGCTGCCCGGCCTCGATCGGCCCTATGCGACGATCCTGACCGGAGCCGGAGTCGTGACCCGGCGCGTCATGGACGCAGCCGAGGAGGCGGGCCTCGCTTTCGCGTGCGACCCGACTTCGGCCGACGCATCATGCATCGGCGGCAACATCGCGATGAACGCGGGCGGCAAGAAAGCCGTGCTGTGGGGAACGGCGCTGGACAACCTCGCCTGGTGGAAGATGGTCATGCCCGACGGCAACTGGCTGATCGTCGAGCGCCTCGACCACAATCTGGGCAAGATCCACGAACAGGAAGTCGTCCGTTTCCGCCTCAAACACCTCGATGAGGCGGGGCACAAGGTGCTCAGCGAAGAGACGCTGGAGATGCCCGGTGCGACTTTCCGCAAAGTCGGCCTGGGCAAGGACGTCACCGACAAATTCCTCGGCGGTTTGCCTGGAATCCAGAAGGAAGGCTGCGACGGCATCATCACCAGCGCACGCTGGATCCTGCACCGCCTGCCGGCCCACACCCGCACCGTCTGCCTGGAGTTCTACGGTCAGGTCCGCGAAGCGGTTCCGGCGATCGTCGAGATCAAGAACTACCTCGACCGCAAGCCGGGCGGCGTGCTGCTCGCCGGCCTCGAACACCTCGACGAACGCTACGTCAAAGCGGTCGGCTACGCGCCGAAAGCCAAGAGGCACGGCCGCCCCAAGATGGTGCTGTTCGGCGATGTGGTCGGCGACGACGAGACGGCCGTGATGGCCGCGACCTCCGAGATCGTGCGCCTGTGCAATGCGCGCGGCGCCGAAGGCTTCATCGCGGTCAGCGCCGAAGCGCGCAAGAAGTTCTGGCAGGACCGCTCGCGCACCGCCGCGATCGCCAAACACACGAACGCGTTCAAGATCAATGAGGACGTCGTGATCCCGCTGCCGCGCATGGGCGACTACTGCGACGGCATCGAGCGTTTCAACATCGAACTGTCGATCAAGAACAAGCTGCGGATCGCGGCCGCGCTCGCCCGCTTCCTCGGCGGCGAGCTGCCGCTGCACCGCGGCGAAGCGACCGAGGACGCCGAAGAGCTGATCGGCGATCGCCGCGCCCATGCGCTCGAGGTGATTGCAATGGTCAGCGCGCGCTGGCAGTGGCTGCTCGACAATCTGGATCTGCCGCTCCATCAGGCCGAAGCGCACTTCGCCGAGATGGGAATCGAAGCAGGAAGCCTGAGCAACCGCGCCGCGAACCCGAGGCTCTTCCACCGCGTCCAGGATCACTCGGTGCGGATCTCGTGGAAGGCGGAGCTCAAGCCGCTGCTCGACGACATCTTTGAAGGCAAGCTCTTCGGCCCGGTCCGCGAGCGGATCGAGGCGATCCACGGCGAGGAGCTGCGCAGCCGCGTCTTCGTCGCGCTGCACATGCACGCCGGCGATGGCAACGTGCACACGAACCTGCCGGTCAACTCCGACCACTACGAGATGCTGCAGGAAGCGAACGCGACGGTCGCCCGGATCATGGCGCTCGCGCGCAGCCTGGACGGAGTCGTCTCGGGCGAGCACGGCATCGGCATGACCAAGCTCGAATTCCTGTCCGAAGCCGAGCTCGCGCCTTTCCGTGCCTATAAGCAGAAGATTGACCCCGAAGGCCGCTTCAACCGCGGCAAACTGATGCCCGGCGGCGATCTCTCCCACGCCTATACGCCCAGCTTCAATCTGATGGGCTACGAGTCGCTGATCATGCAGCAGAGCGACATCGGCTCGATCTCGGAATCGATCAAGGACTGCCTGCGCTGCGGCAAGTGCAAACCGGTCTGCTCGACCCATGTGCCGCGCGCGAATCTGCTCTATTCACCGCGCAACAAGATCCTCGCGACTTCGCTGCTGATCGAGGCTTTCCTGTACGAGGAACAGACCCGCCGCGGCGTCTCGATCCGCCACTGGGAGGAATTCGAGGATCTGGGCGATCACTGCACGATCTGCCACAAGTGCGTGACCCCCTGCCCCGTCGACATCGACTTCGGCGATGTGTCGATGGCGATGCGGAACCTGCTGCGCAAAATGGGCAAGCAGACCAACAGCCCGGCCAAAAAAATGGGCATGTTCTTCCTCAATACGAAGAACCCGCAGACGATCCGTTTCCTGCGCAAGACCAGCATCGAATGGGCGTACAAGGCCCAGCGCCTGGGCGTCGAAGTGCTGCGCCCGCTCACCCGCGAGACAACCAAACTGCCTCCCGCTACAGTAGGCAAGCCGCCGCTCAAGGCTCAGGTGATCCACTTCCTGAACAAGAAGATGCCGGGCAATCTGCCGAACCGGACCGCCCGCGCGCTGCTCGACATCGAAGACGCCGAGATCGTGCCGGTGATCCGCAATCCACAGCGCACTCACGCCGACACCGAAGCGGTGTTCTACTTCCCCGGCTGCGGCTCGGAACGGCTGTTCTCACAGGTGGGTCTGGCGACCCAGGCGATGCTCTACCACGTCGGCGTGCAGACCGTGCTGCCGCCGGGCTATCTGTGCTGCGGCTATCCGCAGCGTGGCTCGGGTGATTCCGACCGCGCCGAGAAGATCACGACCGACAACCGTGTGCTCTTCCACCGGGTCGCGAACACGCTGAACTACCTCGACATCAAGACCGTCGTCGTCAGCTGCGGCACCTGCCACGACCAGCTCGAAATGTATGAATTCGAGAAGATCTTCCCCGGCTGCCGGCTGATCGACATCCACGAGTTCCTGCTCGAAAAGGGCGTCAAGCTCGAAGGCGTCAAGGGCGTGCGCTACATGTACCACGAGCCCTGCCACAACCCGATGAAGCTGCAGGACTCGACGCGGACCGTCAATGCGCTGATCCAGACTGCCGACGGCACGAAGATCGCGAAGAACGACCGCTGCTGCGGTGAAGCCGGTACTTTCGCGATCGCCCGGCCCGACATCGCGACCCAGGTCCGCTTCCGCAAGGAAGAGGAGATGCAGAAGGGCGCGGACAAGCTGCGCACTGACGGCTTCGAAGGCCCGGTCAAGATCCTGACTTCCTGCCCGGCCTGCCTGCAAGGTCTGTCCCGCTACAAGGACGACGTGGCCGGCCTCGACGCCGACTACATCGTCATCGAGATGGCCCGCCACCTGCTCGGCGAGGACTGGATGGAGCGCTTCGTCGAGACCGCGAACCGCGGCGGAATCGAGCGCGTGCTGCTCTGATTCGAGCGTCCCCCCAAAGCCTCGCCGCGGAGGGGATTCCGGCCCGATCGGGAACGCTCCCGGTCGGGCCGGCTTTGAGCGATAACTCCATCCCCCCGATTCATACCGATCCGATGCCCTCCTCCTCCATCCCGCTGACCCTGCTGACCGGCTTTCTGGGCAGCGGCAAGACAACTCTGCTGAACCGGCTGCTGCGCGCCCCGACCCTCGCCGGCACCGCGGTGCTGATCAACGAGGTCGGCGAGGTGGGCATCGATCAGCTGATCGTCGACCGGGACGACGACGAAGTTCTGTTGCTCGAGTCGGGCTGCGTTTGCTGTTCGATGCGCGGCGATCTCCCCCAGGCCTTGAACGAGTTGCGGGAGCGCTTCGCATCCGGCCGCCTGGCTCACCTCGACCGAGTCGTCGTCGAGACGACCGGGCTCGCCGACCCGGCGCCGGTGATCCGGACCCTGATCCGCGACTTCGCGCTCGCGCGCCATTTCCGCCTCGACGGTGTCGTCGCGACGCTGGACCCTCAGCATTCCGGCTGGCAGCTCGCGCAATACCCGGAGGCGCGGCGGCAGATCGCCCAGGCCGACCAGATCGTGCTGAGCAAGTGCGATCTCGCCGAGGAGGCCGAGATCGCCGAGGCTTTGGCGCAGATCGCCGCGCTGAACCCAAGCGCTGCGCTGCACCGCGGCGACGCGCTGCCCGAGGCGCTCGAACTGCTGACGGGACACGCCGGCACGGGCTGGCTCAGCGTCGAAGCACCGCGCCCCTCCCTGGGAGGACGCAGCGCGCCGCCGCACTCGACAGGGATCGCCACGCATCTGCTGCGCCTCGAAAACCCGGTCGTCTGGGCCGATTTCGCAGCGGCGATCGACCTTCTCCTCGAAGCCGCCGGCGCGCATATCCTGAGGCTCAAGGGCCTGGTCGCCGTCGCCGGCGAAGACTCGCCCCATGTGCTGCACGCGGTGCAGAACCAGCGCTACCCGGACAGCCAGCTGCCGGCCTGGCCCGACGCGGATCGCGCGTCCCGCCTCGTCTTCATCACCCAGGATCTGCCCCGCGCAGCCTTGGTTCAGGCGTTCGAAACGCTCTGCGGCATCGCGCCCCTCCCCCCCGCTTGACTCCCAACAATGCAGAAAGCCCCCGTACAGGTTAGGCTTGCGGGGTTTCTACAGTCTGAGATGGTTCGTGCATAAACCCGAACTCGTATGCCCGGCAGGCAGCCTGCCGGCACTGAAATCCGCGATCGACCACGGCGCCGACACGGTCTATATGGGCCTGAAGGACGCAACCAACGCGCGCAATTTCGCCGGCCTCAACTTCGATGCAAAGTCGGCCCAGGAAGGCATCCGCTACGCACATGCGAAGGGACGTCGCGTGCTGATGGCGATCAACACCTACCCGCAGGCCGGAGAAGAGGCCAACTGGCGCAAGGCCGTCGACACGGCCGCCGACTGGGGCATCGATGCGGTGATCGTCGCTGACCTCGCCTTGCTCGACTACACGGCGAAGACCCACCCCGGCCTGCGCCGCCACCTGTCGGTCCAGGGTTCGGCGACGAACTACGAAGCGATCAATCTGTGCCGCGACCTGTTCGGCATCGAGCGCGTCGTGCTGCCGCGCGTCCTGACCCTGCCCCAGGTCGAACATGTGATCCAGAACACCGACGTCGAGGTCGAAGTCTTCGGCTTCGGCAGCCTCTGCGTCATGGTCGAAGGCCGTTGCCTGCTTTCGAGCTACGCAACCGGCGACTCGCCGAACACGGCCGGCGTCTGCTCGCCAGCCAAGGCCGTGCGCTGGGAGCAGACTCCGAAGGGGATGGAGTCGAGGCTCTCGGGCATTCTGATCGACCGCTATGCGGCGGATGAACCCGCCGGCTATCCGACCCTGTGCAAGGGCCGCTTCGAAGTTCAGGGCGAGACCTATTACGCACTCGAAGAGCCGACCAGCCTCAATGTGCTGTCCATCCTGCCGCAGCTGATCGAGATCGGCGTCTCGGCGATCAAGATCGAAGGGCGGCAGCGCAGTCCGGCCTATTCCGCCGAAGTGACGCGAGTGCTCAGGGCCGCGATCGACGATGCCGCCAACGAAGCTCAGCGCTACAGCGTCAAACCCGCCTGGCAGAGCGCTCTCGGCAAGCTCGCCGAAGGCCAGCAACAAACACTGGGCGCCTACTCGCGTCCATGGAAGTAAAGAAATGAAACTCGCTCTCGGACCCCTGCTCTACTTCTGGCCACGCGAAACCGTGCAGGCCTTCTACCGCGCCGCCGCCGCCTGGCCCGTCGACACGATCCACCTCGGCGAAGTGGTCTGCAGCCGCCGCCAGCAGATGCGCGTCCAGGACTGGCTGGATCTGGCGCACGAACTCACCGCGGCGGGCAAAGAGGTCGTTCTCTCGACCCAGGCTCTGCTCGAATCCGAATCCGAACTGAAGACGCTGCGCCGGATCGCCGACAACGGCGAATTCCTCGTCGAGGCGAACGATCTGGGGGCGGTCAAGCTGCTCCGCGGCCACCGCTTCGTCGCCGGCCCCCACCTGAACATCTACAATGCGGACACGCTGTCGCTCTTTGCAGGCTTGGGCGCGGTGCGCTGGGTGCCTCCGGTCGAGATGTCGGCGACCCGGCTGGCAAAGCTCCTGGAGCGCAAGCCGGACGGCCTCGCGACCGAGCTCTTCGCCTGGGGCCGCCTGCCGCTCGCATTCTCGGCGCGCTGCTTCACGGCCCGCCACTTCAACCTGAAGAAGGACGACTGCCAGTTCCGCTGTCTCGAATTCGCCGACGGCATCCGTCTCGATACCCGCGAAGGCGAACCCTTCCTCGCGATCAACGGCATCCAGACCCAGTCCGCGGCCAGCCACTCGCTGCTGCCTCATCTGCAGGAAATCGAAAACCTCGGCGTCGAGTGCCTGCGGATCAGCCCGCAAGGCGAGAACACGGACAAGGTGATCGAGCTTTTCCGCGCCGCGCTCGACGGAAAACCCGGGCTGGAGACCGCCGCTGCGCTCGCCCCAAGCGGCACACGCGACGGCTACTGGCGCGGCGTGCCCGGAATCGAACAGGAGAAAACCAATGCCTTTGCCTGACTTCACGCTGCCGCGGGCATTTTCCGCGCTCGCTTCCCGACTGCCGGAAGCGCCCGCCGCGCTCGCTTTCGCCTCGACGCTGAACATCGCCCGGCGCATCGGCAAACTTCCCGGCGACTGGGACTTTCTTGAAGGGCGCACGGTCAGGCTCGAGATCGAGGATCTGGCGGCCGGAATCAGCTTCACCTTCTCGGCAGGGCGTTTTCGGGCCGTCTCCGGCCCCGCCGAAGTGCGTTTCGCCGCACGCGCCGCCGACTACCTGAAGATCGCGCTGCGCGAGGAAGACCCCGACACGCTATTCTTCCAGCGCAGGCTGAAGATTGAAGGCGACACCGAGCTGGGTCTGAACCTGAAGAATCATCTGGACGCGCTCGAACTGCCGCTCTTCCTGCGCCGCTTCGGACTCTCCTGAAGCCAGAACCGCTCGGATCGATCCGCCCGTCATAGAGGCCGGTCGATACGCAGAAAACCCCCGCTACAGCAGGCGTGACGGAGTTCACCGACTGCGAATCGCGGGCAGGGCACATTTGCGGGGGAGTCAGGCTCCAAGCTGCGGAAGCCATCCTCAAGAAAGGTGTGCCCACGATGAACACGGTGATGCCACCCCGCCCCGACTTCACGGATCCCGACGGCTGTCTCGCATGGCTGGTCGATCTGAACCCGACCAACGTCGGGGAAGCACATGCCACGCTCGCGGGAATGCTCGCGGCCCTGCTCGAAGTGCCGCCGGCACCGCTCCGTCACCTTGAAATCGTCGAACAGGCGAGACCGGCGCTCGAATTCGTCCAGAATCGCTTTGCCCAGCGCTATGCTTCCCGCCCCCTGCCCCCGGTCAGCCAGGAGGACGAGACGCTGAGGGTCGTGCTGAACCTGTGGCAGCTGATGCTGCGCAGCTATGCGCTGATCGCACAGCGAAGCGCGCTCGACCCGGGCTTCGTCGATCGCCGCCCCATGCTCGCCCAGCGCCGCCTCCACTACCACGGCGCACTGATCCTCGAGTACTACCGGGCCCGCCGCGAGACGCCTCCGGGCATATGGGCCGAGCTGCACCGGCTCTACTCCGCGGCCGAGGAATGGAATGTCGCGAAGGTCAGGGTCACCGAACCGCTCAACGAAACCTGGCACGCGCAGAGCTGCACCGAAGCCTATCTGGCGGTGCTGCTGGTCGAAGCGGCGAACCCCTACGGCAGGACGCCGCGTGAATTCTCATGGATCCTGAACTGGGCGCAACGCTTCGCTCCGCACTGCAGCCTGCACAAGGACATCAAGCCCGAGGCCCGCTCGGGCTATGTGCTCGATCTCTCGCGCGACTTTGCGCTGCGCCCGCAGGGAGACATCGAGATCACCCCGTCGCTGCGCCGGGTCGACAACCGCCGCCTGGCCGCCCACATCCAGGCCATCATCGCGCAGTTCAAGAACGGGGCCACTCCCGCTTCGCTGGGCCTGGGCGACGACTGCATTCAGCCCGCCTGCGCGCGACTGCTGATCTCGCTTTACCGCCCCTGGGGCCTCACGTCGGCGGGTCGCCGCTTCCCGCGCCGGGCCACCCAGGGGACGATGCAGATCGCCTCCGATCTGCCCTCGATCGGTTACTACATCGCCGACAAGCCTTTCGCCCAACCTCCTCAGGTGCGCGCCGGCACCTTCCGCGACACCCAGAGCGTCTACACGATAGGAGAGCAGGTCGAAAAAGCACCGCCGAGCGATGCCGAGATCTATTCGCGCGCCGCTCTGCTGGGAATGATCCTGGAGCACTGGAACATCATCGACCAGTCGGTGTCAGGTTTCCGCATCGTCCGCGATGGCTCGGGTTCGCGGATAGACCACCGGCAGCTCGTCGCGGTCAGGCCGGCCGATGGCGAATCCTTTTTGCTCGCCGAGATCTGCTGGCTCATGTACCGCGTCGACGGCCGGCTGTTTGCCGGGATCGCGCTGATGCCCGGCCTGCCCCATGTGGTCGCCGCGCGCATCCGCAATCGCTCGGGCACAGGGCTGAACGAGAACTACCACCAGGCTTTCCTGCTGCCCGAGATCGAAGCGCTCAGGGCCCTCCCCTCGCTGGTCGTCCCGGCCGGGTGGTATACGGCCGGCCGCGAACTGGACATCTGCGCGAACGGGGAAAAGGATTTCCAGATCAGGATGCAGAGCCTGATCGCGCGCGGGATCAACTTCGACCGGGTCGGTTTCCAGTTGCTCGAGAGCTGATTTCAGCGCAGCGCGACAGGACGCCAGACGCGATCTGCGGGGAAGACGGCCGCGAAAGTGCTGCCCTGCCCCGGCTTTGATTCGATCTGCAGGCTGGCCTGGTGACGGCTCAGCGCATGCTTGACGATCGCAAGACCCAGACCGGTTCCGCCGCTCTCGCGCGAGCGGCCGCGGTCGACGCGGTAGAAGCGTTCGGTCAGGCGCGGGATGTGCTCGAGGGCGATGCCGATTCCGCTGTCCTCGACCGCGAAACGCGCGCCGCCTCCGACCGCAACCCCCCAGCGCACAGCGATGCGTCCGCCTTCGGGCGTATAGCGAATCGCGTTGGTGACGAGGTTCAGAAAAGCGCTGTGCAGCTCCTTGCGCGAACCGAGCAGCGCGACCGGTCCGTCGGATTCGAAGCGGATCGCGTGGCGACCGGCCGAGAATGCCTGAGCTTCACCCTCGATCATTTCGAGCAGCGGAGCGATCTCGACCCTCTCCTCCAGCGAAGCGAGGGCGCGGCTCTCCAGCGAGGCGAGTTCGAGCAGATCCTCGACCAAGCGCTTCATCCGCTCGGCCTGGTCGCTGGCCATCTTCAGATAGCTGCGCGCCTCCTCGGCGGAGAGGTCTTCGAACATGTCGTCGAGCGTCTCGATAAAGCCACCGACGACGGTCAGCGGCGTCTTCAGTTCGTGCGAGACATTCGCGACGAAATCGCGGCGCATCGTGTCGATGCGCTCGAACTGGGTGATGTCGCGCGACAGCACCATTCTCTGCTCTTCGCCAAAGGGCACGCAGAGGATGGACAGCACGGTGCCGGCATGACGGGACAAGCGGCAGATGACCGGCTCGGCGTTTTCCGGCCCGTTCATGTAGGCGACAAAATCGGGCTGGCGGACGAGGTTCGTGATCGGCTGCCCCAGGTCGCGCATGGCATCGATGTCGAAGTGGCAGGCGCCGGCCGGGTTGATCCATTCGATGAAGTTGTCGGCCGACAGCAGCACGACGCCATCCGGCATCGCGGTTGTCGCTTCGCGAAAACGCGACAGCGCCTGGGTCAGGCGGTTGCGCTGATCGAGGTTGGCGCGCGCACGCTGGTTGATGTCTGAGAACACATAGTCCCAGACGCCAAAAGCGCGTGGAACCGGCGAGCCGATCGGCGTGCGCGACCAGACGACAAGTCGGTGCAGGTTGCGGATGTGGTAGGCAAACAGCGCCAGCACGGCCAGCGCAAAAAACGTCACCGCGGCCAGCGCCGTGCCGAACAGCCAGAAAGGCAGGCTCAGCGCGGCAATCCCGCCGATCTCCGCCCAGAATCCCCCCCACACATAGCGGGTCGATCGCATTCTCTCTCCCGTCAGGCCGCGGTTTCACCCGACAGCCGATAACCCGAACCTCTGACCGTCTGGATCAGGCTGTCGTGGCCGCTCGCTTCGAGCGCACTGCGCAAGCGGCGGATATGGACATCGACGGTCCGCTCCTCAACGAAGACGTGATCTCCCCAGACCTGGTCGAGCAGCTGGGCGCGCGAATGGACACGCTCGGCGTGCGTCATCAGGAAGTGCAGCAAGCGGAATTCGGTCGGCCCCAGGTCGAGCAGAGTGCTGCCGGCGCTGACCCTGTGCGTCGCCGGATCGAGTTTCAGGCCGCCGATTTCGACCGCATCGTCGGTGATCTGCGGCGAACGGCGGCGCAGCACGGCCTTGATCCGCGCGACGAGTTCGCGCGGCGAAAAGGGCTTGGTGATGTAGTCATCGGCGCCTATCTCCAGCCCCGCCACCTTGTCGGCTTCATCGGAACGCGCAGTCAGCATGATGATCGGAATCGTCCGCGTGCGCTCGTCGCTGCGCAGGCGGCGGGCCAGCTCTATGCCGGACATCCCGGGGAGCATCCAGTCGAGCAGCACCAGATCGGGCAGCGCATCGCGGACCAGGCGCTGGGCGGTTTCGGCATCGGCGGCGCGCACGACCATGTGGCCGGCACGGCTCAGGTTCGCCGCAATCAGTTCCTGGATGGCGGGTTCGTCTTCGACGAGCAGGATATTCGCAGACATGACTAGGGACTCCGGTTCGAATCTGACCAGTCTATTGCGCGGACTTGACCGATTTATGACACGTCATGCGATTGAAACACAACGCGCCGCAAACTCGCTCAAGTCGGCAGCTTCCGGGGCTTACGCTTGGTCCGCGAGAAGATGCGGTCGAAGAGCCAGTTCGGGGCGATCAACAGCAGCCTCATCACGATCGCCATCGGCCACGGGATCACCGTGTAGCTGATCCGTCGCGAGATCGCACGGATGAAGCGCCGCGCCGCCTCTTCGGCATCGATCAGGAAAGGCATGCGGTAGGGATTGACCGCAGTCAGCGGCGTCCGGATATAGCCCGGAACGATGGTCACGACCGCAACCCCCGAGCCGTACAGCTCGCCGCGCAGCGCCTCGAGGTAGCGGATCACCCCCGCCTTGCTAGCGCTATAGGCCCCGGCACCGGGCAGGCCACGGAAACCGGCACAGGAAGCGATTCCGACCAGGGTTCCCGAACCACGCGCACGGAAAGCGCTGACGAAGGGCTGAAAAGTCGCGAAGGGCCCGAGCACGTTGGTGCGCAGCACCGACTCGAAGACCGCGTAATCTTCCGGGTACTCGGTCTGCACTCCGACCGAGATGCCGGCATTCGCGATCACGACATCGGGCAAGCCGTGGACGGCGATGAAACGTTCGGCTGCGTCGCGCATCGCGTCCGGATCGCCGACGTCGGCGACCAGGGCCAGATGACCAGCTCCGGGCAGACTGGCCGCAAAGGCTTCGAGCTTGTCGCGTTTGCGCGCGACGAGGCCCAGGATCGCGCCCTGGGCCGCGTATTCGCGGGCCAGCGCTTCACCGATGCCGCTTGAAGCGCCGGTCAGGAATACCTTCAGAGCTCCCATGCGAACTCACTTGCCGCGCGTGGCGCGGGCCTTGGCGATCAGCTGGTCGGCGACCGACAGGGTCGCATCGAAGGAATCGTTCATCGCCGGCGAAGTCTGGAATTTGCCGCCAATCACCATCGTGGGCACACCGTCGATCTTGTAAGTCGCGGCGAGCTGGGTGGCGCGCTGCATGTGGCTGGCGATAGCGAAGGAGCGGAAAGTGTCGTTGAAGCGAGCGACATCGACACCGTTCTTCTTCAACCAGCCGTTGCGGATCGTCTCGTCGGTCAGGTTGATGCGCTCATTGTGCAGAGCGCTGAAGACCGAGGTATTGAGCCGGTCGGTCAGCCCCATCGCCTCAAGGCTCAGATAGACCTTGCCCATGATCGCCCAGGATTCCCGGTTGAAGCTGATCGGTACGCGCTTGAACACGACATCCTTGGGCAGGGTCCTGGACCAGGCCGAGATCTTGCCTTCGAATTCGAAGCAGTGCGGGCACGCGTAGGAGAAGAACTCGATCACTTCAATCTTGCCGGCGCTCTCGCCGGGCTGGGCGGGGCGGATCTGCTGAAAGTTCTTGCCCAGGGCCAACGGAGTGGCGGCCAGCGCGGCCAGCGGCAGCGCCATCAGCGCGGCAAAACCGATAACATTTTTGATCAGGGTACGACGGTTCATTGGAAAACTCCCATTGGGTTCAGCGCGGCGCCGACTGCGCCGGCGAAGCTTTGGATCGGGTTCTGACCACCGAGGACTCTATCCCGGCCTGGGCCAGCTGTGCTCTGACAGCGTTCATGTCCTCGGGTTTCAGATAGGGCCCAAGACGGACACGGTGCAAGGTGCCCTTGTCGGCCGTCTCCAGCCTCTGCACCGAAGCTTCAAGCCCGATCAGAGCCAGCCTGGCCTTGACGTTGTCGGCTTCGGACGGATCGGCGAAAGCGCCCAGCTGCAGGAAGAACTTGTCGGGAGCGGCATCGGTCTTTCCCTGCGCAGGAACCGGCAGCGAGGCCTGATCTCCTTTGGACAGGATGTCGTAGAAATCGAACTTCTTCTCGCCGGTCGCCGACTGCGCAGCGGCCGGCGCGCTGGCGACCGCAACCGGCGCAGGCGCCCGCACCGACGGCTTGTCACCGGGCTTGCCGGGCAGGTCGATCGGGGCGGGACCGTTCGCTCCGCTCTGGGCGGCGGCGGGCAGGCTTTGCCCCGAACCCTGCTGGAATTCGTAAGGACGGGAGAAGTACCAGGCCAGCGCGGCGGCGATCAGCACGCCGATGACGAGGCCAAGGAAAACTCCGACCAGGGTGTTGCCCTGATGGGGACGGGACTGCGGACGCGAATTGTCGGCGCGGCTCATGGGCGGTCTACTCATGTGAGCGGCGGCTGCCGCTTCAGGCGCGAGAGTATAACGCGGCCGGCCGATGCGCCGGGGCAGCGATCAAGCCTGCCGTTTTCGGGTACAGTCGCAGTCACCGATTCCCTGCCCCCTTCCAAGCCCGTGCGCCTGCTCCGTCTCGCCAAGATCGCCCTCGTTTCGCTGCGCTTCGGCCTCGACCAGATGATCCTGGACAAGGCTTCGACGACCCGGCCGGGCGAGTGGCTGCGCCGCATCATCCCGCGTCGGCGCTTTGCCGAGCCGGGCGCGGTCCGGATGCGGCGCGCGCTCGAATCGTTGGGACCGATCTTCGTCAAGTTCGGTCAGGTGCTCTCGACACGCCGCGACCTGCTCCCTCCCGACCTCGCCGAGGAGCTGGCCAAACTTCAGGACAGGGTGCCGCCCTTCCCGACCGAACAGGCAATCGCGCGCCTCGAAGCCGAGTTCGGCCGACCGGTCGACGACGTGTTCAAGCGCTTCGAGCGCACCCCGGTCGCCTCCGCATCGATCGCCCAGGTCCATTTCGGCGAGCTCCACGACGGCACCGAAGTCGCGATCAAGATCCTCAGGCCGGGAATCGAAGAGATCATCGACCACGACCTCACGCTGATGGACGCCGGTGCGGCGTTGATCGAACGGCTTTGGTCCGAAGGGCGCCGGTTCAAACCGCGCGAAGTGGTCGCCGAATTCGCGAAATACCTGCGCGACGAACTGGACCTGATGCGCGAAGCGGCGAACTGCTCGCAGCTGCGGCGCAACTTCAAGGATTCGCCGCTGCTCCAGGTCCCGGAAGTGTATTGGGACTACTGCTCATCGACGGTGATGGTGATGCAGAAGATGGTCGGCACGCCGATCTCGCAGAAGGAAGTGCTGCGCGAACAAGGGATCGACTTCACGGCCCTGTCGCGAGCGGGCGTCGAAATCTTCTTCACCCAGGTGTTCCGCGACGGCTTCTTCCATGCCGACATGCACCCGGGCAACATCCTGGTCGCCGCGAACGGCCAGTACATCGCGCTGGACTTCGGCATCATCGGCACGCTCGAAGAGCGCGACAAACAGTATCTGGCGCAAAACTTCCTCGCCTTCTTCCGCCGCGACTACCGCCGCGTCGCCCAGGCTCACATCGACGCGGGCTGGGTTCCGGCAACGACCCGCGTCGACGAGTTCGAGGGCGCGATCCGCGCGGTCTGCGAGCCTATCTTCGACCGTCCGCTCAAAGACATCTCGTTCGGCAAGAGCCTGCTGCGCCTGTTCCAGACCGCGCGCCGCTTCCATATGGAAGTCCAGCCCCAGCTGGTGATGCTGCAGAAGACGCTGCTGAACGTCGAAGGTCTGGGCCGCGATCTCGATCCGGATCTCGACCTGTGGAAGACCGCAACGCCTTTCCTCGAACGCTGGATGAACGAGCAGATGGGCTGGCGAGCCTTCGCCCGCCATCTCGCCGACGAAGCACCGGGCTGGGCCGCAAGCCTGCCGCAGATCCCCCGCCTCGTGCACCAAGCGCTGGAGCGCCAGGACAGCCCGGCTCTGCGCGACCAGATGCAGAGACTGGCCCGCGTCCAGCAGCGGCAGAACCGCCGCTTCACGGCTCTGGTCATCGCACTGCTGGCCCTGCTCGCCTGCGAACTCTGGCGGAACTTCTCCGCCTGATCCCTCCGCAAAAACCTCTGCTCTTCGCGCGCCTCTCGCCGCTATAATCCGGCCCGATCGCTGTCTTCCGGAAGCTCTGGTCGAGCCATGGCGCTAGCGGGCCAGTGTCCGCACTCCGCGCGACCTTGACCAATTTTTTGATTGCGCCGGTCAACCTGTTCCGGCCTCCCCCCCATGCTTCTGAGTTTTGTGATCGCCTACTGGCTGGTCTCGATCGCGATCGGCCTCTATGCCGCGCTGCGGGTCCACAACAGCCGCGACTACGCGGTCGCCGGCCGCAGCCTGCCGATGTACGTCGTCACCGCGACCGTGTTCGCGACCTGGTTCGGTTCCGAGACCGTCCTGGGCATCCCGGCGACCTTTCTGAAAGAAGGCCTGCACGGAGTCGTCGCCGACCCTTTCGGCGCTTCGCTGTGCCTGATCCTGGTCGGCGTGTTCTTCGCGAAGCCCCTGTACCGTCTGAACCTGCTGACGATCGGTGACTACTACCGCAAGCGCTTTGGCCGCACGATAGAGATCCTGACCACGATCTGCATCGTGATCTCCTATCTGGGTTGGGTCGCGGCGCAGATCAAGGCTTTGGGCCTCGTCTTCAACGTGCTGTCGGACGGCGCCGTGTCGCAGGCAACCGGGATGTGGCTGGGTTCGGGCTCGGTGCTGATCTACACGCTGTTCGGCGGAATGTGGTCGGTCGCGATCACCGACTTCATCCAGATGATCGTGATCGTGATCGGCCTCGTCTTCATCGGCTGGGAAGTCTCGGATCAGGCCGGCGGCGTCTCGGTCGTCGTCCGTCACGCGATCTCGACCGGAAAGTTCAACTTCTGGCCCGAGGCCACGCCTTCGGCGATCGTGCCCTTCGTCGCGGCCTGGCTGACGATGATGCTCGGCTCGATTCCGCAGCAGGACGTGTTCCAGCGCGTGCAGTCCTCGGCCAACGAAAAGATCGCGGTCCGCGCTTCGGTGCTGGGCGGCTCGCTCTACTTCTTCTTCGCCTTCATCCCGATGTTCCTCGCCTACTCGGCGACGCTGATCGCGCCCGATCTGGTCGCGAAGTACCTGAACACGGACTCCCAGCTGATCCTGCCCAAACTGGTGCTGGAGAAAGCCCCGCTCTTCGCGCAGGTCCTGTTCTTCGGCGCGCTGCTGTCGGCGATCAAGAGCTGCGCCTCGGCGACGCTGCTCGCACCTTCGGTGACCTTCTCGGAGAACCTGCTGCGCCCGCTGCTGCGCTCGATCAAACCCGATCTGCGCGACCACCAGTTCCTGCGCGTGATGCAGGCCGTCGTTCTGGTCTTCACCGCCGTCGTCACGACGATCGCGGTCAACTCGAAGCTGTCGATCTACGGCCTCGTCGAAAACGCCTACAAGATCACCTTTGTTGCCGCTTTCGTTCCGCTCGCCTTCGGCATGTACTGGAAGAAGGCGACGACCCAGGGCGCGATCGCGGCGATGCTGCTCGGCACGATGAGCTGGCTCGCGCTCGAAGCGACGAGCCCGGCCTGGACCGCGATGTGGCCGCCGCAGTTCGTCGGCTTCCTGGTCTCGCTGGCGATGATGGTGCTGTTCTCGCTGCTTCCACAGCAGATCCCGACGCCGACCGAGCTGGCCGGCCACCCCGGCCCGACCGGCTATCACCCGTCCGCCGAACACGCTCTGCATCCGGCGGCCGAGCACGCCCACCACCACCACGGCGCGGCCAAGCCGCCTCATCCTCGCCCCTGAGCCCGTGCCGGGGCACGGGCCCGGCAGCTCAGCGGCGGCGGAACTCTCCGAGACCAGGCTCGATCAGGCGCATGCCCTGGGCGCCATAGGCGCGGAAGCGGAACAGCGCACCGGCGACGAAATTGCCGCCCCCCAGAGGCAGCAAAAGCTCCTCGTTCCGGGTCAGGCCGCGCGCGCGCAGACGGGAAGCCTCCGCTTCGATTTCGACCTCGTCGCCGTCCGGCGCGACATAGCTGCCCGCATAAACATCGGCCGCTTCGGGGGTGGGCAAAGTCTGAGCGCTCCGCGGTCTGGCCAACAGCCAGTCGTAGAGCTCGGGCGTTTCGCCGTAGAAGCGGGTCCAGCAGTCGTGCCCGACTCCGTCGTAGAAGCTGGTTCTCGGCGGGTTGCCCAAGGCGCTCAGGATTGCGACGAGGCGCTCGGCGCAGAGCGGAGACACCGTCTCGTCGGCACGACCATGGGCGAGCCACAGAGGCAGATCCTTGATCCGGGCCAGCACCGGCTGCCAGGATTCGGGCGGCGGCAGAGGCAGAGCGGCCGATGCCGCGATCACATCGTTGAAAAGGCCCGCAGCGACTGCCGCGACGGCGCAGAAGCGGTCGGGGAAGGCCAGAGCGGTCGCCAGTGCGCCCATACCCCCCATCGACAGGCCGGTCAGCGCAATCCGCTCGGCATCGGCCCGCCAGTCGCGTTCGACTTCACGCAAGACCGCATCGACGAAGAGCGGGTGCCAGAGCTGCCCCGCCGGAACCTGGGGCACGACGACGATGGCCGGCAGCTCCAGACCGGCATCGATGTGCGCCGGCAAACCCTGGCTGCGCAAGCGCGCGAAATCCTCGCCCCGCTCACCGCTACCATGCATGAAGACGATGACGGGCCAGCGCCGCGCCTCATCTTCCCGATAGCCGCGCGGCAGGCGGACCAGATAACGCGCCCCCCAACGGGTATCGGACGACGACCCGAGGCGGGCTTCAATCCAGCCTTCGGCCGGGTTCTTTACCGCCTCACCATTTGCCTGTGATTCGACCAGCACTTGCTTCACGGAACGACTCCTCTTCACGCAAAGACGGGAATGTCGAAGAGTCCCGGAGCAAACGTTATGATGTCACCCCGAGGACCGCACTGGAACGAAGCGTAAAGGCCTCCGGGTCCGAACAACCCCCTGCCGGGTCAACTGTGTGCTGCGATTGCCCGCCGCCGCGCGACAAGAAAGCCTCCGATGTCCCATCCCCCTGGCCATCCGCTGCAAGACTTCGCGATCGCGATCACTTTGCTGACCGCCTATGCCTGCCTGCACCCGTTCTCGGGCTGGCAGGAAATCGGCGTCAGCCCGCTCGCCTACCTGACCGCACCCTGGCCCCGCTACTTCACCTGGGGCGACATCTGGCTCAACGTGCTCGGCTTCCTGCCTTTCGGCTTCGCCTGGATGCTGCCTCGCCGCAACCCGACTCATCCGCTATGGCGCGTGCTCTGTGTCTGGCTCGCCGGCACACTATTGAGCTTCGCGATCGAAACCACCCAGAACTATCTGCCCACCCGGGTCGCCTCGAACATCGACCTCGCGACGAACTCGGCAGGCGCACTGCTCGGCGCGCTGGCCGGCCTGCAGTGGGGGCGCCGGTTCGACACCGGCAGCGCTCTGGCCAGCTGGCGCGCCTGGCGCATCCTGCCCGGCCGCAGGGGAAGCCTGGGTCTGCTGCTGATCGCGCTGTGGTGGTTTTCGCTGCTCAACCCGAGCAGCTACCTGTTCGCGAACGGCGACCTTCACCCGCTGCTCGATACCGTGAGCAATTACTCGCTCTCCGGCAACGGCTTCCTGCGCGTCGAGACGGCCCTGGCTTCGGCAAACCTGCTCGCCGTGGGCCTGTTCGCGCGCCGCGTGATGAAGCATCCGTCGCTGCTGCAGGTAACGCTGGCATTGCTGATCGGCTTGGCCGTCAAATCGCTCGCCTCCTGGGTCTTCCTGGCCCCCCATGACCCGCTGCACTGGGCGACTCCAGGCGGTCTGCGCGGTCTCGCGATCGGCTCGGCGCTGCTGCTGCTGTGCTGGCATCTGCCGGCGCGGCTCCGTCACGCTCTGGCCAGTCTGGCCCTGCTCGCCGCAACCGCACTCGTCAACATGGCGCCCGACAATCCCTACTGGGACGCCGCGACCCGACTCACCCATCAAGGTCATGTGCTGAATTTCCACGGTGCGACCCAGCTGATGGCCTGCCTCTGGCCTTTCCTGACCCTGCTCTGGCTCGCGCTGAACGGCCCGGCCCGGCTCACCCGCGACCCCGAGGATCCCTCTTGAGCCGTTTCGCAAAGACCCTGATCACGTGGCAGAAAAGCGCTGGCCGCCACGGCCTGCCCTGGCAGGAAAACCGCGATCCCTACCGGATCTGGCTGTCCGAAGTGATGCTGCAGCAGACCCAGGTCGATACGGTGATCCCCTACTTCCAGCGCTTCGTCGAGCGCTTTCCTGACCTCGCGACTCTCGCGGCCGCGCCGCTCGACGCGGTATTGGGGCTGTGGAGCGGGCTGGGCTATTACGCGCGGGCCCGCAATCTGCACCGCTGTGCCCAGGTCATCGTCGAAGAGCTGGGGGGCTCTTTTCCCGAGACGCCGGATGCGATCGCGGCACTTCCCGGGATCGGCCGCTCGACCGCCGCCGCGATCGCCGCGTTCAGCTTCGGCGCCCACAGCGCGATCCTCGACGGCAACGTCAAGCGCGTGCTGTGCCGGCACCAGGGCATCACGGGCTTCCCCGGCGAGCGGGCGGTCGAGCAGAAGCTGTGGGCGCTCGCCGAAGCTCTGCTGCCCAAGCGCGATGTCGATATCTACACACAGGCGATGATGGATCTCGGTGCGACCGTCTGCACGCGCAGCCGCCCTGCCTGCGCTGCCTGCCCGGTCGCCGCCGACTGCGTGGCGCGCGCGCAAGGACTCACCGACAGCCTGCCGACTCCGCGACCGAAGAAGACCATTCCGGAGCGCCGCTCAGCGGTGCTGATCGCGCGCGCGGGAAGCTCGGTGCTGCTCGAAAAGCGTCCTCCGCACGGGATATGGGGAGGTCTTTACGCGTTGCCCGAGATCCCGGCCAGCGAGGAGGCCACCGTCTTCGCGACGACTCTGGGCCTTGCGCCTCTCGGCCCGATCGAGGCGCTGGCGACGGTGGAACACCGCTTCACGCATTTCCTGCTGCACATCGAACCGAGGATGCTGGCCGTGCGCCCTTGCGCGTTGCAGGATGCCGCGCGCTGGCGTTGGGCGAGCGCCGACGAGTGGGCCGAACTGGGTCTGCCTTCGCCGATCCGCCGCCTGCTCGACAAGCTCGCCTGAGCGGTTTTCGGGGCCGACACCACGGCCGATTCGCAGCCCGAAACAGCTACGCAATCTCTGTGCCATAATTCTTCGCATCAACCAAGAGGACATTCCATGGACGACAACAAAGCCAAGGCCCTACAGGCTGCGCTGACGCAGATCGAGAAGCAGTTCGGCAAGGGTTCGATCATGCGGTTGGGCGACGGCGAAGTCGAATCCGACATCCAAGCGGTTTCGACCGGCTCGCTCGGACTGGACATCGCGCTTGGCATCGGCGGTCTGCCGCGCGGTCGCGTCATCGAAATCTACGGCCCCGAGTCCTCGGGCAAGACAACACTGACCCTGCAGGCGATCGCGGAAATGCAGAAGGTCGGCGGCACCGCCGCCTTCATCGACGCCGAACACGCGCTCGACGTGGTCTATGCGCAGAAGCTGGGCGTCAATATCGGCGATCTGCTGATCTCGCAGCCGGACACCGGCGAGCAGGCGCTCGAGATCGCCGACATGCTGGTGCGCTCGGGCGGCGTCGATATCGTCGTCATCGACTCGGTCGCGGCACTGACGCCCAAGGCCGAAATCGAAGGCGAGATGGGCGACCAGCTTCCCGGCCTGCAGGCCCGTCTGATGAGCCAGGCTCTGCGCAAGCTGACCGGCAACATCAAGCGCACGAACACGATGGTCATCTTCATCAACCAGATCCGGATGAAGATCGGCGTGATGTTCGGCAACCCCGAGACCACGACCGGCGGCAACGCGCTGAAGTTCTACTCTTCGGTTCGCCTCGACATCCGCCGCACCGGCACGATCAAGAAGGGCGACGAAGTGGTCGGCTCCGAGACCAAGGTCAAGGTCGTCAAGAACAAGGTTGCGCCTCCGTTCAAGGAAGCCCGCTTCGACATCCTCTACGGAGAGGGCATCTCGCGCGAAGGCGAGATCATCGACATGGGCGTCGAACAGCGCTTCGTCGACAAGAGCGGAGCCTGGTACGCCTACAACGGCGAGAAGATCGGCCAGGGCAAGGACAACGCGCGCGAATACCTGCGTGAGCACAAGGACGTCGCGCGCGAGATCGAAAACAAGATCCGCACCGCACTGAATCTGCCGGCACTGGCCGGAGCGGCGGCGAGTCCCGAAGCCGAAGCCTGAGCGGGCGCCACGGGAAGCGGCGATGTCAGGTGACGAACTGAAGGCGCGCGCGCTGCGCCATCTGGCCCGGCGCGAACACAGCCGCGCGGAGCTCGCGAAAAAGCTGGCTCCGTACGGCGAAGACGCTGCAATCGCCACCGTGCTGGACCGGATGCAAGAGCTCGGGCTGCTCTCCGATCGCCGCTTTGCCGAATGCTATGTCCGCTCGCGCGCCGAGCGCCTGGGTCGGCGGCGCCTGGAGCACGAACTCGCGCAGCGCGGCATCGATCCCGAGGGGATTGAAGACGCGCTCGCCGCCGAACTCGGTGGAGGCGAAGTCGAACGCGCAAGGCTGCTGTGGCAGAAAAAGTTCGGCCTTACGGCCGAAGACCGCAAGGAATGGGCAAGACAAGCCCGTTTTCTGACGGCCCGCGGTTTTTCCGCGGACGTGGTGAGGAAAGTACTGAAAGAACCTTTCGATGAGTCTGCTTAAAGTCGCCGGCCTCTCCAAGAAATACAAGGCCCGCACCGTCGTCCGCGATGTCAGCTTCTCGGTCGCCAGTGGCGAAGTGGTCGGACTTCTGGGCCCCAACGGCGCCGGCAAGACCACCTGCTTCTACATGATCGTCGGGCTCGTCCGCGCCAACGGTGGCAGCATCGTGCTCGACGACAAGGACATCACCCACCTGCCGATGCACAAGCGCGCGCACCTGGGGCTCTCCTACCTCCCTCAGGAGAACTCGGTCTTCCGCAAGCTGACCGTTTCCGAGAATATCGAGGCGGTGCTCGAACTGCAAAAGCTCGACGCGAAGGCCCGCGCGGCCCGCCTCGTCGAACTGATGGAAGAGCTCGGCATCACACACCTGCGCGATTCGACGGCGATGGCCTTGTCGGGCGGTGAGCGGCGGCGGGTCGAAATCGCCCGCGCTCTGGCCACCGACCCTCAGGTGATCCTGCTCGACGAACCTTTCGCCGGCGTCGATCCGATCGCGGTCATCGACATCCAGAAGATCATCCGCTTCCTGAAAGACCGGGGAATCGGGGTCTTGATCACCGATCACAACGTCCGGGAGACGCTGGGCATCTGCGACCGGGCAACGATCATCACCGAAGGCGCCGTGCTCGCCAGTGGCAGGCCGGATGAAATCGTCCGCGACGACAAGGTTCGCCAGGTCTATTTGGGCGAGCATTTCCGTCTATGAAGCCCGGCTGCCCATGAAACCTTCACTCCAGCTCCGTATCTCGCAACAGCTCGCGCTGACCCCGCAGCTGCAGCAGTCGATCAAGCTTCTGCAGCTCTCGACCCTGGAGCTGAGCAGTGAAATCGAAAAGATGCTGCTCGAGAACCCGCTGCTCGAGCGCGACGACGACGATAACAACACGGACACCTGGGGGCACACCAGCGGCGATGCTTCCAGCGAAAAGAGCGCCGAGCGCGAGAAGACTGAACGGGAAGAGTTCAGCGGCGAGAGCGATAGCACGGGAAGTTCCGATAGCGACTACCAGGAATGGAGCAGCGAAAACGCCGGAACGGGAAGCAGCGGCAGCCGCGACGACGATGACGACACGGACTTCCAGGAGTTCCGGGCCGCCCAGACCAGCCTTTCCGAGCACCTCGAAGGGCAGATCGGTCTGATCGCATTCTCGGATCGGGACCGCGATCTGGTCCGCTTCCTGATCGAAGCGCTCGACGAGGACGGCTATCTGACCCAGCCGCTCGAAGAGCTGATGGATCTGATCCCCGAGGAAGCAGGAGTCGAACTCGAAGAGCTGCAGATCGCACTCGCTCATCTGCAGAACCTCGACCCGGCCGGAATCGGCGCGCGCAGCCCCGGTGAATGCCTCGCGCTGCAGCTGCGCTGCCAGGAAGCCTGCCCGGATCGCGACGCCGCAATAACCATTGTCACCGAACATCTGGAGTTGCTTGCCGCGCGCGACTTCACGCGCCTGAAACGCCTGCTGGCTTGTTCCGAGGAAACTCTCCGCGCGGCCCATCTGCGAGTCTGCGCGCTCGATCCTCATCCGGGCGCGCGCTTCGCCGCGCTCGAAGCACGCTACATCGTTCCAGATGTGATCGTGCGCAAAATCCGTGGCCGTTGGGGCGTTATGCTGAACCCCGATGCGATGCCGAAATTGCGGATCAACCAGCTCTACGCAGGAATCCTGCAACAGCATCGCGGATCGAGCGCATCGCTCTCCTCCCAGCTGCAGGAAGCCAGGTGGATGATCAAGAACGTGCAGCAACGCTTCGACACGATCCTGAGGGTTTCACAGGCCATCGTTGACCGCCAGCGTCAGTTCTTCGATTATGGCGACGTGGCCATGCGTCCTCTGACCCTGCGCGAAATCGCCGAGCAACTCGAACTGCACGAATCGACGATTTCCCGAGTGACGACGCAGAAATACATGGCTACACCAAGGGGGATACTGGAACTCAAATATTTTTTCGGCAGCCATGTCGCCACGGATTCAGGTGGCGCATGCTCGGCAACGGCGATTCGCGCCTTGATTCGCCAGCTGGTTGCCGCGGAGGATCGCAAAAAACCGCTTTCCGACGCGCGCATCGCCGAACTTCTTGGCCAGCAGGGCATCGTTGTCGCGCGCAGAACCATCGCAAAGTACCGCGAAGCGCTCAACATCCCGCCGGTCAGTCAGCGCAAGACGATCTGAGAGGAGTGATCATGAACTTGAACATCACCGGCCACCACGTTGAAGTCACCCCCGCACTTCGCGATTATGTGACCTCGAAGCTGGATCGCCCGATCCGCCACTTCGACCTCGTCACAAGTACCGCAGTGATCCTGTCGGTAGAGAAGCTCAAACAGAAGGCCGAAGTCACGGTCCATGTGCGCGGCAAGGACATCTATGTCGAGGCGGAAGCCGACGACATGTACGCCGCGATCGACGCCCTGGTCGACAAGCTCGATCGCCAGGTGGTCAAGCACAAGGAAAAGACCTCCGATCACGGGCGCGACACGCTGAAGCGCCAGACCGCTGCTGACGAAACCTGATATTTCCTGAATCGAAACAACGGAGGGGGCCAGGTCCGGCTTTGATAGAGCAGGACCTGGCCCCCGCAAATTATGAATCTGATCGCACCCCTCCTGGCCCCGACGAACGTGATCGTCGGACTCGACGCAAGCAGCAAGAAGCGCGTTTTCGAACAAGCCGGACTGATGTTCGAGAACCACCAGGGAATTGCCCGCAGCATCGTCTACGATGCGCTCTTCGCCCGAGAGAAGCTCGGATCGACAGGCCTGGGTCAAGGTGTCGCCATCCCCCACGGCCGGATCAAAGGCCTCAGGGAAGCGGTCGGAGCCTTCATCCAGCTCGCCGAACCGGTTCGCTTCGAAGCTCCTGACGGCAAGCCGGTCAGCCTGATCTTCGTGCTTCTGGTTCCCGAAGCCGCCACCGAATTCCATCTGCGCCTGCTCTCCGAACTGGCCCAGATGTTCTCCGACCGCTCATTCCGCGAAGCCCTGCAAAAAGCCGGCGACGCGTCCGAAGCACACACGCTGTTCGTGAACTGGAATGCCGATGCGGCGCACTAGCATCGCCAAGCTGTTCGCCGACCACAGCGAAAAACTCGCGCTCGCGCATCTGGCCGGACCGCTCGACGGCGAACTGAGAGTTCCCGACGACAAGATCTGGCCCGCCGAACTGGTCGGCCATCTGAACGTGATCCATCCCTGCCGGCTCCAGGTGATGGGTGAGGCGGAACTCGCCTGGATCCGCTGTCAGGGCCACGACAAACTGCAAAGCCTGCTCGACAACGTGCTGCAGGCGAAACCGCCCGCAATCATCGTCGCCGATGGCTGTGAAATCCCCAACAAGCTCCTCGCCATCCTCGATGCGGCGGGAATCGCGACCTTCGCGAGTTCCTGCGAGTCGGCCCGGGTCATCGATTCGCTGCGCAACTATCTGGCGCGTTCGCTGGCCGAGAAGACTTCGCTGCACGGCGTTTTCATGGACGTTCTGGGGCTCGGGGTGCTGATCACCGGGGATTCGGGCGCCGGCAAGTCCGAACTCGCTCTGGAACTGATCTCGCGCGGCCACGGCCTCGTCGCCGACGATGTCGTCGAGATCTCGCGGATCGCTCCGGGCGTGCTCGAAGGCCGGTGCCCCGAGATGCTGCGCAACTTCCTCGAAGTCCGCGGCCTGGGCATCCTGAACATCCGGACGATCTTCGGCGAGACCGCCTGCCGCCGCAAGCTAAAACTCAAACTAGTCGTCCATCTGCACCGCCAGATCCGCGGTGAAGTCTCGACGACGCCCCGTCTGCCTCTCGATGACGACAGTCAGGAAATCCTCGGCGTACCGGTCCGGCGCGTCACGCTGCCCGTCGCGGCAGGCCGCAACCTGGCCGTATTGCTGGAAGCCGCGGTCCGCAATACCATCCTCCAACTGCGTGGAATCGACTCCATGCAGGAGTTCGTTGATCGTCAGCGCGAAGCGCTGGAGTAAAACAAACCCGGGTCGGGTTCAGACCCTTGATGGAGGATATGCCGATGAAAACATGGATGTTTGCCGCTGCTGCTGCCGTCCTGGTGGCACAGCTGAACCCCGTCCTCGCGGCCGATGCGCCGAAGAAGCCGACCGCCCAGCAGGAGAAGATGAAGACCTGCAACAAGGACGCCAAGGACAAAGCGTTGAAGGGCGATGAACGCAAGGCCTTCATGAAGTCCTGCCTGTCCAACAAGTCGACCGCGGCGGCTCCGGCTGCATCTGCTCCCGCACCCAAGAAGAAGTAATCCGTCGGGGTCGGACCTTCGTGTCCGGCCCCTCAAACCTCTAAAGCCCCCCCCATGAAACAGATCCTCATTCTGCTGCTGTCGCTCCTCTGCGCCACAAGCGCGGTCCGGGCCGCCGAAGCGCTCGATCCCGAAAAGGCTTTCGAACCGAGCATTGAAGCCATCGATGCCCACACCGTCGCGATCAAGTTCAAGATTGCCGACGGCTACTACCTGTACCGCCACCGTTTTTCCTTCGCCGCAAAATCCGCCGGAATCACGCTCGGCGAAGCACGGATTCCGCCCGGAAAACCCAAGCAGGACGAGAACTTCGGCCAGGTCGAGACCTACCGCACGGCGCTGAGCATTGCTATCCCGCTAACTCAGGGAGACAGCCGCGACGCGGTGATCTCGGTCAGCTATCAGGGCTGCGCCGATCTGGGCGTCTGCTATCCGCCGATGACGCGCGAGCTCAAGCTCGCTTCCGCCCCTCCCAGCCTCGCTCAGGCGCTCGGCAAACTCGAACAGGGCGGCCCGGCTCAGGCTCCCGCCCCCGCGAGCGATGAAGCGAGCCTGCTGGCCAGGCAGCTCGGCAGCGGCAAGCTGCTGCTGACGCTGCTGATGTTCTTCGGCGCCGGCCTAGGCCTCGCTTTCACGCCCTGCATGCTGCCGATGCTACCCATCCTGTCGGGCATCATCGTCGGCCAGGACAACACGATATCGCGCTCGCGCTCCTTCGCTCTGGCCCTCGCCTATGTGTTGGGGATGGCGATCACCTATGCGATCGCCGGAGTCGCGGCGGGTCTTTCGGGAACCCTGCTCGCCAACGCGCTGCAGAACGTCTGGGTGCTCGGCGCTTTCGCGCTGATCTTCGTCGCGCTGGCCGGAGCGATGTTCGGTTTCTACGAGCTGCAAATGCCGGCCGCACTGCAAAGCCGACTCTCCAGCTCCGCGAACGGCCAGAAGGCGGGCTCTCTTCCCGGCGTTGCCGTGATGGGCGCGCTGTCGGCGCTGATCGTCGGTCCCTGCGTCGCGGCGCCACTCGCCGGTGCTCTGCTCTACATCGCCCGCAGTGGCGATGCGCTGCTCGGGGGACTGGCGCTCTTCGTGATGGCGCTGGGCATGGGTCTGCCGCTGCTACTGGCCGTCACCGCCGCCCGCGAGCTGCTGCCGCGCGCCGGATCCTGGATGGAAGCGGTCAGAAAAGTTTTCGGCGTGATCCTGCTGGCGCTGGCGATCTGGCTGCTGACCCCGGTGATTTCGCCGCTGGCGGTGATGCTCGCCTGGGCGGCCCTGCTGATCGTGTCGGCGATCTTCCTGCATGCGCTCGACCCGCTGCCCAGTTCGGCTCAGGGCTGGACCCGCTTCTGGAAAGGCGTGGGCGTGATCGCACTGCTCGCCGGCTCGGCGCTGATGATCGGCGCGCTGGGCGGCTCGCGCGACCCGCTTCAACCTCTGGGCTTTCTGCGCGGAGCCTCGGCGGCGGCTCCGGCGGCAAAGCTCAACTACCAGAGCGTTGCCAGCATCGCCGAGCTCGACAAGAAGCTCGCCGAAGGACGGCCGGTCATGCTCGACTTCTCGGCCGAATGGTGTGTCTCCTGCCGAGAGATGGACCGGTTCACGTTCAGCGATGCACGCGTCCAGGCCGCGCTCGCCAACACGCTGCTCGTCAGGGTCGACGTGACCGCGAACAGCCCCGACCAGCGTGCGCTGCTCAAGCGTTTCGATCTGTTCGGGCCGCCCGGGATCGTCTTCTTCGATGCCCGTGGCCAGGAAATTTCGCGCGTCATCGGTTTTCAGAAAGCCGATGAATTCCTCGCGATCCTGAAGCGCCGCGGAGTTTAAAAAAAGGGCCGGAGCGCCCCCGCGCTCCGGCCCTTCACACCACTACTGACCACACACCATGGTTTTCCTGCCGAAGATCACAGGCAGAAACCCCGGAACTCATTGTGCCGACGAACACCCCGCAAGGCAATTACTTCGTCATATCCGGTGTGTGGTTTTCCTCGCTCCTCACGGTTGAGGAGGAGGAGGCGCTTTGCGGCCTTCCCCGCCGCGGGGGGGATGCCGGGGAGCCGATTCCCGGTCGAAAATCTTCTGCTGCTCGGGGGTCAGCTGGGCATAGAACTTCTTCGTGACGGCCAGAGTCGCGTTCAGCTCTTGCTGGTGCTTGCCAAGGTCGGCAATCATCTTTTCGAGCCGCTCCGGAGCGGACAGCTCCTTGGGCTCTTCTGGGCCTTGCGGCTTCTTGTCGAAGCGGACGAGCTCGGCATCGCGGTAGGCTTTCCACGCGCTCTGCTGGCCCGAGGTGAGCTTCAGGGCATCGTGCAGTGCATCCAGATGACGGGTCGCGAAATGTCTGATTCCTTCGGGGCAGCGCATGCCTTCGCCATCGGGGCCGGGGCCGCCGCGATCAGTTTCGTGCATGCCCTCGCCTGGCCCGGGGCCTTCCGCCGAGACCACAAGGGGAAATGCCAACGCAGCCGACACGATACCCGCGGCGGCAAACAACATCGTTCGTTTCTTCATGGGAGTCCTCTTCGCCATCCAGGCTCAATCGAGCCGATGGCGCTATTCAAGCACTCCCGCTTTGATCAGGTGTTCCCGCGAGGATCGGGACTATTTCGGGCTGTTACTTCCGCTCCCAACCGGACGCCTGGGCAAGGAAGTGCACCAGAAGCTGGTCGGTGTGGCGGATGTGCAGCGCCAGCCAGCTCGACAGGAAGTCGAGCAGTTCGCGCGGCTGAAGCTCGCCGTCCTCGATCAGCGTGTCGTACATGACATGGACGCGCGACGTGAAAGAACGGTGCTGGTTCAGATGGGTTGCGGCTTCGAAAGGTGCGTTCTCCGCGTAACGGCAGCGCCGCATCAGAGTCTCTTCGGTCTCGAAGTGGTACTGGGAATACGCGATCAGTTCCTGCAACAGGTGTTCGAGCAAAGCAGGCTTGGACGCATTCAGTGCGGCCCCGGCCTTGTTGAGCAGACCGACCAGAGTGTGGTGCTGGGCATCTACATCGGCAAAGCCGGTTTCGAGTTCTGCCGACCACTTCACCGGAACATAGGTTTTTGCGCCGTCTTTTTCCATCCACGACTCCCGAGAAGTTGGGCGGATGGAAAAGTCAGGATGCCGCCACACCGCCGGAAAAACATGTTCATCATATGTTCATCAAACGCCGTGACCCAGCAAATTTCACACGCGGCTTCAGATCTGACCGCGCCAGTTTTTGTCGTGTTCGACAAACCCTGCCCTGAGCAAACCCACCCAGTAGGCAGGCAATGGCCCTCCGGCGATCAGGCCGAGGTCGTGCAGCAGATGAGCGGCTTTTGAAGTCCCGACGATCGCGCTGCTGACTCCTGGCTGGAATACAGCAAAGCGCAAGGCCAGTTCGTCGCGCGGATGACCAAAATCCGGAAGAGCCATCTCGCGCATTCGCAGCCAATAGACCTCGGAGTAATCCCCGCGGGGCTGCTCGGTGAAGCGCCAGGGATGATTGGCCATCGCCCGCTTGGCGATGAAGCCGCGCCCGGCGAGGCGGGGCAACACCGTCTCGATCACCCTCTGGTCGCAAAGATTCAGCGAGGCCATGAAGCCATCGAAGCGCCCACTGTCGAGCGCCCAGGCGAGATCTTCGTTCTCGCCCGAGTAGGCAATCGCGCGTAGCTTGCCGGCGGCTTTGGCCGCTTCGAGTGCAGCGATGACCTCTCCTCTGGCCAGGGTTTCCCAGGGACAGGAGTGCAGGTGGACGATGTCGATTCGGTCGGTTTTCAGGCGACGCAAGGCCGCCTCGATTCCCGCCGTGATGCAGGCACCCGTCCAGTCTTTCTCGCCTTCGATCCCGTAGCCGACCTTCGTCGACAGCACGATCTCATCGCGTCGAGCACCGAGGTGCCGTCCTATGCGCTCTTCGGAGAGCCCATAGCCGCGCGCCGTATCGATCAGCGAGATCCCAGCATCGACGGCCGTGTTGAGCAGCTCTCCAACCACCGCCTCATCGAGGCGGGCATCGCCGATCTGGCCAGCGCCCAGGCCCAGCGCAGAGACCCGAATTCCGGTGTTGCCATAGGGACGGGATGGAATCATCGCTTCACTCCTCTTCGGGTCAGGTCAGGTCTGTTCTTTGGCCAGCCAAGGCTGGCAAACGAACAGACCTGGCTCCAGCTATTTGCGGCGGAAGACCAGATCCCAGACGCCATGACCGAGCTTCAGGCCGCGGTTCTCGAACTTGGTCAAGGGACGATAGTCCGGCTTTGGCGCGTAGGCTTCGACAGTGTTCTCAAGCAGCGGCTCGGCCGACAGCACGTCCAGCATCTGCACCGCATACTCTTCCCAGTCGGTCGCGCAGTGGATATAGCCGCCGGGCGCGAGCCGCTGAGCCAATTCGGCAACGAAAGGCCCCTGGATCAGGCGTCTCTTGTTGTGTCTGGCTTTGTGCCAGGGATCGGGGAAATAGATGTGGATCCCGGCCAGCGAACCAGGTGCGATCATGTCGCGGACGACTTCAAACGCGTCGTGCTGCATGACCCGAATGTTGGGGATGTCGCGTTCGGCGATCAGCTTGCACAGGTTGCCGACACCGGGGCCATGGACTTCTATGCCCAGGAAGTTATCGTCGGGTCGCCCTTCGGCGATCTTCGCCGTCGAATCTCCCATCCCGAAACCGATCTCGAGAATGGTCGGTGCGCTGCGCCCGAAGGCTTCCGCGAAGTCGAGCGGAGCCGCCTGATAGGGAACACCAACCCGCGGCATCATCTCGGCAATGAAGCGCTCCTGAGCGGGCGACATCCGCCCCTCTCTGCGCACATAGCTGCGGATGGGCCGGGTCTTGGGATCGTCGACCGACAGGTGCTTGCGGGCTTCGGAAGTGTCATTCATCAGAAATCAGGTTTCCTGGGCTCGGGTTCTGCTCTGTGCCTCAGGGGGGCACAAAACAGGATCTGAGCCCATCGAGAATCAGCGGCCGATCAGACCGTCGGTCGGCGAGCTGGGATTCGCCGCATAGAATTTGCGGGGCATACGCCCGGCAAGGAAAGCCTCGCGGCCCGCTTCGACCGCCTTCTTCATTGCTCCGGCCATCAGGACGGGATCCTGAGCCAGCGCGATCGCCGAGTTCATCAGCACTCCGTCACAGCCGAGCTCCATCGCCACCGCCGCATCCGACGCAGTGCCGACTCCGGCATCGACGATGACCGGCACTTTGGCTTGGGCGATGATCAGCTTCAGGTTCCATGGGTTCAGGATGCCCATCCCCGAACCGATCAGGGAAGCCAGCGGCATCACCGCGACACAGCCGATCTCTTCGAGCAGCTTCGCCTGGATCGGGTCGTCCGAGCAATACACCATGACCTTGAAGCCCTCCTTGACCAGAGTCTCGGCGGCTTTCAGGGTTTCGGGCATGTTCGGAAACAGCGTCTCCTTGTCGCCGAGCACTTCGAGCTTGACCAGATCGTGGCCGTCGAGCAGCTCGCGCGCGAGGCGCAGAGTGCGCACCGCTTCGTCGGCGGAAAAGCAACCTGCAGTATTCGGAAGATAGGTGAACTCGGACGGCGGGAGCGCATCGAGCAGGCTGGGCGCTTGCGGATCCTGTCCGATATTGGTTCGGCGAATCGCAACGGTCACGATCCGGGCACCGGAAGCGAGGACGGCTTCACGGGTTTGCTTGAAATCCTTGTACTTCCCGGTACCCACCAGAAGACGGGAATGGTAGGGCGTACCGGCAATGATCAGCGGCTCAGTCATTTTGTCTGGTATTCAGGGAAAAGGCCGCTCAACCACCGCCAACAGCGACCACGATTTCGATCTGGTCGCCGTGGGCGAGGCGTTCGTCCGCGTGACGCCCACGGGGCACGATCAGGCCATTGCGTTCAACAGCGATCCGTTTTCCGGAAAAACCAAGCTGTCCGAGCAGTTCGGCGAGGCTGGTGGTTTCGGGCAGCGTGTGGGCCGCCCCATTGACGGTGAGCTCGATCATCGACATCCCCGCGGCAGAAGCGGGGATTTTAGCACGCGCTCCGTGTCCGCTCAGAAGCCCAGGCGTCGCAGCACGCGTCTGCCGTGAGCCGCGAAGCCGGTCTCGGGCATCCCGAGCTCATAGACGCTTCCCGAGCGCGTCACGATCCGCCGGCAGGAAGGGTCGAAACCGGCAATCGGACTCGTCTTGCCACGGCTGTTGTGCAGCACCGAACCGATGATCTCTTCGGGTTCCAGAGTCGCGAAAGGACTGTCCGGCGCAGCAATCCACCACATGTCTATGCGTCCGCGCGACGGCATCTTCGCAAGCGCAAGTCCGTTCGGCAGAACGGTATCCTCGGCTTCATTCCGGTCCGCCATGGGCTGAACAGAGGACAGACCTTCAGCGAGAAAATCGTTGATGTTCCCCAGAAAATTCGTGTCGATGGCGCTCTGTGTCGCGTTCAAGGCAGGCCTCCCGAAAAATTCAAAATCTGTATCGCCCATGCGGGTTTTGCACCTGGCAACAGCGCCCGACGCGAGTACCCGTTCGCGCCTTCCAGCAAATTGAATTATGCCGCAGATTATGCCGTGCGTATTTTTGAAACCCACAAGGGAAATCCCTTATGGCGTGACGCGCTAAACGGTCAAAACCCCAACGGGCTGCGGATTCCCACGGTCATCATACGCAAATAGCATACTCCTTAAGGGTAAATTATTCACGCGAATTAACATTCCGTGGGAGCAAGCGCCCCGCGCCGGGTGGCTCAGGCGATGCGACCGAGGATTCCGTCGAGCTGATCGAGGCTTCCGAACTCGATGACGAGCTTGCCCGCCCCCTTTTTGTTGGCCTGAATCCTGACCATCGCACCTATCCTGTCGGCGAGATCTTCCTCCAGGCGCACAACATCGCGATTGACGGGCTTCTCGGCCTTTTCAGCTTCGGGCCTCTGGGCCTGATGGACCGCCTTCTCGGTCTCGCGCACCGACAACCGGCGGGCGACGACCTGGTTGGCAAGCAGGATCTGCTGGGCCGGGTCGAGCGGGAGCAGCGCACGGGCATGGCCCATCTCGATGTCGCCGGCCATCAGCAGCTCGCGCACCGCTTCGGGCAGTGCGAGCAGGCGCAGCAGGTTGCTCGTCGCCGGCCGCGAACGACCGACCGCGTCGGCGGCCTGCTGATGAGTCATCCCGAATTCTTCAATCAGGCGCTGGATGCCCTGGGCTTCTTCGAGCGGGTTCAGGTTTTCGCGCTGGATGTTCTCGATCAGCGACATCGCCAGAGCGGCTTCGTCGGGAATCTCGCGGATCAGCACCGGAACTTCGGCGAGCTCGGCGATCTGTGCCGCTCTCCAGCGGCGCTCGCCGGCGATTATCTCGTGGCGTCCGCCACCGATCGGCCGCACCAGGATCGGCGACATCACTCCCTGGGAGCGTATCGATGCGGCCAGCTCTTCGAGGCTGCCAGCATCCATCCGGGTGCGCGGCTGATACTTGCCAGGCTGAAGTTCGCTGACCGCCAGATTCGCGAGCCGACCCGAGTCTTCATCCAGATTGTCGCCACCGAGCAGTGCTTCGAGGCCACGGCCCAGGCCTTTGGGTTTCTTTACCATTTTTGTCGATACCAGTAAGCGTAACGGTCGATAAATCCAAACTTGCGATACAGATGCCTGGCGACTTCATTGGAGGCGCCAACCTGCAGGCAGACATGTCGTGCGCCGGCCGTTTCAGCCCTTCTGAGCAGCTCAGCGACGATCAGGGAGGCGTATCCCCTCCCCCTGGCTTCGGCGTGCGTGTGAACGCCATAGAGGCCCGCCATCCCGCCATCGATCTTGAGCCGGCCCCCGGCCAGGATCTCTCCGCCTTCGCACAGCTCAAGGACGAGCCCTCTTGCGGTCACGGTTTCCTTGAGGGTGCCCGCCACAGGCTTTGCCATCCCACCGCGCCGTTCGAGGCCGGCCAGCATGACCCGGCTATCTTCAAAGGCTGAATATCCCTGTCTGGAAAGTTCGCGATCCAGATCCGGCGGAGCGAAGGGCGTGATCCTGAAAAGGACCGGTTGGCCTGTTTTCGCAAAGATCGTCTCGACCCGGGAGAATTTCTCGTCGAGGGGCAGAGCCCCTTCCCCGAGGGGAATGATGCAGCGTTCTCTTTTGGCCAAACTACTCGCAAAGCGAACGATCCAGCCATCGAGCAGGACCTGCTCGCGGACTCGCGTCGCCTCAAGTCCGGCCGACTCGGCGGCAGCAGCAAGCGCATCACGGCAGCTCCTGAGCTCGGGCGCGAGCAGCTCGGGGTCGAAAAACTCCACCATCAGCCTTCCTTGACCCGCCCTATCATCTCGGCCGCGAAGCTCAGATAGGCCTGGGATCCCTTGGCCGCTCTGTCAAAGATGACTCCGGGCAGACCGTGGCTGGGCGCTTCAGCGAGGCGCACGTTGCGCGGAATGATCGCCTTGAAGACCTTGTCTCCGAAGTGCGCATCGAGCTGGGCCGATACCTGCTGCGACAGCGTGCTGCGCGGATCGAACATCACGCGCAGCAAGCCGATGATCTTCAGATCCCGGTTCATCTTCGCATGGACCTGCTTGATCGTATTGACCAGATCGGACAGGCCTTCCAGCGCATAATACTCACATTGCATAGGAATAATGACACCGTGCGCGGCGCAGAGCCCGTTCAGTGTCAGCATGGACAGTGAAGGCGGACAGTCGATCAGCACGAAATCGTAGTCGGCATCGACTTCGCGCAACGCATCGCGAAGGCGGTTCTCGCGGTTTTCGAGATCGACCATCTCGACTTCAGCACCGGCCAGATCGCGATTGCTGGGCAGCACGTCGTAACCAGCCGCTTCAGCGCGCGTGCGGACCTCGGCGAGGCTCTTGAGCCCGACCAGCTGGTGGTAGACCGACACGGGCAGGCTGCGCTTGTCGATGCCCGAACCCATCGTCGCATTGCCCTGGGGATCGAGGTCGATCAGCAGCACGCGTTGACCGTGGGCGGCCAGCGCGGCGGACAGATTGACGGTCGTGGTGGTCTTGCCGACTCCACCCTTCTGGTTCGCAACAGCAAAGATCTTGGCCATCAGTCAGCTTTCAGGACGATCAGGTGACGGTGCGTATCCCCCGCGCCGGGCAGGCTCAGCGGGATCGCTTCGACGAGCTTCACTTCGGCGGGCAGGTGACTCAGTTCGTCGTGAGGATAGACCCCCTTCATTGCGAGCCAGCGACCGCCCGGCACGAGAAGGTGACGGGTCAACGCGACGAAATCGGAAATATCCGAAAAGGCCCGCGAAATCACGGCCGGGAAGCGTTCTTCGGACTGCCACTGTTCGACGCGGACGTGATGGGCGGTTAGGTTCTTCAGTCCCAGCTCGATTCCGGCCTGGCGCATGAAGGTCGCCTTCTTCTGAACCGTATCGACGGTATGAACCTCGAGCTCGGGCCGGACGATGGCCAGAACGATACCGGGCAGGCCGGCGCCCGAGCCGATGTCGGCGATCCGGGGGACATCGATATGGGGAAGAACGGTCAGCGAATCGAGGAGATGGAGCGTCACGATCTCGGCTTCGGTGCGGATCGCCGTCAGGTTGTAAACCTTGTTCCACTTGGCGATCAGAGCTGCATAGGCGAGCAGTTTCGCCCGGGTCTCGGCAGCCAGATCCAGGCCCAGCTCAGCGAGGCCGTGATCGAGAAGTTCAGCGCTAGTCATCGTCATCAGTTTCTGCTCTTCTTTTTCAGGTGGATCATCAACATCGTGATCGCCGCCGGCGTCACTCCCTGAACCCGGCTCGCCTGGCCCAGGGTCTGGGGGCGACTCTGTCTGAGTCGCTGCTGGACCTCGATCGAGAGTCCGCGGACTTCGGCAAAGTCCAGATCCTCGGGCAGAGGTGTGTTTTCCTGCTCCGCCTGACGGCTGACTTCCTCGCTCTGGCGGTCGATATAGCCCTGGTACTTCGCCGAGATCTCGATCTGCTCGATTTCCTGGGCCGTGCTCAGGGGGTTTTTCGGTGCGCTCGACAAGCCCATCAGACCCGCATAGCCGACTCCGGGACGGCGCAGCAGATCGAAGAAACGGGCTTCATGTTCGAGCGGCTGGCCGAGCAGGGCTTCGGCTTCGCCCGCGGCGAGCTTGTGCGGAATCGCCCAGGTCGAACGCAGCCGTTCGATCTCTTGCGCGATCGCATCGCGTTTGCGACAGAAAGCATCCCAGCGCGCATCGGGAACCAGCCCCAGTCTGCGCCCCGCTTCGGTCAGTCGCAGATCGGCGTTGTCTTCGCGCAGGCTCAACCGGTATTCGGCGCGCGACGTGAACATCCGGTAGGGCTCCGACACTCCGCGCGTGATCAGATCATCGACCATGACTCCCAGATAGGCTTCGCTTCGCGCCGGACACCAGGCATCCCTGCCCTGAGCCTGCAGCGCCGCATTCGCTCCGGCGAGCAGGCCCTGGGCCGCAGCTTCCTCGTAGCCGGTCGTCCCGTTGATCTGGCCGGCGAAGAAGAGTCCCGAGATCGTCTTCGTTTCGAAGCTGGACTTCAGGTTTCGCGGATCGAAGAAGTCGTATTCGATCGCATAGCCGGGACGCAGGATATGCGCGTTCTCCATGCCCTTGATCGAGCGGACGATCGCGAGCTGGACGTCGAAAGGCAGAGAGGTCGAAATACCGTTCGGATACAGCTCGTGCGTCGTCAGCCCTTCCGGTTCGAGGAAGACGCTGTGCGAATCCTTACCGGCGAAGCGGTGGATCTTGTCCTCGATGGACGGGCAATAGCGCGGCCCGACGCCTTCGATCACGCCCGTGTACATCGGCGAGCGATCGAGGTTGGCCCGAATGATGTCGTGCGTTCCGGCATTGGTATGCGTGATCCAGCACGGCATTTGGCGTGGATGACTCGCTGCGTTGCCCAGAAAGGAGAACACCGGCTCCGGCGTGTCGCCGGGCTGGACTTCCATGACCGAGTAATCGACCGTTTTTCCGTCTATCCGCGGCGGAGTGCCGGTCTTGAGCCTTCCGGCCGGGAGCTGGAGTTCGCGCAGGCGCTGCGCCAGGCTGATCGCGGGCAGATCCCCGGCCCGACCGCCTGGATAGTGATCGAGGCCAACGTGGATCAAGCCGTTCAGGAAGGTCCCGGCAGTCAGCACGACAGTTGGCGCTTCAAACCTGAGTCCGATCTGGGTCATCACCCCTGTCACCCTGTCGCCAGAGACTGTGATGTCTTCGACCGCCTGCTGGAACAGGGTCAGATTGGGCTGATTTTCGAGTCTTCCGCGGATCGCGGCCTTGTACAGAATTCGGTCGGCCTGGGCCCGGGTCGCACGGACAGCCGGCCCCTTGCTCGCATTGAGGATGCGAAACTGGATTCCGCCTTCGTCAGCCGCTTCGGCCATCGCCCCACCCAGCGCATCGACTTCTTTGACCAGGTGTCCTTTACCGATTCCGCCAATCGACGGATTACAGCTCATCTGTCCCAGAGTCTCGATATTGTGGGTCAGCAGCAGCGTTGCGCAGCCCATCCTGGCTGCAGCCAGCGCGGCTTCAGTTCCGGCGTGGCCGCCACCCACGACGATCACATCAAAACGGGAGGGATGGAGCATCGGTATCTCTCGATGACGGAAGGGGCGAAATTTTAAGTCTCGCCCCTTCAAATTGACAGCTATTTGTGTTGATCAAGCGCTCTGCGTGGAAAATCGCGATGTTCCACGTGGAACAATCACAGCAGAGGCATCAGAATTTCCCAGCCGAGCTTGGCGACCAGAATCGAAACGACGCCGAGGAAGAGCCAACGGATGAAGCCGTTCCCATGCTTCAGAGCAAGGTGAGTACCGACCAGAGCACCCAGCAGGTTCGCGACTGCCATCATCGCAGCCAGCTTCCACATGATGCCATCGTGCGTCGCAAAGAAGAGAATCGCCGCCAAATTGGTTGCCAGGTTGACGACCTTGGCGGTCGCCGATGCCTTCAGGAAGTCGAAGCCGAACCAGCGTATGAAGGCGAAGATCAGGAAGCTTCCTGTTCCGGGACCAAAGAAACCGTCATACAGGCCGATCGTCAGCCCGACCACGGAAGCGGCAAGCGTCAGGGTCCGCCCAGTCAGCTCGCTGCGCGTCTCCTTCCCGAAATCCTTGCGGATGAAGGTATAGATTCCAACGAGGATCAACATCGCCAGAACCAGAGGCTTCATCGTCTCCTTGGGCAGCAGCGAGACAGCGCGAGCCCCGAGCCAGCTTCCGAAGAACGCGAAGCTCGCCGCGTTCAGCGCCGTCCGCCATGGAATCGCGACCGCGCGCGCATAGCGGACACAGGCCGACGTGGTGCCGACCGCGGCAGCGACCTTGTTCGTGCCGAACAGGACAGGTATCGGCAGAGCGGGAAAAGTCGTCAGCAAAAGAGGAATCAGGATCAGCCCTCCTCCGCCGACGACCGCATCGACAAGACCAGCGAGAAATGAGCCCGCAATCAGGATTCCAGTCGTGATCATTGCGGGCGATGTTCCACGTGAAACAAATCAGTCACCGATATTCTTCCCTGCATCGCCACGCTCCAGCCACAGCGCACGGGCAAGCGCTTTCCACGCCTCGTTGCCGTGTACCTCGACGTCCTTCGCAGCCGATTCGGCCATCAGAACATTCATCAGATTGACCAGCCCGACCAGCTCAGCCCAGGCCTTGGATCCCTGCTCCACTGAGTTTGGAGTGGAAAGCTTTTCGCCGAGGATCTTGCGCGCAAGCTCACGCAAGCGAGTCGGATCCCGCCAGTCGATGTTCAGTATCACCATCTTGCGCTCAATCTCCAGCGCCAGCTGACCCGCTTCCCTGTCGTAATAACTCAGATCGTATTCGCCCATTGAGCCCTCTACTTTCCGATGCAAAACCGCGAAAAAATGACTCCAAGCAGATCATCCGCACCAAACTCTCCGGTGATCCGGTTGACCGCTTCCTGAGCAATCCTGAGTTCCTCAGCCATCAGCTCCAGAGCTTCTTCATGTGCTCTCTGGATCGCATTGCCGATCGCGGTGAGCGCTTCGCGAAGCGCTTCGAGATGACGCTCGCGCGCGAGGAAGACTTCCTCACCCTGAGCTTCCCAGCCGGCCAGCTTCAGCAACTCCTGCCGGAGCAGGTCCAAGCCTTGGCCGGTCGCCGCGGAAAGAAATATTTCCAGCCCCTGCTCGCCATCTCTTCGCTCGACGGCTTGTGCACAGAGATCGATTTTGTTGAAGACCCAGATCACCGGCACACCACTTGGCAAGCGGGAATCGATCTCGTGATCAGCGGAGCCGATTCCGGACCGCGCATCGACCAGTCTCAGGATCACATCGGCCCGCTCGATTTCCTTCCAGGTCCGTTCAATACCGATCTTCTCGATCTGGTCACTCGTCTCGCGCAAACCCGCCGTGTCGATGATGTGGAGCGGAATGCCTTCAACCTGGATCGTCTCGCGCAGCACGTCGCGCGTCGTGCCAGCCAGATCGGTCACGATCGCCCGGTCTTCGCCGGAGAGCTGGTTCAGCAGGCTAGACTTGCCAACGTTGGGCTGGCCGGCCAGTACGACGTGAAGCCCGCTGCGCAACAGGCTGCCCTGCTTCGCGCGACTGAGTAGCTTATCGAGGTCATCGCGGAGTTTGTCGAGGCGCTCGAATGCACGAGCCGCTTTGAGAAAATCGATCTCTTCCTCGGGAAAGTCGAGCGTTGCCTCGACCAGCATTCGCAGATCGACAAGCTGATCTCGCCACTCGTGAACCCGGCGGGAGAAAGCTCCGTCGAGCGAGCGCAGCGCGGAACGAGCCGCCGCCACGGTGTCGGCGTCGATCAGATCGGCAACGGCCTCCGCCTGAGCGAGGTCCATCTTGTCGTTCAGAAAAGCGCGCTCGGTGAACTCTCCGGGTCGGGCAAGACGCGCACCGAGTTCGAGGCAGCGCGCGAGCAGCAGCCTCATCACGACCGGACCGCCGTGCCCCTGAAGCTCGATCACATCCTCACCGGTATACGAATGCGGCCCAGCGAAGAAAAGCAAAAGGCCGGCATCGATTGGCCGGCCTTGCGCGTCGAGAAATTTTGCGAGCCGGGCCTGGCGGGGAACCGGCGGGCGACCGGTCAGCGCCGTCGCAAAGTCCGCAAGTCCCGAGCCTGAAACCCTGACGACGCCGATTCCACCTCGCCCCGGCGCCGTCGCGATCGCTGCGATCGTCTCGCGATCAGGCTTTCGCAGCGATACTGGCATTGATCATCCGCGTGATGTACCACTGCTGAGCGATCGACAGCAGGTTGTTGACGACCCAGTAGACGACCAGACCAGCCGGGAACCAGGCCATCATGACCGTGAACACGATGGGCATGAAGGTCATGACCTTGGCCTGAACCGGATCGGCAGGCGCCGGATTGAGCTTGACCTGAACGAGACTCGTGACCCCCATGATGATAGGCAGGATGAAGTAGGGATCCTTGATCGACAGGTCGACGATCCAGCCCAGCCACGGAGCCTGACGCATCTCGACCGCGCCGAGCAGCACCCAGTACAGAGCCAGGAAGACAGGCATCTGAATCAGCATGGGCCAGCAACCGCCCATCGGATTCACCTTCTCCTTCTTGTACAGCTCCATCATGTGCTGGTTCATCTTCATCCGGTCATCGGCGAACTGCTCCTGGATTTTCTTCATCTTCGGCATCAGCGTCTTCATCTTCGCCATCGAGCGATAGGAAGCCGCCGAAAGCGGGAAGAAGGCGAGCTTGATCAACACCGTCATCAGGATGATCGCCCAGCCCCAGTTGCGGACCAGAGAGTGCAGGAAGGAAAGCAGCCAGAACAGCGGAGCGGCGATCACGGTCAGCCAGCCATAGTCGACGACCAGATCCAGCCTCGGCGCGAGCTTCTTCAGCACGTCCTGTTCCTGGGGACCGGCGTAGAGCGGCACGCTGACGACGCTCTTCGCACCCGGTGCGACGGTCGCGACCGGCAGCTTGACCCCGGCCGAATACAGACCGTTGCCGACATCCTGAACGAAGAACTCGCGCTGGCCGGCGGCAGGCAGGAAAGCCGTCACGAAGTAGTGCTGGACCATCGCGACCCAGCCATCCGGAGCCGGCTTGGGCAGCTTGGCCTTGCCCTTCGCGATCGCAGAGAAATCGACCTTCTCGTACTTGTCCGCATCCGTATAGAAAGCCGGGCCGGTGAAGGTGCGGGCACCAAAGCGGCCGCTGTCCTCAGCGGGCTTCTCGTCGCGGGTCAGCTTGAAGTAGGCGCTGGTCGCCAGCGGCGTCGTACCGCCGTTGACGATCTCGTGTGCAACGTCGATCACATAGCCGTTGCGATGGAAAGTCAGCAGCTTGGTGACCTGAACACCATTAACTGCCGGAGCAGCAAGGCGCAGCGTCAGGCTGTCCTGGCCGTCGGCGAGCGAGAACTTCGCCCCCGGAAGCGTGTAGAGCGTGTTGTGATTCGGCAGATCCTTGCCGATCAGACCGGACTGCGCGAAGTAGTCATGCTGCTGGCCGTTGTCGAAGAGTACGAAGGGCTGTTTGCTGTCGCCGGTCGCACCGTGTTTCTTCAGTTCCAGACGGATGATGTCACCGCCCTGGGCCGAGACTTCAGCGCGAATCGTGTCCGTTTCGACGAGCGTCGTCGCGGCATTGCGCTTGACGCTAGCCACCGACGGGACAGGAGCGGCGGCAACCGAGGAAGCCGCCGAAGCGGGTGCCGAGGGCACTCCGGCATTCTGGCTCGCGACAGCGCTGCTCGCAGCGCCCGGAACAGGCTGGGGTTGATTGAATTTGACCCAAGCATCCCACAGCATCACCAGGGAGAAGCAGAAGGTCACCAGAAGAATGAGGCGGCGATTGTCCATCAGGATCGTCTTTATCGAAGGGCGGGGAGCGGAGCGAAGTGCTCACGGAACAGGATCATAACCGCCCGGATTCCATGGGTGGCAGCGCATCAAGCGACGCAGCGCGAGCCAGCTGCCTTTTATGGCACCGTAACGTTGCACGGATTCGATCGCGTAGGCGGAGCAGCTGGGGTGAAAACGGCAGTTCCGGCCCAGAAACGGGCTCAGAAAGTACTGATAGGCACGCAGGAAAAGGACGATCACGAAGCGCATCGAATCCTCTCAACCGCGGGGCAGCCTTCCCAGCAATTCGTCGATTTCGGTGCGAATCGCAAGGCGGCTCGAGTTCTTCGGTGAAGAGGAAAGTCTCAACACCAGATCGAGGTCAGGCAGCGATTCGCGGCGCAGGCGGAAAGCCTCGCGCGCGATTCGCTTGACCAGATTGCGCAGTACGGCATGGCGGGCAAGCTTTTTCGCAACCACAAACCCCATCCTGGCTCCGCTGGCGGAGTTCGGACGGTAGTGGAGATTGAACAAGCGCCCCCGCAGCGCCCGCCGATAGGAAAAAACTTCGGCGAATTCTGCAGCAGCATGCAGCCTGTACTGAGGCCGCAGGCAACGACGAGCGACGGACACTTCCGCCGCCAGACGTTCAGACGGCGAGGCGATGACGACCCTTGGCACGACGCGAAGCGATGACCTTGCGGCCGCCGCGGGTACGGGAGCGAACCAGGAAGCCGTGGGTGCGCTTGCGGCGCACCACGGAGGGCTGATAAGTACGTTTCATGATCGGATTCCTCGAGAGGGGAAAAACGCGCGAAAATATCGCGTAAGGCTCTGTTTGTCAAGGAAAATGCGTTTATCCACAGCAAGGACATCTGTGGATAAATCTGCGGACAAATTGTAGAATACTCCCCGTTCTGCCGCCTGCCAGATTCTCTGGAAAAGCCCACCAGGCGGAAAAAATCCTTTCGAATACAAAGAGTTGATGCTGAGCGGGGACTTCCGCAAAATTCGCATCAGCGGGAAGATGTTTCTGAAACGTGAGTCAAGATTTCTGGTCCAACTGTCTCGCCCGTCTGGAGTCTGAGCTGCCCCCCCAGCAGTTCAATACCTGGATCCGGCCCTTGTCCTGCGTTTCCACCGAAAATCCGACGAACTTCAGCCTGCTGGCCCCCAGTCGTTTCGTACTCAAATGGGTCAGCGATCGCTACCTGCGGCGGATCGAAGAAATCGGCAGCGAGTTCTTCGGCTCGCCCGTCCAGATCGAACTGGCCGTGAGCGCAGCCCAAACCACGCCGCGCCCCGCCCCCCCCCGCTCCTCGGCCCCCGTGCCGACGGACACGACAGCCCAATCGGCTCCGGAAGTGCGCACTCACGCGCCCGCCGTGCACGCCCCTGCGGCTATCGTCGAAGCGGACAGCACCGAATCGCTGGCCTACGAGAGAACCCGGCTCAACTCGGACTTCAATTTCGACAACCTGGTGACCGGCCGCGCCAACGACCTCGCCCGCGCCGCGGCGATGCAGGTCGCGCAGAATCCCGGCACCAGCTACAACCCGCTCTTCGTCTACGGTGGCGTCGGTCTGGGTAAAACCCACTTGATCCACGCACTGGGCAATGCAGTCTGGAAAGCCAACCCGAAAGCGGTGGTTCGCTACGTCCATGCCGAGGACTACTTCGCCGATGTCGTCCGCGCCTACCAACAGAAGAGCTTTGAGCAGTTCAAGCGCTACTACCGCTCGCTCGATCTGCTGCTGATCGACGACATCCAGTTCTTCAAGAACAAGGAACGCACCCAGGAAGAGTTCTTCCACGCCTTCAATGCGCTGGTCGAAGCCAAAAAGCAGATCGTTATCACCAGCGATACCTATCCGAAGGACGTCGAAGGCCTGCAGGACAGGCTGATCTCGCGCTTCGACTGGGGTCTGACGGTTCAGATCGAACCGCCTGAGCTGGAGATGCGGGTCGCGATCCTGAAGAAGAAAGCCGAAGTCGAGCGCATCCAGCTCAACGACGATGTCGCATTCCTGATCGCGAAGAACCTGCGCTCGAACGTTCGCGAACTCGAAGGCGCCCTGAAGAAGGTGCTTGCCTTCTCCCGCTTCCACAATCGCGAGATCAGCCTTGAACTCGCCAAGGAAGCGCTGCGCGACCTGCTCGCCGCACACAACCGGCAGATCACTTTCGAGCTGATCCAGAAGACCGTCGCCGATTACTACAAGATCAAGGTCGCCGACATGCACTCGAAGAAGCGTACCCGCGCGATCGCCCGCCCGCGCCAGGTTGCGATGTTCCTCGCCAAGGAACTGACCCCTTCGTCGCTTCCGGCGATCGGCGAGGCTTTCGGCGGACGGGATCACACGACGGTTCTTCATGCCTGCCGGACGATCACCGAACTGCGCCTCGCGGATCAGCAGCTCAATCACGACGTCCATGTGCTGACCCAGACTTTGAAGGGTTGATTGCACCAAAACAGTGCAAACTGTGGATTTGCAGTGGATGAGCGGGGGCAGGAAATGGGGACAAGCGCGAAGAAAAGTGCACACCGGAAAAGCGTCCCCAGTTGTTCATCTCGCGATACGCACTTTTCAAACAGACTGATACATGAAGCAAGTTTCTGTTTTTAAAACAAAAAACATGCTTATCAACAGAAAATGGCTCTGGTTAACTAATAGTAGTTATATGTAAACAAGATCTTGTTAACTGCGAAGTTCCAGGCGGAAAACCTGGTTCAAAAAAAAGAACCAGCCAGAACCTGAAAATTGTTTCAAGAAGACTCCTGTGGATTTCCGGTGGAAGCGGACAGGTAGCATTTGGGGAAAGATGAAGGAAAATCCGGAATCGAAAAAAGAGTCCCCAGTTGTTCATGAGCTTCAACCCCCGCTTACAAACAGCTTTATACATAATCCAAGCAACTGATTTTTAATAACAAAATCGACTTGTCCACAGAAAACGGGCGAGGTTAACTAATAATAGGAGTTTACTTAGATGCTTCTGTTAACAGCAGTACGTGAAGCTCTGCTCGGCCCTCTGCAGTCGGTCTCGGGTATCGTCGAAAAACGGCACACGATGCCCATCCTGTCCAATGTGCTGATCGACAAGAAAGCCGATGCGCTGACGCTGCTCGCCACCGACATCGAGATCCAGATCCGCACGCACGGCAATGCATCGGGCGGAGAGGACGCCAGCCTCACCGTCGGAGCCCGCAAGCTCCAGGACATCCTGCGCGCGCTGCCCGAAGCGACCGAAGTCAGCTTCAAGCTCGATGGCAACCGGCTGTCGCTGCATGCCGGCAAGAGCCGCTTCCAGCTGCAGACCCTGCCGGCAACGGATTACCCGCGCATGCAGTTCAACGAGGAAGAAGCGATTCGCATCGTCGTCTCGCAGAAGTCCTTCAAGAGCCAGCTCGCCCAGGTTTCCTACGCGATGGCCGCCCAGGACATCCGCTACTACCTGAACGGTTTGCTGATGGTCGTCGAAGGGGGCGAACTGCGCATGGTGGCAACCGATGGGCACCGTCTGGGCTTCGCTTCGGCGGGCATCGAAGGCGATTTTTCGAAGACCGAAGTGATCCTGCCGCGCAAGACCGTGCTTGAACTCTTGCGCCAGCTGGGAGACACTGACGAGCCGCTGGAGATTTCCCTGTCTGGTAACCAGGCCCGTTTCTCGTTCGGTCCGATCGAGCTGATCACCAAGCTGATCGACGGAAAGTTCCCCGATTACGAGCGCGTGATTCCGAAAAATCACCCGAAACTGGTCGTGTTGTCGCGTCAGGCCCTGCTCGCTGCACTGCAGCGGGTCGCGATCCTGACCAACGAGAAATTCCGCGGCGTGCGTATCGTGCTGTCTCCGGGCAGCCTGAAGATCATGAGTACCAACGCCGAACAGGAAGAAGCCCAGGAAGAACTCGAAGTCGATTATTCGGGCGAAGGAGTCGATACCGGCTTCAACGTCACCTACCTGCTCGATGTGCTGACGAACAACTCCGTCGATCAGATCGAACTGCATCTGAACGATGGCAGTGCGAGCGTTTTGTTCACACTGCCCGGAAACGAAAACTTCAAGTACGTCGTAATGCCGATGCGCATCTAGAGCATCAGCCTGTGGATCCCTGGCCGCCTGAGCGCGGCCTGTGGATCTTTTGGTGTTTTCCGATTCTTCTGTACCTGCATTTACCGACCGCGGTTTGACCGCTAGCGAGAACGACCCGATGTCCGATCTGAATCCAGCGACTGACGATTACGACGAATCCAGCATCCAGCAACTCGAAGGGCTGGAGGCGGTGCGCAAGCGTCCTGGCATGTACATCGGTGACACCTCCGATGGCACGGGTTTGCACCACATGGTCTTCGAAGTCGTCGACAACGCGATCGACGAAGCGCTGGCCGGTCACTGCGACGACATCGTCGTGACGATCCACCTCGACAACTCGATCTCGGTGACCGACAACGGTCGCGGCATCCCGGTCGGCGTCAAGATGGACGACAAGAACGAACCCAAGCGTTCTGCCGCCGAGATTGTCATGTGTGTGCTGCACGCCGGCGGCAAGTTCAACCAGAACAGCTACAAGGTCTCTGGCGGTCTGCACGGAGTCGGCGTGTCCTGCGTCAATGCGCTGTCGAAGTGGCTGCGCCTGACCATCCACCGCGACGGCAAGACCCACGTCCTCGAATTCCGTCAGGGCAAGGTCCATGACCGCCTGATCGAAGTCCAGGACGGCATCGAGATTTCGCCGCTGCGCGTGAGCGGAGAGACCGACAAGCGCGGCACGGAAGTGCACTTCCTCGCCGACGAGGAGATTTTCGGCACTGTCGAGTTCCACTACGAAGTGCTCGCCAAGCGTCTGCGCGAACTCTCCTTCCTGAACAACGGCGTGCGGATCCGTCTGGTCGATCAGCGCACCGGCAAGGAAGAGGACTTCGCGTTCTCCGGCGGTGTCAAAGGTTTTGTCAGCTACATCAACCGCGCGAAGACCGTGCTGCATCCGACGGTCTTCTACGCCAACGGCACGACGCTGATCACGACCGGCCAGGTCCACGACATCGAACTCTCGGTCGAAGTCGCGATGCAGTGGAACGACAGCTACCAGGAACAGGTGCTGTGCTTCACGAACAACATCCCGCAGACCGACGGGGGAACCCACCTGACCGGGCTGCGCGCGGCGATGACCCGGGTCATCAACAAGTACATCGAAGAAAACGAGATTGCGAAGAAGGCCAAGGTCGACATCACTGGCGATGACATGCGCGAAGGCCTCGCCTGCGTGCTGTCGGTCAAGATGCCCGATCCGAAATTCGCATCGCAGACCAAGATGAAGCTGGTTTCCTCGGAAGCCCGGCCTGCCGTCGAAGAAGTCGTCGCTGCCAAGCTCGCCGAATTCCTGCTCGAACGCCCGCTCGATGCGAAGACGATCTGCGGCAAGGTCGTCGAAGCGGCGCGCGCCCGCGATGCGGCACGCCGTGCCCGCGAGATGACCCGGCGCAAAGGCGTTCTCGACGGAGTCGGCCTGCCCGGCAAGCTCGCCGACTGCCAGGAGAAGGATCCCGCACTGTGCGAGCTCTACATCGTCGAGGGTGATTCCGCAGGCGGCTCGGCCAAGCAGGGCCGCAACCGTAAATTCCAGGCCATCCTGCCGCTGCGCGGCAAGGTGCTGAACGTCGAACGCGCCCGTTTCGACAAGCTGATCGCGTCCGAAGCGATCGCGACGCTGATCACCGCGCTCGGAACCGGGGTCGGCGAGGACGAATACAAACCCGAGAAGCTCCGCTACCACCGCATCATCATCATGACCGATGCGGACGTCGATGGCGCCCACATCCGTACGCTGCTGCTGACGCTGTTCTACCGGCAGATGCCCGAACTCGTCGAGCGTGGCCACATCTACATCGCCCAGCCTCCGCTCTACAAGGTCAAGGTCGGCCGCACCGAGCGCTACATCAAGGACGAGTTCGAGCTGAACACCTTGTTGCTCAAGTTGGGCCTCGAGGATGCATCGCTGCTGCCGCGCACCGGCGCCGAGCCGCTGACCGGTGAGGCTTTCGCCGAGCTGGTCCGCAACTATCTGCTCGCCGAAGCGGTCATCAACCGGGTGTCCGGCTACATCGATCCGATCGCGCTCGTCGCGATGCTCGAACACGACATCGCGCTGGACCTTTCCACGGAAGCCGCGGCTCAAGCCTCGGCCGATCAGCTGCAAGTGGTCGCGCCCAAGGGCGTGACGATCCGTCCGCTGCTCGATCCGCACACCGAAACCTGGGATCTGGCCGTCGAGCGCTACCAGCACGGCAACCTGCACCGCGGTGTCGTCGATCGCGAATTCCTCGGCTCCGGCGACTATGCGCAGATCCGCAAGGCCGCACAACTGATGTCCGGCCTGATCGGCGAAGGCGCGATGATGCGCCGCGGCGAAAAGTCCGCGCCGGTGACGCGCTTCGCCGATGCGGTGCGCTGGATGTTCAACGAAGTCGAACGCGGCCTGACCAAGCAGCGCTACAAAGGTCTGGGCGAAATGAACCCCGATCAGCTCTGGGAAACGACGATGGATCCGGCCGTGCGCCGGATGCTGAAGGTCCAGATCGACGACGCGATTACCGCCGACGAGATCTTCACGACGCTGATGGGCGACAACGTCGAACCCCGCCGCGAGTTCATCGAACAGAACGCGCTGTACGCAAGGAACATCGACATCTGATCTTGTTGCAGTCTATCCGCGCCTGCAGGAACAGCATTCGGCGCAGCACGGCAATGGCCAGCGCAATGCTCGGCTAATGGAGTGCGGAGTGAGCGGGCCTGGCGCGAGGACTTGTCCAGAAGTCCCGCTCCGTCCGCAGACAGACAACGCCCCTGCTGCTGGCGGTGGTGGTGCTCACACTGCCGCGCCTGCCCGCTTCGGAAACGCTCAGGCTATGTTTGCTTATGTGCTGAACCATTTTCTGGCGACGAAGAGACGTTAATCTGGCATTCCTGCGGGATTCACCGTTTTATTGCAGCCCATTCCAATCCAAAGCGAGCGAGATACTTGCGCAGGCGGTCCGCATCGTTGGCGATCTTCTTTTCCTGCCGCGACACTGTGAACAGCTTGCGACCGGCTGCCGACAGGCTGTCCGCCGCGCGGCAGACAGCCAGCACGGCATTGAGCTGGGCGCGGTCGAAGAGGTCCAGCAGTGTTACGGCCTCCCCCAGCACGCGCTGCGCCTCATCCTCCGCCACGTCACTCCCCCAGCTGTGGCGAAGTCGGGAAATCTCCTCGGCGACCTGAGATTCGGTGATTCGCCCGGAATCGGCCAGTGTTGCCATGCGCGTCACAGAGGCCCCCAGCTCACGGAAGTTGCCGCGCCAGGCTGCTTCACTGGATGCCGCAAAATCCAGATAGCGGCGGCGTGCCTCGACGTTGAAGCGCACCAGTTGGCCGTGCTCGCTGGCGAAGCTCTCCAGTTCGTAGTCCAGATTGGGTTCTATGTCCTCGGGGCGCTGGGCAAGGCCAGGCAGGTCGAAGGTCCACAGATTGATCCGCGCGAACAGGTCTTCGCGGAAGCGTCCTTCGATCACCCACTGGCGCAGGTCTCGGTGGGTGCCTGCGATGAGCTGGAAGTCGCTCTCCACCTCGCGGTCCGAGCCGAAGGGAAAGAAACGTTTCTCCTCGATGGCCTTGAGCAGCATGGCCTGCTCGTCCAGCCCCAGCTCGCCGATCTCGTCCAGAAACAGCAGGCCGCCATCGGCTGCCCGCAACAGGCCGGGGCGTTCGCTCTGCGCGCCGGTGAAAGCGCCCTTGACATGGCCGAACAGCGCGGACATGGCCGAATCCCCGCGCAGCGTGGCGCAGTTTACCTCCACGAAGCGGCCGGCCAGCTGCTGGCGATGACGCTTGAGCTCATGCACGCGCCGGGCGAGGAAGGACTTGCCCGCACCGGTCGGCCCCACCAGCAGCATCGGCGCTTTTGAGCGGCCCGCCACCTTCTCGATCTGCTCGATCATGGTGTTGAAGGCCGGGTTGCGCGTCGCGATACCGGACTTCAGGAAGCTCAGATTGTCCGACTGCTCACGCTGGAAGCGCTGGGCGATCTTGTTGTAGCGCGACAGGTCCAGGTCGATCAACTCGTAGCTGCCCACCGTATTGGCCACATCCTTCTTGCGAGGCGGTGAGGTCTGCACCAGCCGCGCCGGCAGATAGCGTGCCTCGGTCAGCAGGAACCAGCAGATCTGCGCCACATGGGTGCCGGTGGTGATGTGGATCAGGTAGTCCTCGTTCTCCACATCGAAGGGATAGCCACGCGCGAAGTCATGCAGCGTGGTGTAGACCTCTTCGAA